>JAUNHU010000101.1:3483-10122 GCA_030523825.1 Lautropia sp. | reverse complement strand
TGCGCACGCACCACATCCATCAGGCCGGGCCAGTCTTCGAGGCAGACCGAAACGCACAGCGCATGCTCGACGCCGGCGTCACGCATGTTGGCGAGCAGCTGCGGCAGGCGCTCGCGGTTTTCTGGAAAATCGAGATGGCAATGGGAGTCGACGAACATGCAGGAGTGCCCGGGAAAGCTGCCGAACCGGGCCCCGCCATGCGGGACACCCCGCGAACCTTCTGCATGAAGATGCGCGGGCGTATCCGGAAGCCCTCTCAGATCGTGTAAGAGGAATTGGTGGATTTTAAGGCAGGACCCAGCAGCTTTTCGATCTTGTCACGTACCTGCTCGCTGGCTGCAGTCTTGTTGAAATGCACGCCCACGCCCTGCGGCCGGCCGGTGGTGCCCGGCGGCGTGATCCAGACCACCTTGCCCGGCAGCGCGGTCTTGGCCGGATCGTCCATCAGCGTCAGCACGATGTAAAGCTCATCGCCCAGCTGCGCCGGTTTCTGGGTGGGCACGAACAGCCCGCCGTTTTCCAGAAAGGGCATGTAGGCCGCCAGCAGGGCCGATTTTTCGCGGATCGAGAGCGGCATCACGCCCGGCCGTGCGGCGGACGCGCCCCCGGGAGCAGACAGCGGAGTGGATTGCAGGGAAGTGCTCATCGATCATCGAAAGTCTGGACGTGTTCCTCGAACCCGTCGGGTTGCTCAGGCGGCGAATGCGTCCAGATAGGTGCCGAGCGCCGACTCCATGAACAGCCGCGGGTTGAGCGGATGACGAACCATCACCGCCTGCTGCTGCAACGTTGCCGACACCTCGGTCAGCCGGGCCAGCGAACTGCGCCGGGCCAGACTGCTCAACCTGGGTGCAAACTCCGGGAAGAAACGGGGAGCCGCACCCGCATGCGCGCGCACCAGGTCCGAAATCCAGCGCAACAACAGGTAATACCAGGTCGCTGCAGGAACCGAGCCCGACTTGTCGGCCACCGTGTCCAGCCCAGTCTCGGGCAAGGCAGCCAGCGACTCCAGCAACGTCCGATAAACGGTCAGGGTGGCAGGGTCGGCGAGTTCGCGTGCGTGCAACGGTGCCATCCCCGACCAGGCCAGCAGCTGTCCGGCCTGCTCTGCCCCGATGCCCGTTTCCTGCACCAGCCATCGCGCCGCATCATCCGGTGTCGGCGAGGGCAGTGTCACCAGCCGGCAACGCGAACGGATCGTGGCGGGCAGCTGGGCGGGCAGATGCGTGACCAGCAGGAACCAGGTGCTGGCGCCGGGTTCTTCGAGCATCTTCAGCAGCGCGTTGGCCGCAGGCAGGCTGAGTGTCTCGACCGGGTCGATCATCACCACCCGCGCCTTGCCCCTGGCAGCCGTCGTGGTCATGAAGCCCTCCAGCTCACGGACCTGGTCGATCGAGATGTCACGCGCTGCGCTGGCCGCTCCCTTACTGCCACGCGCCTCGGCGCTCAAAAGCCCCACACTGCGGAAATCGGGGTGGTTTCCCGCCTCGAACCAGCCGCAGGCCACGCACTGCCCGCACGCCTGCGGGGCGGACTGCCCGCCGCCCGGACGCTCACACAGCAGCCCCTTGGCCAGCGCCCGGGCGAAGGCTGCCTTGCCGATGCCCGGCAGCCCGGCCAGCAGCAGCCCGTGATGCAGATGCTCCCCCTCGCCCAGCAGGCGATGGAGGAGCGGATGCTGAACCGCAAAAACGGGCAGGTTGCTCACGCCTGCCCTCCGGCCGCCACCGGCCAGCGACGCAGGCAGCCGGCCAGATCGTCCAGCACCTGCCGGCGGATGTCTTCGAGCGCACCGCCCGCATCAACCACCAGAAAACGGCCCGGATCGGCATGCTCCCGGTGCAGGTAGGCTGCCCGTACCCGGTCGAAATAGGTATCTTCACGCGCCTCGAAGCGGTCGGCGGCACGTACCGCCGAGCGGCGTTCTGCTGCCACCGCTGGCAGCAGGTCGAACAGGTAGGTGCGATCCGGCTTCAAGTCGCCATGCACCCATTGCTCCAGCATCGCCAGCCGTCCCCGGTCGACGCCCGCGCCCCCGCCCTGATAGGCAAAGGTCGAATCGGTGAAGCGGTCGCAGACCACCCAGTGCCCCTGAGCCAGGGCTGGCCTGATGACCCGGTCCAGATGATCGTTGCGCGCGGCAAAGGCCAGCAGCGCCTCGGTCTCGGGCTGCATTTCCTTCGTGAGCAGCAGCTGGCGGATGGATTCGGCCAGTTCGCTGCCGCCGGGCTCGCGGGTGAGCACCACCGTCAGCCCCTGACTGCGCAGCCACTCGGCACATGCCTCCACGTGGCTGCTCTTGCCCGCCCCGTCAATACCCTCGAAACTGATGAACGCGCCTCGACCCGCCATCACTTCACCTCCACGCTTTCGCTGGCTGCCGCCGTGCCCTTCAGGGGCCCCTGCCCCCGATTGCGCTGAAAACGGTCGACCGCCCGGTTGTGGCTCGCCAGATCGGCCGAGAATTCCGAACGCCCATCCCCCCGTGCCACGAAATAGAACTTGTCCGACACCGCCGGCCGGGCCGTCGCCTGAAGCGCACGCAGGCTCGGATTCGCAATCGGCGTGGGCGGCAGGCCACGGTGGACATAGGTGTTCCAGGGCGACCTGTCGCGCAGATCGGCCTTGCGCAGGTTGCCATCGAAGCGTTCGCCCAGTCCGAAGATGGTGGTCGGATCGCTCTGCAGTGGCATGTTCTTCTTCAGGCGATTGTGGAAGACCGAGGCCACCATCTCCCGGTCGCTCTCATGTCCGGTCTCCTTCTCGACGATGGAGGCCAGTGTCAGCAGGTCATCGGGGGATTTCAGCTTCAGATCGGGGGTGCGTGACTGCCATGCCGCTTCCAGGCGCTGTTGCTGCAGCGCAAACGCCCGCTTCAGCACATCCACATCATTGCTCCCGGGCCGATACGCATAGGTATCCGGTGCAAAACGGCCTTCAGGACTGACACCCGGTGCCCCCAGCTGCTTCATCAGCTCGGCATCCGGCACACCCGAGATCGTGTCCTTCAGTTCCGGCGCACGCTTCAGGGCTGCACGCAGCTCACGGAAGGACCAGCCATCACCCACCCGCATCGGCAGCCCCTTCTCCTGCTGCCCGTTCACCAGCTCGTTCAGCACCCCTTCCAGCGTGACAGGGCCGGGAATCACATAGCTGCCTGCCTTGATGCGTGCAGCATCTCCCCTGAGACGCATCGCCAGCGCCACCTGCCAGTCGGACACGTCGATGCCCGCCTGCTGCAGCACCTGAGGCAGCCGCGATCCTGCATGCCCGCGCGGCACATCGAAACGCACCTCCGAGCCTTCCGGCACCAGCACATGATTTTCATACCTGCCATACAGCCAGCCCGCCGTGGCACCGATCCCCACCATCAGCAGCAACAGCAGCGGCAAAACCACCCGAAAAACGAAGCGACCCATCGAACGCAGACTCCCTCATCCACACCGTCTTGACCCGGCCCCACCGGCGCCGGGGCCATTGCCCGGCAGCCGCCGCGGCCGTCCTATGATATACATACCCGCCGGATTCATCGCCTGCGAAGCAATCGAGCCACAGGCACCGTGCCCCTCCGCAGTATCATCCTTCCATGCAAGCACCCAACGCGCCCCACCTTCCGGATCATCCCGCCACAGCCGGCACGCTTCCCTATGCCCCGCTCGACCACCTTGGTGTCATCCGGGTACAGGGCACCGATGCTCCCTCCTTCCTGCAGGGGCAGCTCACCAACGACGTGCTGACACTGTCGGGCGGTGAGGCGCGGCTTGCCGGCTACCTGACCCCGAACGGCCGCATGCTGGCCACCTTCTGGGTCATCCGCCACGATGAATCGCCCGAACCCGAACAGGCCGAGGAGCCCGTCTTCTGGCTCGTCTGCTCCCGCGACATCGCGGCCAGCATCGCCAAACGCCTCGGCATCTACGTGCTGCGCTCCAAGGTCAAGGTGCTCGACATGAGCGAAACCTGCCGCGTGCTCGGTTTCGTCGGACTGCCGAATCGCGCCCGCCTCACCCTCGACGGTGCCCCGCAGCCTGCGATCACGGCTACGCTGCCCGAAATCGCGCTCACCGAAACCACGGTCGACATGCTGACCACACCGGCACGGCGCCTGCTCGGCCCCGGCCATCAGCTGCTGCGCAGCCTGGTTCTCATCCCGCACGAAAGCCTGCAGGCCGTGGCAGGCCCCCACCCCGGCTTCAAGCTCAGCGACAGCGACTGGCTGCAGCTCGATGTTGCCAGTGGCACCCCGTCGATTGTTGCCGACACCCAGGAACGTTTCATTCCGCAGATGCTGAACCTCGACCTGATCGGAGGCGTCAGTTTCAAGAAGGGGTGCTACCCCGGCCAGGAAGTGGTCGCACGCAGCGAGTACCGAGGAAAGGTCAAGCGGCGGATGTACGCCGGCATCTGCAGCGGTCCGCTGCCCGCGCCCGGCACCGACATCATTGCCTGGGACGGTACTGCCATCGGCCAGGTCGTCTGCTGTGCCAGCCTCTCCGCCACCCCCGACTCCGAACTCACCGAAATCATCGGCCAGGGCAGTGACTACCCCGACGCGCCATTGCCCATCACGGTGGTCGGCCGGCGCTACCTGCTGCTTTTCGAGGCGCGCATCGACGTGATCGGCACCCAGCCCCAGGGCGCCGGCATGATCGCCACCAGCCTGCGCATCGGCGAGGCCGCCATCGGCCTGTTGCGCCTGCCCTACGATCTGCCGGTCTGACGGAGCCCGCTCAGAACCAATCGGGCGACATCTCCGTCGTCACCATGTCCATCTGCTCCAGCAGCACCAGATTGGGCTCCACCCGGGGCAGCTCGTGCGTGAAGAAGAAGCGCGCTGCCTGGCACTTGCCGGCATAGAAATTGCGCTGGGCCCCATAGGCCGACAGGTAGGCCACCTCGGCCACCAGCACCTGCTCCAGCCACACCCAGGCAATCACGAAGTGCCCGAATGCCTCCATGAACAGGGAGGCATTGGCCAGGCAACGGCTCAGATCGCGCTCGCTGCGCAGGCGCTCCATCACCCAACCGAAGCGCTCGGCATGCTTGCCGAGCTGCAGCGCCATATGGCGGACATCACCACAGCGTGCCGCTCCCCGGTTGATGGTGTCATTGACCACGTCGAGAAAGTGATGAAAGCCAACGGCATCATCGGCCAGCAGTCTGTCCCGCAGAAACTCCATGCTCAGCACACCGTTCGTGCCCTCGACCAGGCTGTGCAGACGATTGTCGCGGTAGAGCTGCTCGACCGGATAATCGCGCGTATAGCCATAGCAGCCAAGCACCTGAATCGCCAGCGAATTGGCGTGCATGCCATAGAGCGCCGACCAGCATTTCATCACCGGCGCCAGCAGGTTCAACAGATGCCGCGCCCGCGTCTGCGATACCTCGTCCGAGGCCGTTTCCTGCTCGTCGATCAGCCGCGCACACCACAGCCCCAGCGCCAGGCCGCCTTCCACATAGCTTTTCTGGATCAGCAGCATCCGGCGAATGTCGGCGTGCTGGATGATGGCAATCTGCCCGCCATGATGATGCTGGCCGGGGATGCGCCCCTGGTGTCGTTCTCGCGCATAGCCTAGTGATTCGGCATAGCCGGCAAACGCCACCGCAATCGCGGCCATGCCCACTTCCAGCTGGATGTGCGGACTGACCTCGGCCAGCATCGCCAGGCCTTCTCCCGGCTGGCCTACCAGCCAGCCCATCGCGCCGGCCTGCCCCTGCGGCAGGTGATAACCGTCTCCCAGGCTCAGCAGGCAGCTGCTTGCACCGCGCTGCCCCATCTGCGGACTCAGGCCGGTCACGACGATGTCATTGCGCTCGCCACCTTCCAGCAGAAACTTGGGCACCAGAAAAAGGGACAGGGACTCGGGCGCATCGGCCACGCCCTGAGCACCCTGCTCGACCCTGGCTAGCACCAGATGGAAGATGTTGCCGGTAATGTCGTGGTCGCCGCCCACCACCCACATCTTGTGCCCGAACAGCCTGAAACTGCCATCCGGCTGGGGCAGCGCGATGGTGCGGATGTCTGCCAGCGACGAGCCGGCCTGTTGTTCCGATACCCCCATCGTGCAGAGGGCCTCGCCCTTCATGAGCATCTGCAGCGCACGTTTGCCCATGTCGCTGCGACAGTGCCGCAACAACTTGCCCGCCGTGCGGGTGGGAAACAGATAGGCGCTGGCTGCGGCACTGCCGGCATCCAGCCACGCCGCCACCGCCTTGTCGATCACCGCAGGCAGCTGCATGCCCCCTGCTTCATGATCCTGGCCGATGCCGATCAGCCCCGACGAGAAAACCCGGCCAAGCGCCTCGCGCAATGCCGGGGGCGTACAGACGCCATCTTCCATAAGTCTGGGCTCGTGTTCATCGAGCAGACGGTTGATCGGCGCCAGTGTGCCACTGGAAAGCGCCGACGCCTGCATCAGCACGGTATCAATCCGGGATCTGTCCAGCCCTGAAAAACGGGTTCTGTCTCGCAGCGCCTCGACATTCAGCCACTCGTGCAGCAGAAAGCCCAGATTCCGGTTGAGCAACATCGTATTTTTCATGATGCGAGTTTACCCGCCTGTACAAATCATTTCTGTTGGTTTTGAACAAGTAACAAATTTTGATTTCCATTTTTCACAATCATTATTTTCGCCACAG
>JAUNHU010000101.1:0-3383 GCA_030523825.1 Lautropia sp. | reverse complement strand
CGCCATGACGACTGCGCCGAAAACACCCCGATCATTGCAGCAACTCCAGCTGCAACCCGGTCCTGCGGCACTGGGTGCGCCCTTCGTCGTGCCGGTTGCGCCAGCCGGCATGCCCGATCCCATGCTCGTTGCCGGTTCGGCCAGCGCCTGCAGTCTGCTGAACGTCGATCCCCGCAGCCTTGCCGCAGCAGTGGACGAACTCAGCGGCAACCACCTGCTGCCCGGCAGTCAGCCGGTTGCCAGCGTCTACGCCGGCCACCAGTTCGGCGTCTGGGCCGGGCGTCTGGGCGATGGCCGTGCGCTCCTGCTGGGAGAACATGCCGGCTGGGAACTGCAGCTGAAGGGAGCCGGTCTCACCCCCTATTCCCGCATGGCCGACGGTCGTGCCGTGCTGCGCTCCTCCATCCGCGAATTCCTCTGTTCCGAGGCCATGGCGGCGCTCGGCATCCCCACCACCCGGGCACTGTCCATCACCGCCTCCCGCCTGCCCGTCCAGCGCGAAAGCATCGAGACCGCCGCCGTGGTGCTGCGGCTGGCGCCCTCCTTCCTGCGCTTCGGTCACGTCGAGCACTTCAGCTACAGCCGGCAGCACGACGCCCTGCGCACGCTGCTCGATGCACTGATCCGGCAGCATTACCCCACGTTGGCCGAGACCCCCAACCCGCCCGCAGCCCTGCTCGCCGAGGTCTGTCGCCTCACCGGCGAACTCGTGGCCGCCTGGCAGAGCGTGGGCTTCACGCATGGCGTGCTCAACACCGACAACATGTCGCTTCTGGGCCTCACCATCGACTACGGCCCCTTCGCGTTCATGGACCGCTTCCAGTTCGGCCACGTGCCCAACCATTCCGATGAACGGGGTCGCTATGCGTGGGCCAACCAGCCCGCCATCGGCTGGTGGAACTGTCAGGCACTTGCCGTCGCCCTGCGCCCCCTGCTCGGCGATGCTGCCGACGACACCATTGCCAACGCACTCGCCCGCTATCAATCGGCCTTCGAACGCAGCCTGCTCGAACGCTTCCGGGCCAAGCTGGGCCTCATGCAGCCTCTTGATGACGATGCAGCCTTCCTTCAGGCGCTGCTGGAATGCCTTGAGCGCAACCGTGTCGATTTCACGCTCTTTTTCCGGCGCCTGGGCGCAGTTCCGGCCTCTGTCCCCGAAACACCTGCCGAACATGCAGCCGACGACGCGCTCATCTCCCTGTTCAATAAACCGGCCGAGGCCCGTGCCTGGCTGAGCCGATACCGCGAGCGCCTCCGGCACGATGGCACCCGCCCCGACCGGCAGGCGCGGATGAACGCCGTCAACCCGAAATACATCCTGCGCACCCACCTGGCAGAAAACGCCATCCGTGCGGCCCGGTATCATCTCGAATCCTCTCCACCGGCTACCGACCCCGGAGATGCCTTCGACGAGGTTCGCAAGCTGCTGGACATCCTGTCCCGTCCCTTCGACGAACAGCCCGGACACGAAGCGTATGCCGCCCTGCCTCCCGACTGGGCCGATGAAATCCAACTCAGCTGTTCCTCATGAATAAAGTCTTCTTCGACCTGCTGCCCGTCATCGTCTTCTTTGCAGCATTCAAGATGGCCGACATCTACGTCGCCACCGGGCTGGCCATCGCCGTCAACGTCCTGCAGATCGCCTGGTCACTGCTGAAGAAGCATCCGGTCAGTGCGATGCAATGGATGGGGCTCGGCATCATCGTCGTCTTCGGCGGCATGACCCTGCTGCTGCGTGACGAAACCTTCATCAAATGGAAACCCAGCATCCTCTACTGGTCCTTTGCGGCCGGTCTGCTCATTTCCATGCTGATGCAGAAAAACGCGCTGAAAGCCCTGATGGGCGAGCAGCTCACGCTGCCCGATCCAGTCTGGAAGAATCTGAACCTGCTCTGGATGCTGTTCTTCCTCGGCATGGGTGCACTCAACCTGCTGGTCGCCTACCAGTTCAGCACCGATTTCTGGGTGAGCTTCAAGCTCTTCGGCACCACCGGGCTCACGCTCGTCTTCATCGTCGCCCAGGGCTTCTACCTCAGCCCGCACATCAAGGAACCGGAAGATTCCAGCCGTGAAACCAAGTCCTGAAACGCTTCATCAACGACTGCAACAACATTTTCCAGATGCGCACATCGTCGTCCACGATGACAGTCATCATCACATCGGACACGCCGGTGCGGCCGGTGGTGCCGGGCATTTTGCCGTCACCCTGACGACACCGGTCTTCGAAGGGCTCTCCACCGTGGCCCGACATCGGCTGGTGTATGATGCAGTCGCCGACTGGATGCCTCATCGCATCCACGCGCTCAGCATCCGTGCCCAGACACCAACGACCTGAGCATCCCACTGCTGCCGACCATTCTCCGTTTGCGACCATTCACCACAAACAGTGTCGTGTCAGCGGCAACCGTCCCCCGGACGTTCTTCTGCGGGCTGGTCCCTGCCGGATAATCAGGAACCACCCATCAGACTGCATGCCAGGCTGCCAGGCGCTTCGCTGGCAATCCTGCAACCATCCATCATCTTCATTTCAACCAAGGGAAACGAACGACATGATCCATCCCCTTTCCGGACTCCGTGCAAACCCGACCCGATCGCTGATCCGCACGGCCGGCGCCGCCGCCCTGCTGTCAGCCACCATGCTGATCGCCGCGCCTGCTGCCGCCCAGAACGCAGCTGTCGTCAATGGCAAGGCCATCCCCTCGTCGCGCGTCGACGAGTTCGTCAAGATCCTCGCCAGCCAGGGCCGTCCCGACACCCCGGAAACCCGCAAGATGATCCGTGACGAGCTGATCTCGCGCGAGCTGTTCGTGCAGGAAGCCGGCAAGCGCGGCCTGACGAAATCGCCCGAAGTCCAGAAGCAACTGGATCAGATCCGTGAAGACGTGCTGATCCGCGCCCTGATCCAGAGCGAACTGAAAGAGAAGCCGGTCTCCGACGCCGAAGTCCGCGCCGAGTACGACAAGCTGACCAAGGACGCCGCCGGCTCGGGCAACAAGGAGTACAAGGCCCGTCACATCCTCGTCGAGAAGGAAGACGAGGCCAAGAAGATCGTCGAATCCCTGAAGAAGGGTGAGAAGTTCGAGGAACTGGCCAAGCAGTCGAAAGACCCCGGATCGGGCGCCAACGGTGGCGAGCTGGGCTGGAACACCCCCGAGACCTTCGTCAAGGAGTTCTCCGACGCGATGGTCAAGCTGAAGAAGGGTGAGTACACCACCGAGCCGGTCAAGACCCAGTTCGGCTATCACGTCATCCAGCTCGACGACTCGCGCGATGCAGAACCGCCTCCGTTCGAGCAGATCCGTGGCCAGCTCCAGCAGCAGCTTGAGCGCCAGAAGGTTCAGGCCCTGCAGGAAAAACTGCGCTCCGCAGCCAAGATCCAGTAA
>JAUNHU010000010.1 GCA_030523825.1 Lautropia sp. | reverse complement strand
GCGATGATGCCGTGGATCAAGGCCAACAAGCTGGTCGACCGCTCGAAGAACTGAGGCCGTTTTCGAGGCAGGCTCCTGGGCCAGGGGGCCTGCGGGGACGGCAATCTGCCGTTCCCGATCCGTCCGTCTCCTGCCTCTCGCCCTGATGTCGTCGTGTCCGGTGTCGCAAGACCGGGCGTGTTTGATCAGAGGGCCGTGAGGAGGGGGGGGCGAACCTGAAGCCGGTGGCTGCGGATGCGTCCTGCCAGCGGCTTTTTGTCAGGCTTTTCCCGCCTGCAGGGCGCTTGCATCCTGCGCCGTGAGGCGATCTAATCCGCATCATGAGCAATTCAATTCCTTCCTCCGCTGATGCAACGGCCCCGACGACGGGGGGGCATACCCAATTGCCACCGGTCTGGCAGGACTGGATTTCCACCAACGTCGTGCGTGGCTGTGATCGTGCCGACATGGTGAAGATCATGGTCGACAACGGCTTTGATGCTGCATTTGCCACCCACGCCGTCGACATCCTGGGCGATATCGGCATCCGTCTGAAGAACGCTCCCGAGGCGGCTGCGCTGCTGGGCGAGGGCTATCAGGCATCGCCCATCCGCCTGCCAGGCATGGCGCCGCGTCTCACCGTGGCCGACCGCGAGGTGGAGCTGGTCTGCGTGATGGAGAACCCCAACATCGCCATCATCCGTGGCCTGCTGGCCGACGACGAATGCGATGAACTGGTGCGTCTGAGCAAGGGGCGCATGAAAACCTCGGAGGTGGTCGACCGCGAGAGCGGCGGCAGCTACCAGAGCAGTGTCCGCAAGAGCGAAGGTTGTCATTTCGAGCGCGGTGAAAACGAGCTGGTGCAGCGCATCGAGGCGCGCATCAGTGCGCTGGTGAATCTGCCGGTCAATCGCGGCGAGCCGCTGCAGATGCTGCATTACGGCACCGGTGGCGAGTACAAGGCGCATCAGGACTTTTTCGAGCCTTCCGATCCGGGCACGGCCGTGCTCACCCGCGTGGGCGGGCAGCGCATCGGCACGCTCGTGATGTATCTGAACGATGTCGAGGAAGGCGGGGAAACCCATTTCCCCGAGGTCGGTTTTTCGGCCAAGGCCATCAAGGGGTCGGCCGTCTACTTTGAATACATGAACGCCGAGGGGCAGCTGGATACGCGCTGCCTGCATGCGGGCATGCCGGTGATCCGTGGCGACAAGTGGATCATGACCAAGTGGCTGCGCGAGCGGCCCTATGAGTCCTGACGAGGGTTGCGATGAGTTTCATGCCGCTCAAACCAGAAGAACGTGCCCGCCGGATGAAGGGCGTGGATCGTCGTGCCCGTCTGCTGCGCGCCGGTCGCCTGCAGCGCGAGGGGCAGGGCAGTGGCCATGACGGGCGTGCGGCAGAAGGCGGGCAGCAGGCACCGGGCAGAGTGTCGCGTGACGGCGCGTCGGCCGTGCCGGGCAGTGCGCCGCATCGCCGGGCCATCTACCTGCTGCCCAACGCCTTCACCACCGGCAACCTGTTCTGTGGCTTCTATGCCATCGTCATGGCGATGAAGGGCGAATTCTGGTGGGCAGCCGTTGCCATCTTCTTTGCCATGTTCCTCGACAGCCTCGATGGCCGGGTGGCACGTCTCACCAACAGTCAGAGCGCCTTCGGCGAGCAGTACGACTCGCTCGCCGACATGATTTCCTTCGGCGCTGCGCCGGCGCTGGTCATCTATTCCTGGGCACTGTCCGGTATCGGCAAGCTGGGCTGGCTGGCGGCCTTCGTCTATGTGGCGGGGGCAGCCCTGCGACTGGCGCGCTTCAACACCAACATCAAGGTGGTCGACAAGCGCTTCTTCCAGGGGCTGCCCAGCCCGTCGGCCGCGGCGCTCGTCGCCGGTTTCGTCTGGGTGGCCATCGACTGGCGTGAGGCGCACTGGATCGATGCAACCGGCGCCGATCTCGACTGGCTGGCCTGGCTCATCACCCTCTATGCGGGTCTGTCGATGGTCTCGAACTCCCCGTTCTATTCCTTCAAGGACTTCAACCTGCGCCGGGCGGTGCCCTTCGTCGTGCTGATCGTCCTGATGCTGGCCATCGTGCTGGTGTCGTCCGATCCGCCCACCGTGCTGTTCCTCATTTTCCTGGGCTACAGCGTATCGGGTCATGTGGCGATGGTGATGCGCTACCTGCGCCGCCGCCGCCGCGCCCGACGGGGCGAAACCAGCACAGACTGACCCTGTTTCCTCCAGACCGCAGGCCGGGGCTTTCGTTTGCCCCGGTTTTTGCGGGCGGATAGAATCCCTGTATCCTCCCGCCGCTTTCGTCCTTCCTGCCCGATGGCATCGTGCCCCGCAGAGGGCGCTGCCCGGCGACTCAACCTTTTTCACGACGGATATCATCATGCCGGACTCCTCGATCAACAATGGCAAACGCCGCCCGCTTGTCATGGGCAACTGGAAAATGAACGGCCGGCTTGCTGCCAACGAGGCATTGCTGACCTCGCTGAAAGCCGCGCTGGCATCCGGTGTCGAGGGCGTCGATGTGGCGGTCTGCGCACCGTTCCCCTACCTGGCGCAGGCAAAGGCGCTGCTCGATGGTTCGGCCATCACCGTTGGAGCACAGAATCTCTCCACGCAGCAGGATGGTGCCTACACCGGCGAAGTTTCCTCCGGCATGCTGACCGATCTGGGCATGCGCTGGGTGCTGGTGGGCCATTCCGAGCGTCGCCAGATGTATGGTGAAACCGACGAAATCGTTGCAGAAAAGGCGCAGGTTGCCATCGACGCCGGGCTGATTCCCGTCATCTGCATCGGTGAAACCCTGGAAGAGCGCAAGACCGGCGAGACCGAGGTCGTGCTGGCCCGTCAGCTCGACGCGGTGCTGCCGGTGCTGGATCGCCAGCCGGCTTCCGCTTTCGTGCTGGCCTACGAGCCCGTCTGGGCCATCGGCACCGGCCTCACTGCCACGCCGGAGCAGGCCCAGGCCGTTCACCAGTTCCTGCGCGACCGTCTCGCATCCAGCGGTTATGCCGCTGCGCCGTCGGTGCGCATCCTCTACGGCGGTTCGGTGAAGGCGGCCAATGCCGCAGAACTCTTTGCCAATCCCGATGTGGATGGTGGCCTGGTCGGCGGTGCGTCGCTGGTGGCCAACGAATTCGTGGGCATTGCCCGTGCCGCAGTTGCAGCCGGAGCCTGAGCAACCGATGAGTCCGATTTTCTACAACGTGGCGTTGGCGCTGCTGGTCATTTCCGCTCTTGGGGTCATCCTGCTGGTGCTGTTGCAGCATGGCAAGGGGGCCGACATGGGGGCCGCATTCGGGTCGGGGGCATCCGGCAGCCTGTTCGGTGCAACCGGTTCGGCCAATTTCCTGTCCCGCATGACCGGCATCTGTGCCACGGTCTTCTTCCTCAGCACGCTGGCGCTTGCCTTCATCGCCCATCAGCCGGCCGGCCGTTCGGCCCAGCCGGATGGGGGCAGCCTGATGGACAACGTCGAGATTCCGCAGCCTCCGCCGTCGTCGGTGCCCACCGCGCCAGGCCAGGCTCCGGCTGCTGCGCCGGTCGATTCGGGTGCAGCCGTGCCTGAAGCACCTGCTGCGGCCGCTGGCGTTGCAAAAACCTCGCCTGCAGAAGAAAAAACTTCTGAAAAAGGCGAGACAGGGAACAAATCTGACGCTAGAATCCCTGCTGATTCGAAATAAATGGATCTTGATTGATCCAAGTCAGGAGTTACGCAATCAGGAGACGGTTGTGTAACTCAAAAACCGGCGCAACCCTCGCGCCGGCCATAAAACCGCTGTAACATCGCTCCGATTGCCGACGTGGTGAAATTGGTAGACACGCTATCTTGAGGGGGTAGTGGCGAAAGCTGTGCGAGTTCGAGTCTCGCCGTCGGCACCAACGGTTTAAGATGCCCGCAGCCTTTCCAGGCTGTAGTGGTTTCTGCAGATTAACAGCGATAACGATCAGGGAGCTTCAATCGTGGACCTAGCAAACTATCTGCCAGTTCTGCTCTTTCTGATCGTCGGAGCCCTTGTCGGCGTTGGTCCCATGATCATCGGCAAGCTGCTCGGTCCTTCCCGTCCCGATCCTGAAAAACTCTCGGCCTACGAATGCGGTTTCGAGGCTTTCGGCGACGCGCGCATGCAGGTGGATATCCGCTACTACCTGGTTGCCATCCTGTTCATTCTCTTTGATCTGGAAATTGCCTTCCTGTTTCCGTGGGCGGTTTCTCTCGGGACCATCGGCTTTGCTGGTTTCATGTCGATGATGGTGTTCCTTGGCATCCTGGTCATTGGTTTCGTTTACGAGTGGGGCAAGGGGGCTCTCGACTGGGAGTGATTCCTCCCGGTGTCTTTCCTTCGTGATGGGTTCCCGGCCCGTGTCAGGGTCGGTTATCTGCTGCTACCGTCGTAACGCTACAGAATATTCCTCAGTGAGACACGCATGAGTATCGAGGGCGTTTTGGAAGAGGGGTTCGTCACCACGAACCTCGACAAGCTGATCAACTGGACGCGAACCGGATCGCTCTGGTCGATGACCTTTGGTCTGGCCTGCTGTGCGGTCGAGATGATGCATGCGGGCCTCGCACGTTATGACCTCGACCGTTTCGGCGTGATCTTCCGGCCCAGTCCGCGGCACTCCGACGTGATGATCGTGGCCGGCACGCTCACCAACAAGATGGCACCTGCGCTGCGCAAGGTCTACGACCAGATGTCCGAGCCGCGCTGGGTGATCTCGATGGGCTCCTGTGCTAATGGTGGTGGCTACTACCACTACTCGTATTCGGTGGTTCGGGGCTGTGATCGCATCGTGCCGGTCGACATCTACGTGCCGGGCTGTCCGCCGACGGCCGAAGCGCTGATCTACGGCATCATCCAGCTGCAGCGCAAGATCCGTGAAACCAACACCATTGCGCGCTGATCATGAATAACGAAAAACTGGTTGCCGCGTTGCAGGACGCGCTGGGCGAGCGCATCCTCGGGCTTTCCACTGCACTTGGGCAGGTCACGGTAGAAATCAGCGCCGATTGCCATCGTGTCGTCTGTCAGCGCCTGCGTGATGATCCTCGTCTTGGCTTCGAGATGATGATCGACCTGTGCGGCATTGATTACTCCACCTACGGCAACGAGGAATGGGATGCACCGCGCTTTGCGGTGGTGATGCAGCTGCTCAGCGTGAAGCACAACTGGCGCATGCGTCTGCGGGCCTTCTGTCCTGATGACGAGGCACCCGTCATCGACTCGGTGACCGACATCTGGCCCAGTGCCAACTGGTTTGAGCGCGAGGCATTCGACATGTTCGGCATCGTGTTCCTGGGGCACCCCGACCTGCGTCGCATCCTCACCGACTACGGCTTCATCGGGCACCCGTTCCGCAAGGACTTCCCTGTCTCCGGCTATACCGAGATGCGCTACGACGAACAGCTGAAGCGCGTCGTCTATCAGCCGCTCACCATCGAGCCCCGTGACAACGTGCCGCGCGTCGTGCGCGAGGACACATATGCCGGTGGTGTGAACCGGAACGATCATTGAAGGTGTGCCGATGGCCGAAATCAAGAACTACACCCTGAACTTCGGGCCGCAGCACCCTGCCGCGCACGGCGTGCTGCGTCTGGTGCTGGAAATGGATGGCGAGGTGGTCGAACGTGCCGACCCGCACATCGGCCTGCTGCACCGGGGTACCGAAAAGCTGGCGGAATCCCGCACCTATCTGCAGACCTTGCCCTACATGGACCGTCTCGACTACGTGTCGATGATGTGCAACGAGCATGCCTACGTGATGGCGATCGAGCGGATGCTGGGCATCGAGGTGCCGCTGCGTGCACAGTACATCCGCGTGATGTTCGACGAGATCACGCGTCTGATGAACCACCTGATGTGGATCGGTGCGCATGCGCTGGATGTGGGCGCGATGGCCGTCATCCTCTACGCCTTCCGCGAGCGCGAGGCGCTGTGCGACTGCTACGAGGCCGTGTCGGGCTCGCGCATGCACGCAGCCTATTACCGGCCGGGCGGGGTGGACGGTGATCTGCCGGGCACGATGGCGAAGTATCAGGTAAGCAAGGGCGGTTATTCCGAGAGCAAGGCCAAGGCGCTCAACCTCGACCGCGAAGGCAGCCTGCTGGATTTCATCGACTCCTTCACCGAGCGATTCCCGGCCTGCGTCGACGAGTACGAAACCCTGCTGACCGACAACCGGATCTGGAAGCAGCGTCTGGTCGGCATTGGCGTGGTCGATCCCGAGCGGGCCAAGGCCATCGGCCTCACCGGCCCGATGCTGCGTGGTTCGGGCGTGCTCTGGGATCTGCGCAAGATGCAGCCCTATGAAGTCTATGACCGCATGGATTTCGACATTCCGGTTGGCGTGAATGGCGATTCCTATGACCGCTATCTGGTTCGCGTGGCCGAGATGCGCCAGAGCAACCGCATCATCAAGCAGTGTGTCGACTGGCTGAAGGCCAACCCCGGCCCGGTGATGGTCGACAACCTGAAGGTGGCGCCACCCAAACGTGTTGCGATGAAAAGCAACATGGAAGAGCTGATCCACCACTTCAAATATTTCACCGAGGGCATGCACGTGCCCGAATCCGAGTATTACTCGGCGGTGGAGCATCCCAAGGGCGAATTCGGCATCTACCTGGTGTCCGATGGCGCCAACAAACCCTATCGCATCAAGATCCGTGCGCCCGGTTTCGTACACCTGCAGGCGCTGGATGAAATGTCGCGCGGCCACATGCTGGCCGACGTGGTGACGATCATCGGCACCCAGGACATCGTGTTCGGAGAAATCGATCGATGAGTACGGCTATCAAACCCATTCCGGTCGAACGACTGTTGTCTGATGACGCCTACCGGAAGATCGACCGGAATGTTGCCAAGTATCCGCCCGAGCAGAAGCAGTCGGCCGTTATGGCCTCGCTCACCATCGCGCAGGACGAGGTGGGCTGGATCTCGCCGGCTGTCATCGACGACATCGCCGATTATCTCGGCATGCCGCCCATCGCGGTCTATGAGGTCGCCACCTTCTACAACATGTACAACACGAAGGAAGTGGGTGCCTTCAAGATCGGTGTCTGTACCTGTCTGCCGTGTGCGCTGCGCGAGGGTGACAAGGCCGGTGAATACCTGAAGCAGAAGCTCGGCATCGACTATGGCGAGACCACGCCCGATGGCCGATTCACGCTGGTGGAGACCGAGTGCCTGGGTGCCTGCGGTGACGCACCGATCTGTCTGGTCAATGACAAGCGTGTCGAGAGCTTCATGGACAACGCGAAGCTCGATGCCCTGATCGACGAGCTGAAACGAAAGGATTGAGACGAGCATGGTTGCGAGAGATCTCCAGATCGACGCCAGGGTTCAGGAAACCTGCTTCCACGGCCGTCACATCAACCCGCAGATCCTTGCGGGACTTGATTCAGCCGATGGCTGGCACATTGCCGACTACGAGGCCCGCGGCGGCTACAAGGCGCTGAAGCGCGTGCTGGGCCTCGATGGCAATCCGCCGATGACGCCCGAGGAAGTGATTGCCGAAGTCAAGGCATCGGGCCTGCGGGGCCGGGGCGGCGCAGGCTTTCCCACCGGCCTGAAGTGGAGCTTCATGCCGCGGCAGTTTCCGGGGCAGAAGTACCTTGTCTGCAATTCGGACGAGGGCGAGCCGGGCACCTTCAAGGACCGCGACATCCTGCGCTACAACCCGCACATCGTCATCGAAGGCATGACGATTGCCGCCTACGCAATGGGCATCACCGTGGGATACAACTACATCCACGGCGAGATCTTCCGCATCTACGAACGCTTCGAGGCGGCGCTGGAGGAGGCGAGGGCAGCCGGTTATCTCGGCAACAACATTCTCGGCACCGACTTTTCCTTCCAGCTGCATGGCCACCACGGTTTCGGTGCCTACATCTGCGGTGAGGAAACGGCGCTGCTCGAATCGCTTGAGGGCAAGAAGGGCCAGCCACGCTTCAAGCCGCCGTTCCCGGCGAGCTTCGGTCTCTACGGCAAGCCCACCACCATCAACAACACCGAAACCTTCGCGGCCGTTCCCTGGATTATCCGCAATGGCGGACAGGCTTTTCTTGAAGCCGGCAAGCCCAACAATGGCGGCACCAAGATCTTCTCCATCGGTGGTGACGTGGAGCGGCCGGGCAATTACGAGATTCCGCTGGGCACGCCATTTGCGAAGCTGCTGGAGCTGGCCGGTGGGGTGCGCTACGGGCGCAAGCTGAAGATGGTGATTCCCGGTGGTTCGTCGTCTCCGGTCATCCCGGCGAACATCATGATGGATCTGACGATGGACTATGACGCCATCTCGAAAGCCGGCTCGATGCTGGGTTCGGGCGCCGTCATCGTCATGGACGAAACCCGCTGTGCAGTGAAAAGCCTGGAGCGCCTGTCCTATTTCTATTTCGAGGAAAGCTGCGGCCAGTGCACGCCCTGTCGCGAGGGCACGGGCTGGCTCTACCGGCTGGTACATCGCATCGAAAACGGGCAGGGGCGCCAGGAAGACATCGATGAGCTGGATCGCATCGCCGGCAACATCCAGGGGCGCACGATCTGCGCGCTGGGTGATGCCGCCGCCATGCCGGTACGGGGCTTCATCAAGCACTACCGCGATGAATTCGCCTACCACATCGAACACAAGACCTGTCTTGTGCCGACCTCCGTTCAAGCCTAACTGACGGGAATTCTCAGTCATGGTCGAAGTCGAAATTGATGGCAAGACAGTGTCGGTGGCCGAAGGCAGCATGGTGATGCATGCTGCCAATGCGGCAGGTGTCTACGTACCGCATTTCTGCTACCACAAGAAACTCTCCATTGCCGCCAGCTGCCGGATGTGCCTGGTCGAGGTGGAGAAGGCACCGAAAGCAGTGCCCGCCTGCGCCACGCCGGTCACGCCGGGCATGAAGGTGCACACCCAGTCGAAGAAGGCGGTGGATGCGCAGAAGTCGGTGATGGAATTCCTGCTCATCAACCACCCGCTCGACTGTCCGATCTGCGATCAGGGTGGCGAATGCCAGCTGCAGGATCTGGCGGTGGGCTATGGTCATTCGATGTCGAACTACCACGAGGAAAAGCGCGTGGTGTTCCACAAGAATCTCGGGCCGTTGGTGTCTGCCGAGGAAATGGCGCGCTGCATCCACTGCACCCGTTGCGTGCGTTTCGGTCAGGAAGTGGCCGGCATCATGGAACTGGGCATGGCAGGTCGTGGCGAGCATTCGCAGATCATGACCTTCCTGGGCCAGTCGGTGGATTCCGAGCTGTCGGGCAACATGATCGACGTTTGTCCGGTGGGCGCTCTCACCAGCAAGCCTTTCCGCTATTCCGCCCGTACCTGGGAACTCACGCGCCGCCGTTCGGTGGCGCCGCACGATTCGCTGGGTTCCAACCTGGTCGTGCAGGTGAAACAGGACACGGTGAAGCGGGTGCTACCCTTCGAGAACGAGGCCGTCAACGAGTGCTGGATTTCCGACCGTGACCGTTTCTCCTATGAAGGGCTGGAGGCCAAGGACCGGCTGACCACGCCGATGATCAAGCAGGACAACCAGTGGCATGAGGTGTCGTGGGAGAGCGCACTCGACTACGTGACCCATGCGCTGGCCGACGTGAAGAAGAACCACGGCGGCAACACCATCGGCATGCTGGCCTCGCCCACGTCCACGCTCGAAGAACTCTATCTGGGCGGCCTGCTGATGCGCGGGCTGGGCAGCGAGAACATCGACTTCCGGCTGCGGCAGACCGATTTCTCGATGGACTCCCATCGCAAGGGCGTGCCCTGGCTGGGTCATGCCATCGAGGACATCGGAGCCATCGACAGTCTGTTCATCATCGGTTCCTTCCTGCGCAAGGATCATCCGCTCCTGTCGGCGCGGGTGCGTCAGGCGGCAAAGCAGGGGATGGCCGTTGCCTCGCTGCATGGTGTGGCCGAAGACTGGCTGATGCCGATGGCCGCACAGCAGGTGCGTGCTCCCCATGCCTGGGTCGATCATCTGGTGGAAGTGCTGGTGGCCTGCGCACGGAAGGTGGAACGCACCGTACCGGCAGCCTACACCGGCGTGCGTCCTTCGGATGAGGCCGTCGCGCTTGCCGATGTGCTGCTCGAAGGTGAGCAACGGGTCATCTGGCTGGGCAATGCCGTCGTCCAGCATCCCGACCATTCCGCCATCCTGCGGGTGGTGCAGGCGCTGGCCACGATCATCGACGCGCGTTTTGGCGTGATCGGCGAGGCAGCCAATTCGGTGGGTGGCTATCTGGCCACCGCCCTGCCCATCGTCGGCAGTGGCGGGCTGGATGCTGCCGCGATGATCGAGGCGCCGCGCCGTGCCTATCTGCTGCATGGCATCGAGCCGTCGCTCGACATGGCCAATCCGGTGGCAGTGCGTGCTGCGCTGCTTCAGGCCGACACGGTGATTGCCACCACGGCCTTTGCCTCGCCCGAGCTGCTGGAATTGGCCGACTGCCTGTTGCCGATCACGCCGTTCACCGAAACGGGTGGTTCCTTCGTGAACTGCGAAGGGCGCCTGCAGATTTTCAACGGTGTCGTCCGTCCGCTCGGCGATGCACGGCCCGGCTGGAAGGTGCTGCGGGTGCTGGGCTCGATGGCCGGCATCCCCGGATTCGATTTCGAGAGTGTCGAGGAAGTGCGTGACCGTGCGCTCGAAGGCTTCCTCGCCGCCACCGCCGTGCCGGCTCGTGCTGCTGTTGCCGGCAGCAACCGCCCGGGCGCGGGCCTGCGCAGGGCGCGTGTCAGCCGCACGGTCTTCGATGGTTTCCACTTCTCGCGGGTGTTGTCCAACGAATGCCAGCCGCTGTTGCCTGCCTATCGTTCGCAGCCGTGGCCGGGTGGGCTTCAGCGTCTGCCCAGCGTGCCCATCTATGCGGTGGATGCACTGGTGCGTCGTGCCGGCGCGCTGCAGAAGACGGCCGATGCGAAGCCGCCGGTCGTGCGGCTGCACGGCGACACCATCGCGCAGCTGGGGCTGGCTGGTGCCGAAACCGTGAAGGTGCGGCAGGGCGGTGCCGAGGTGGTGTTGCCGCTGGTGCGTGATGACCGGATGGCCCGGGATGCTGCCTGGGTGCCGTTGTCTCACCGCTCGGTCGATGTCCTGACCGATGCTTTCGGTCCGATCACGCTGGAGGCCGCCAAATGAATTTCGTCGACACGATCACACAGACCGGCGAAGCCTGGCTGGGCGGCGCCTGGCCGGTCGTCTGGACGCTGATCCGCATCGTGGCGCTGGTGGCGCCACTGATGATCTGCGTGGCCTATCTCACCTTCTGGGAACGGAAGATGATTGGCTACATGCACATCCGGATCGGTCCGAACCGGGTAGGCCCCTTCGGCCTGCTGCAGCCGATTGCCGATGGCGTGAAGCTGATGCTGAAGGAGATCCTGCTGCCCACGCAGGTGAGCAAGACGCTGTTCCTGGTGGCACCGGTGCTGGCGATCATGCCGGCGCTGGCCGCCTGGGTGGTGATTCCCTTCGGCCCGGGCCGTGCGCTGGCTGATGTGAATGCCGGGCTCTTGCTGCTGCTGGCGCTCACCTCGCTGGAGGTCTATGGCGTCATCCTGGCGGGCTGGGCCTCCAACTCCAAATATGCCTTCCTCGGTGCACTGCGTGCCGCAGCGCAGATGGTGTCCTACGAGCTGGCCATCGGCTTCTGCCTGGTGGTGGTGCTGATGGTGACGGGCAGCATGAACATCACGGCCATCGTCAACGCACAGGGGCAGGGCACCTTTGCCGACATGGGGCTGAATTTCCTCTCGTGGAACTGGTTGCCGCTGTTGCCCATCCTGGTGGTGTATTTCGTGTCGGGCGTGGCCGAAACCAACCGTCACCCCTTCGACGTGGTCGAAGGCGAGTCGGAGATCGTGGCCGGTCACATGGTGGAATACGCAGGCATGAGCTTTGCCGTGTTCTTCCTCGCCGAGTACGCCAACATGATCCTCGTGTCGGCGCTGGCTGCCATCATGTTCTTCGGTGGCTGGCAGCCGTTCTTCACGCTGGGCATCGACTTCGGTCCGCAATGGCTCTGGGACTGGTTCTGGCTGTTCATCAAGACCTTCTTCCTGGTCAGTCTGTTCGTCTGGTTCCGCGCCAGTTTCCCGCGCTACCGCTATGACCAGATCATGCGCCTGGGCTGGAAGGTGTTCATTCCGGTGACGCTGGTGTGGCTGCTGGTGGTGGCCATCTGGATGCAGACGCCCTTCAACATCTGGAAGATTTGACCATGCGAGCGATCAAGGACTTTTTTTCGAGCTTCCTGCTGCTCGAACTGCTGAAAGGCATGAAGCTGACCGGGCGCTACATGTTTGCCCGCAAGATCACGGTGCAGTATCCCGAGCAGAAGACGCCGCTGTCGCCGCGCTTTCGCGGGCTGCATGCGCTGCGCCGCTATCCGAATGGCGAGGAGCGCTGCATTGCCTGCAAGCTGTGCGAGGCAGTCTGCCCGGCGCTGGCCATCACCATCGAATCGGCGGTGCGTGCCGACGGTCAGCGTCGCACCACGCGCTATGACATCGACCTGACGAAGTGCATCTTCTGCGGGCTCTGCGAGGAGTCCTGTCCGGTGGATTCCATCGTCGAGACGCACATTTTCGAGTACCACGGCGAGAAGCGGGGTGATCTGTATTTCACCAAGGACATGCTGCTGGCCGTGGGTGACCGTTACGAAGCCGAGATCGCGCAGGCGCGCGAGATCGACTCGGCCTACCGCTGATCAGGGAGAACGCGCTTCATGGATGTCCTGACCGTTTTCTTCTTCCTGTTCGCCTTCGTCACGGTGTTTTCGGCCGTGCGGGTGATCACGGCCCGCAACCCGGTGCACAGTGCGCTGTTCCTGGTGCTCACCTTCGTGTCGGCGGCTGCCATCTGGCTGCTGCTGAAGGCCGAGTTCCTGGCCATCGTGCTGGTGCTGGTCTATGTGGGTGCGGTGATGGTGCTGTTCCTGTTCGTGGTGATGATGCTCGACATCAACCTCGATCATCTGCGGCAGGGTTTCTGGCGTTCGCTGCCGGTGGCACTGTTCGTGGCAGCCGCCATCGTCATCGAGTTGTCGCTGGTGCTGTGGGTGCATTTCGGTGCGATCCCGCAGGCTGCCGTGCCGCCGCTGCCCGCCGACTATGACAACACCAAGCTGCTGGGTGAGCTGCTCTACTCGCGCTACATCTATCCGCTGGAAATTGCCGGCATGATCCTGCTGGTGGCGATGGTGGCTGCCATCTCGCTCACCATGCGGCGCCGCAAGGATGCGAAGGCACAGAACCCCGGCGAGCAGGTGCGCGTGCGTGCTGCCGACCGGGTTCGCCTGATGAAGGTGGAGGCGGTGAAGCCGGTGGTGGCTGAAACGCCGGAGGCTTCTGACGAGGCCGCGCCCGAAGGTGCCGCGCCTGCCGCTTCCGCTCCTGCTGCGGCCGCGCCGTCGGCGCCGGCTTCGGGGGTGAGCGGAACCGCATCGGCCGCGGGCGCCGCACCTGCCCCGGCTGCCGGAGCTGCTCCCGCTGCGGCTCAGGCGCCATCGGCGCCGCCTGCTGGCGAAACCCCGAAATCCTGAGAGGTGCGCGACCTATGACTGCTGAATTCCTGCAACTGGGGCTGGCGCACTACCTGATTCTGGGCGCCGTGCTGTTTTCGATCGGGGTGGTGGGCATTTTCCTGAACCGCCGCAACCTGATCGTCGTGCTGATGTCGATCGAGCTGATGCTGCTCGCCGTGAACATGAACTTCGTGGCCTTTTCGCACTTCATGGGCGACCTGGCCGGCCAGATCTTCGTGTTCTTCATCCTGACGGTGGCGGCAGCCGAGTCTGCGATCGGTCTGGCCATTCTGGTGGTGCTGTTCCGGCAGTTCCATTCCGTCAACGTCGAAGATCTCGATCACCTGAGGGGCTGAGCGGATGAAGACTGCATATCTGCTGGTGCCCTTTGCACCATTGATCGGCGCGATGATCGCCGGATTTGCCGGTCGGAAGATCGGTCGTACCGCCACGCACAGGGCTGTCATCCTGGGTGTGCTGGTGTCGCTGCTCGCTTCGCTGTGGGTGATGTATGACGTGGCCCAGGGCAACACCTTCAACGGCACGCTCTACAGCTGGGCCGTCATCGGCAAGCTGAAGCTGGAAGTCGGGTTCCTGGTGGACTCGCTGACGGCGATGATGATGGTGGTGGTGACTTTCGTGTCGCTGATGGTGCACATCTACACCATTGGCTACATGGAGGAAGACGACGGCTATCAGCGCTTTTTCTGCTACATCAGCCTCTTTACCTTCTCGATGCTGATGCTGGTGATGTCGAACAACTTCTTGCAGCTGTTCTTCGGCTGGGAAGCGGTGGGTCTGGTGTCGTACCTGCTGATCGGCTTCTGGTACACGAAGCCGTCGGCCATCTATGCCAACCTCAAGGCATTCCTCGTCAACCGGGTGGGGGACTTCGGTTTTGTGCTGGGCATCGGCCTGCTGGTGGCCTGGACGGGCACGCTGGATTACGCCGAGACCTTTGCCGCTGCACCCAATCTGGAAAAGGTCACGATCAACCTGATCGGCAGTGCCGAGTGGTCGCTGATCACCGTTGCCTGCATCTGCCTGTTCGTGGGCGCGATGGGCAAGTCGGCGCAGTTCCCGCTGCACGTGTGGCTGCCCGACTCGATGGAAGGTCCGACCCCGATTTCCGCACTGATCCACGCCGCCACGATGGTGACGGCCGGCATCTTCATGGTGAGCCGCATGTCGCCGCTGTTCGAGATGTCGGACACCGCGCTCACCTTCATCATGATCATCGGTGCCATCACGGCCTTTTTCATGGGGTTGATGGGCATCATCCAGAACGACATCAAGCGGGTGGTGGCCTATTCCACGCTGTCGCAGCTGGGTTACATGACGGTGGCGCTGGGGACATCGGCCTACAGCGTGGCGGTGTTCCACCTGATGACGCACGCCTTCTTCAAGGCGCTGCTGTTCCTCGGTGCGGGTTCGGTCATCATCGGCATGCACCATGACCAGGACATCCGCAACATGGGTGGGCTGCGCAAGTACATGCCGATCACTTGGATCACCTCGCTGCTGGGTTCGCTGGCGCTGGTGGGAACGCCGTTCTTCTCCGGCTTCTATTCCAAGGAGTCGATCATCGAGGCGGTGCATCATGCCAATCTGCCGGGGGCAGGGCTGGTGTACTGGATGCTGATGGCAGGTGTGTTCATCACGGCTTTCTATTCCTTCCGCATGTATTTCCTGGTCTTCCACGGCAAGCCGCGCTTCGAGCAGGCTCATGGGGATGCCCACGCTGCGCACGGCCATGACGCTGCGCACGGTGATGCGCATGCGCACGACGACGGCCACGGTCATGGCCACGGCCATCACACCCCGCACGAGTCGCCGTGGGTGGTGACGGTGCCGCTGGTACTGCTGGCGGTTCCTTCGGTCATCATCGGTGCGATGGCAGCCAACGGCATGCTCACCGGCGAATACTTCAAGGGTGTCATCACGGTGTTCGAGAAGCACCCCGCGATGAGCGTGCTGGCCGAACACTGGCATGGCTGGATGGCGATGGGCCTGCATGGCTTCGTCACGCTGCCGTTCTGGCTGATGGTGGCGGGCATCGTCTGCGCCTGGTATTTCTATCTGGTGAATCCGGCCATTCCGGCACGGCTGCGCCAGACCTTCGGCGGCATCTATACCGTGCTGGAGAACAAGTACTACCTCGATCGCTTCAACGAGTGGTTCTTTGCCGGTGGTGCGCGCAAGCTGGGCACCGGGCTCTGGAAGCGTGGTGATCAGTCGATCATCGACGGACTGGTGAACGGCAGTGCGCAGCTGGTGGGCTGGATCTCGGTTCGCATGCGCAACACGCAGACCGGCTTCCTGAATCACTATGCGATTGCGATGATCATTGGACTGGCCTGTCTGCTGTGCATGGTCCTGGCAACCTTGCTGGGGGCCTGAACGATGGAACAACAGATGACTGAAACACTGGGCATGGGCTGGCTGAGCGCCGCCATCTGGGTGCCGATCATTGCCGGCGTGCTGGTGCTGGCGCTGGGCAGCGATGCACGCGCATCGTTCACGCGCTGGCTGTCGCTGGCAGGGGCCGTGCTGGGCTTTGCCGTCACGATTCCGCTCTACACGGGTTTTGACAGCACGACGGCTGCCATGCAGTTCGTCGAGCGGATGCCCTGGATCGAAGCCTTCGACGTGAACTATGCGCTGGGCATCGACGGCATCGCCGTGTGGATGGTGCTGCTGACCGCCTTCATCACCATCGTGGTGGTGGTGGCCGGCTGGGAGGTGATTACCGACCGCGTGCATCAGTACATGGGCGCCTTCCTGATCCTGTCGGGCCTGATGGTGGGCGTGTTTGCCGCCACCGACGGGATGCTGTTCTACGTGTTCTTCGAGGCCACGCTGATCCCGATGTACATCATCATCGGTGTCTGGGGCGGACCGAACCGGGTGTATGCGGCCTTCAAGTTCTTCCTGTATACGCTGCTGGGTTCGCTGCTCACGCTGGTGGCGATGATCTACCTCTACATGCAGTCGGGCTCCTTCGAGATCGCCGCCTGGCATCAGCTGCCGCTGAGCATGACGCCGCAGATCCTGGTGTTCGTGGCCTTCCTGCTGGCCTTCGCGGTGAAGATTCCGATGTGGCCGGTGCACACCTGGCTGCCGGACGCGCACGTCGAGGCGCCTACTGGCGGCTCGGTGGTGCTGGCCGCGATCATGCTGAAGCTGGGGGCCTATGCCTTCCTGCGCTTCTCGCTGCCGATTGCGCCCGATGCCAGCCATGCGCTGTCGGGCATGATGATCACGCTGTCGCTGGTCGCCGTCATCTACATTGGTCTGGTGGCGCTGGTGCAGACCGACATGAAGAAGCTGGTGGCCTATTCGTCGATTGCGCACATGGGCTTCGTCACGCTGGGCTTTTTCATGTTCAACGAGGTGGGCATGCAGGGCGCCATCGTGCAGATGGTGTCGCACGGCTTCGTGGCCGGCGCGATGTTCCTCTGCATCGGCGTGCTCTACGACCGCGTCCACAGCCGGCAGATTGCCGACTACGGTGGTGTGGTGAACCGCATGCCGAAGTTTGCGGCGCTGTTCCTGCTGTTCGGCATGGCCAATGCCGGCCTGCCGGCCACGTCGGGCTTCGTCGGCGAGTTCCTGGTCATTCTGGGGGCCGTGCAGTTCAACTTCTGGATCGGTTTCCTGGCGGCCACCGCGCTCATCCTGGGTGCGGCCTACTCGCTGTGGATGTACAAGCGGGTGGTGTTCGGCCCGGTGGCCAACCCGCACGTCGAGGAACTCGACGACGTGAACAGCCGCGAGTTCTGGCTGCTGATGGTGATGGCCGGCTTCGTGCTGTTCATGGGTCTGTATCCGAAATTCTTCACCGACCTGATGCAGGTCTCGGTCGAGGCGTTGCTCTCGCACGTCTCTCAATCCAAGCTCTAAGACCAGGCGAGACATGGCCGTGACTCCACTTTCACCGCACACATTCAATCTGGCCGCGCTGGCACCGGAAATCCTGCTCACGCTTGGCATTGCGTTTTTCCTGCTGACCGAAGCGCTGTTCGGCAAGAAGTCGGCCATCCGGGCCGACCTGATGGCGCTGGCCATGCTGGTGCCGCCGTTCGTGGCCGTCCTCTGGCAGACGGGGCAGGGGCATCAGTTTGCCTTCGGCGAGATGTACGTGGCCGACGGGCTGTCGCATCTGCTGAAGATCTGCGCCATCATCGCCACGGGTTCGATCATCGTCTATGCGCGCCGCTACGTGCGTGAGCGTCCGATGCGTCAGACGGACCTGTACGCGCTGGCGCTGTTCTCGCTGCTCGGGCAGATGGTGCTCATCTCCGGCGCCAACCTGCTGGTGCTCTATCTGGGCCTGGAGCTGATGTCGCTGGCACTCTACGCCGTGATTGCGCTGCGCCGTGAGTGGCAGCAGGGCACCGAGGCGGCGATGAAGTATTTCGTGCTGGGTGCGCTGGCTTCAGGCTTCCTGCTCTATGGCATGTCGATGCTCTACGGTGCCACCGGCTCGCTGTCGATCTTCGAGATCATGGTGCGCGTGCATGAGGGCATGGCAAGCCCGATGATCATGACCTTCGGGCTGGTGTTCATCGTGGCGGGCCTCGCGTTCAAGCTGGGTGCCGTGCCTTTCCACATGTGGGTGCCCGATGTCTATCACGGCGCGCCGACCGTGACCACGCTGATGGTGGCTGCCGGCCCGAAACTGGCTGCCTTCGCGCTGATGTTCCGCCTGCTGGGCGTGTCGCTGGTGGACGTGTCGCAGCACTGGCAGATGATGCTCATCATTCTGGCCGTGCTGTCGCTGGGCGTGGGCAACATCCTGGCCGTGGCGCAAACCAACCTGAAGCGGATGCTGGCCTATTCCACCATCTCGCAGGTGGGCTTCGTGCTGCTGGGCGTGGCGGGCTTCTATGGCTCGGTGGCCCCGGGGCTGGCAGCAGTCGATCAGTACGAGGCGCAGCGCTATGCCTTTGGCAGCAGCCTGTTCTACATGATTACCTACGTGCTGACCACGCTGGGCACCTTCGGCATGATCCAGCTGCTGGCACGCGAAGGCTTCGAGGCCGAGGAAATCGGTGATCTTGCGGGGCTGGTGCGTCGCAGCCCCTGGCTGGCAGGCGTGATGGTGCTGCTGATGTTCTCGCTGGCCGGCATTCCGCCGCTGGTGGGCTTCTATGCCAAGTTGGCCGTGCTGAAGTCGATCATCGGCGCCGGCTATACCTGGGTGGCAGTGTATGCGGTGCTGATGTCGCTGGTGGGCGCCTTCTACTACATCCGCGTCATCAAGGTGATGGTGTTCGACACACCGAAAGACGAGAGCGCCATCGAGGTGGATGCCGGTGCCCGTGGGCTGATGGCGGCCAATGGTCTGGCGGTGTTGCTGCTGGGCATTTTCCCCGGGGCATTGATGGCACTCTGCATCAACGCCATTGGCAGCGCCTGGGCGCTGGGCTGATCGTTGGGCTGAGGCCCGTCATTCTGGCCGGGCGGGGTTGAGCGGTGCACAATAGCGGCATCGCTTAACCACGGAGCGCCCATGTCCAGTCAGAAAGCCTTCACGCCGGCTCGTGCCCCCTTGCCCGGCACCACCGAGTCCACCGACCACATCGACCCCGATGTGCATCGCCTGCATCCAACGCTGGCCGAAAGCACGCTGGAACGCGAGGTGGTCTATCAGGGCAAGTTCCTGAAGCTTCGCCGGGATGTGGCCCGTCTGCCCGACGGGTCGAGCAACAGCCGCGAGTTTGTCGTGCACCCCGGTGCTGCCGCAATGGTACCCATCGCCGACGACGGGCGCATTCTGGTCGAACGCCAGTTCCGCTATGGCCCCGGCCGGGTCTATGTCGAGATTCCTGCGGGCAAGATCGACCCGGGTGAGGACAGTCTCACGACAGCCCGGCGCGAACTGATCGAGGAAACCGGCTACGAGGCTGCCAGCTGGGCCTGGCTGACCACCATTCACCCGGCCATCGGCTTTTCCAATGAGGTGATGGACATCTACCTGGCACGCGACCTGAAGCAGGTGCCGCGTGATCTGGATGCGGGCGAGTTCGTCGAGATCGAATGGGTGACGCTGGGCTGGCTGGTGGATGAGCTGCGTGCCCATCGTTTGCTTGATGTGAAGACACAGCTGGCCGTGCACTGGTTGCAGATGTTCGACGAGGGCAAGCTGCCCTGGCCGGCCTTCGATCTGCGCTGAGAATTGACGGGGGCGGGCGCCGGCGGAGGGTTTTCCGGCGCCGTCCCCTGTTATTTATGGTGGGAACGGATTGCCACGGCTGGTGCCGTGCTGCGGGTGGGGCGGGGCTCAGCCCGTGACGTGCGAGGGCGCAGACAGACCACGCAGCGGCAGCCGCTGCCACGCATGCACCACTTCATCCACGGTGATGGCCGTCATGTCGGGCTTGCCGTTGCGCTCGCCCTGAAGCACCAGCACCGGCGTGTTGCCGCCGCGGGGGCGGATATGCACGGGATTGGCCACGCCGAACAGCACCACCAGCGGACAGCCCACGGCTGCTGCCGTGTGGGCCGGGCCGGTATCGACCGAGATCATGCCGCTGGCGCGCGCCTGCAGTGCCAGCAGGCGCGGGATGGGCAGCTCGTTGGCCACATTGAAGGCATTGTTCACCTGAGCGAGCCGCAGCAGCTCGTCGTTCAGGTCGGCCTCTGGGGGGGCGCCGGTCAGCAGGATGACGGCATCGGGATGCCGCTCTGACAGCATGCGGATGATGGCTGCCCAGTTGGCCTCGGGCCACCACTTGGTGTTGGTGGCCATCTTGCGACGGAAGCCAGTGCGCATGGTGCGGCGATTGCCCACCTGCAGCAGCAGGAGTGGCTTGCCGGCCCAGCCGTGGCCTTGCAGCCAACTTTCGACATCGTCGGCCATCGCGTCGGAAATCTCCAGCGACGGGTCCTGTTCGGGGAGCGGCGGGGGCAGATCGAGATGCTGGAATGCCGGTGGCACCACGGCAGCCATCCGGTGCGCAAACTCCACCAGATGCTCGTTGTCGTCGCCAAAGCCCTCGATGTGCGCACGCACCATGTGGTCGGGCGAGAGGTGGGCCCGTGCCAGCAGCGGCAGCAGACTTTCCTGGGTGTCGCAATACCAGACCGGGCGTGGCCCGGCTTCGGTCAATCGTGCAACCAGGGCCTTCTTCTCGGCACTGAGCCAGTAGGGCAGCTTGCGCTTTGCCAGTACCAGAATCTCGCCCACACCGGGCTGGCCCTCGTAGAGCTTGCGCACCCAGCCACCGGCCGCGAGGATGTCCACGGGCGCACCGTATCGCGCCGAAAGCTGACGGATCAGCGGCTGGATCAGAACCAGATCACCCAAGGCGCCAAAACGGATCAGGAGTGGACGGGGCCTGGGGCGTGAAGTCCCGGATGTGTTCATAAAAGGACAGGGCGGAAACGCCACCGGCCGGGCTGGAGAGCGACGCCAGACCGTCTGGTGGGAGTGAGTTCGCGCGCAGGGGTTGCGAGGGTCGTGGGCTGCAGACGGGAATCGTCTGGGGATGATAGTCTCAATTCGCTTCCGGCTGGAAGATTCGGGTTTTTGCCAAGGGTGGGTTACAATCCGCCGCTATCACATGCTGTGGCTGGCTGCTCGGGCAGCGGGAGATTGGCGCAGGGGGGGTGGCGCGACCTGGCATTGCCAGTGTTGGGCTCCTTCCTGTCATGCTGCCTTCCGGTCAGGTTCCGGGGCTTCAATGGTCCTTCATGTGTCGCCGTGTCGGGGCATGCGCAGCAGCGCAGTTTCAGGCCAGCGGAGGTGTGGCAGAGTGGTCGATTGCACCGGTCTTGAAAACCGGCAACGGGCAACCGTTCGTGAGTTCGAATCTCACCGCCTCCGCCAATTGTCCGGAAGTGAGAGCCCGGTTCGTCCGTGAAGCCTTCCTCCATCAGAGCCACGTCGTCTAGAGCCACCTGTGAGGTGGCTTTTTCATGTCCGGCATCATGCACGTCCTGCCCGGAAGTGGCCTTCACGGTACCTTGGGGTCAAGAAAGTAACCGCGTTGCGCCAGGGGAACGCACGAGGCCGGGCACTGATCTTGATCAATACAGATCATGAATGATCGTGTCCAATTGCATGACGGTCTGCCGGGGAATGATGGCGGACCCGTTCTTCGCGCGGGGCGCGTCGGCTGGCTTCCGGGCTGCGGGTTGCAGGGGGTAGCTTCGATGGCCCGTCGTGTGTCATGTGTTGACATGGGGCCGCCATGTGCCTGCGCGAGAGAACTGTTCGGACAACAAATAACGGTGGTTCACGGCGTGCACGTATTTCCCGGCCCGTTCATCATTCCAGATAATCGCCAGACCACCCCGCACTAGTTAGATTACTTATTGGGATTCGATATGGATCGTTTCGTCGTCATGGTGGATGCTGGCTATCTGCTGCATCAGTCGGCAGAGATTGTCAGTGAGCGCGCCTCCACCAAGCGCCATCATCTGGAAGTGATGAACCCGGCAGCGCTGATCAACCTGCTGCTGGACAAGACGCGCACCGCGCTGGGATTGACCACGCGCGAGCTGCTGCGCGTGTACTGGTATGACGGCGTGATGGCCAGCGGTCTGTCGCCGCACCAGCGCGCCATTGCCGAGCTGCCGGATGTGCATTTCCGGGCCGGCATTGTCAATGCGGCGGGCCAGCAGCGTGGGGTCGATTCCCTCATCGTGACCGACCTGATCGAGCTGGCGGGGAACGGGGCCATCAGCGATGCGGCGCTGGTCACCGGCGATGGCGACTTTGCCATTGGCATCGAGATGGCCCAGAAGAAGGGCGTGCGCATTGCAGTCATTGGCGTCGAGGATGCCAAGCTGGGCGTGTCGCACCGCCAGAGTTTCGAGATCACCAGTCGGGCCGACCGGGTGGCACGCCTGGGGGTGTACGACCTGTCGGCCGTGATGCGCTATGCGCCGCCGGCAGCCGGTGACTCCGACGGTCCGCAGCCGTCTTCCTTCAGCAGCGCCTTTTCGCCGGTTACGGCCACCAACCTGCGCGACCCGTACATCACGGGCGGCTTTCCGCAGAGCGAGTCCTCGATGTATCCGTCGGCGCGCAACGAGCACACGCCGCTCGACGATGCCAGCCGCCAGCAGATCATCGAGTCGGTGAAGGTCTTCGTCGAGGAACAGGCCGGCCTGTGCGCGGACGTTGACCCGACCAGCCGCCGGATTGACCCGGCGCTGGATCGCCTGCTCATCCATCACATCTATGCCGATCTGGGGCACGGCAAGCTGACCAACGCGGAGAAGAATTTCGCCCGTGACCGGCTGCGCGCCGAACTCAGCGAGAACGGCTGACGTTCGTCTGTTCGTACATGGAAAAAGCGCTCCGCCTTCATGAGGCTGGAGCGCTTTTTCATTTGGGGCTGTGCAGAGGAGGGCCGTGATGGTTTCCGCGTGATTTGGCCGGTTTGCGGAATGCTTCACCCCGAAAGGGATCCGGCCGGCGTGCCACCCGGGGCCGGTGTTTTCCACCGGGGCCGGATGGCCGGAACGGCGCCATCCGGTTGCGCAGGCGCGTCCCGTGTGATCAGGCGGCCTGGTTTTCGATCACGTCAGCCGGTTGCGGCTTGCTGACCTGGGCCACCTGCGGGCCTTCGCTGATGTTGATGCGACGCGGTTTCATCGCTTCGGGAATCTCGCGGACCAGGTCGATGTTCAGCAGGCCGTTGTGCATCGAGGCGCCCACCACGCGGACATGCTCGGCGAGCTGGAAGCGATGGGAAAAATCACGTGCGGCGATGCCACGGTGCAGGTAGGTGGGCTGGGTTTCCTGCGGCTGCTTGCGACCCGTGATCTTCAGGCCATCCTGCTCGACCTCGATGTCGATTTCGGCGCGGTCGAAGCCAGCCACGGCCATCGTGATGCGGTAGGCGTTTTCGCCGGCGATCTCGATGTTGTAGGGCGGGTAGCTGGGCTGAGCGTCACTGCGGGTGGCGTTGTTCAGCATGCGGGCAAGGCGGTCGAAGCCGATGGCCGAACGGTAGAGCGGGGCGAAGTCGAACTGGTTCATGATGTGCATATCCTCGATGTTCAAGCGATAGGGAAGTGGCAGCTTCTGCCTGTGCCGGTACCGGCGCGGTGTTGGCTGGCGAAGCTGGCCCGTGGGCCCGCACCATGCAGCGCCCACGTTTCCAATCTGGGGGGAAGTTCGAGGATTTCAAGAGCCGCCGGCGTGACATTTGTCGGGTGTCGTCAGCCGGTGGTGTTTCGCGCTCACCGTGTGATGCGGGTGAGCGTGGCCGCAATCCGGTGCGGCGTCCGGAGTGGCGTGACAGAGGAGGGGCTGCGAAGCACGGCAGCGTCGCAAGACACTGCCGTGCTGGAACGGCTTTTCCAGTCAGTGCAGCGGCTTGCCGCGGGTGGTCAGGTAGCGTTCGATCATGATGCGGGCGTCTTCGTAGCCGCCGTGACGGCCGAAGAAGTGTTCATCCAGCCAGGCCAGATTGGCCGACAGCACGGCCAGCGGAGCGCCTTCGAGCTGTTCGAGGTATTCCTCGAAGTATTCGCGGGCCACGTCGTACCAGCGGTCTTCGTCCAGGCGCTGGGATACGCCTGTTTCGGCACAGGCGGCCGAGTAGGCGTGGTCGATGACGCTTTCGACGCGCTCGGTGAAGGTGGTGAAGGTGAGCAGGGTGGCGAAGGTCTCGGCCTCGCGGCCTGCTTCGATGGGGCCGACGAAAGCCAGCTTGGTCCCGTCAACATAGAGTGTGGGTGTCAGAAACAGTTTTGCCTCCATGATTTCCATCAGGCTATGGGTGATGATGGGATCATCGGGGCGGGCAAGCATGTTGTCTGTCGACTCGTTCACGTTTGTGCGCGGGTGTAAGAAAACGCCTTTGTCGCCGATCTGTTGTTTGCTGGCATCGGCGACAGGATCAGGCGGTCATTGTGGCAAGACGGGCGTCCGACGGAGGAGGTGTACGCAGGCTTTTATAATCGGGAACAGGATGTCCATGCCAAAATGCCACCAACCCGTCTGAACATTGTCCACCGGCCTGCCGTCGGCCCCTCCCGCATGACGGTCGCCTGCCTGTGCGCCGCGTGGTGCGGAACCTGTCGCGGCTATGAGGATCTGCTGCGTGCCGAGGCACAGCGTTTCCCCGACACGACCTTCGTCTGGCTCGATGTCGAGGGAGACAGTGAGCTGGTGGGTGATCTCGATATCGAGACTTTCCCGACGCTGCTGGTGACGGCCGGCAGCCAGGTGCTGTTTTACGGGCCGGTTCTGCCCGGCATCGGGGCGCTCGACCGGCTGGTGCGCGCGCTGCATGAACATGGGGCCCAGCCCGTCCCGGTCGATGCCGATGTGCGTCTGCTGGCCCAACAACTGAATTCGCTGATTGGAGTGCAGGAATCATGATCAAGAAGCTGATGATCGCTGGCGGTGTCCTGGTGGGGCTGCTGGTGGTTCTGGTGATTGCGGCAAGTTTTGTCGATGTGAACTATTTCAAGCCGCGGATCGCCGAGTTCGTGTCCTCGCGCTACAAGCGCACGCTCACCTTCGAGGGCGATCTGAAGCTCTCGGTGTTCCCGAGTGTGGGCATCAGCCTGCCTACGGTCCGGCTGTCCGAGCCGAACCTGCCGCAGGAGAACGCGGCCACGGTGGGGGCTGCCCGGGTCAGCGTGGCGCTGATGCCGCTGCTCAGCGGCCAGATCCAGGCTGATACCGTGAGCCTGGAGGGGCTGGATGCCCGGGTGGTGCGCAATGCCGATGGCACGCTCAGCATTGATGACCTGCTGGGTGGGGGCGAGGCCGCGAAGACGACCGGCCAGGGCACAGACAAGCCGGCTGAACCTGCCGGCGACAAACCGGCCGAACAGCCTGCCGATGGCAAGTCGGGCGGCGTTCCGGCTTTCAAGATCAATGGCGTCGAGGTGAAGGACGCCCGCGTGGTGTTCGATGACCGTCAGGCGGGCCAGACCTACACGCTGGAGCGTGTGAACCTGCAGACCGGGCCGCTGGCCAACGTGGTGGAAACGCCGGTCGACCTGAAGCTGGGCTTTTCGGCAACCGGGCCTGAGTCCCGTGGCGAGTTCGGCCTGAAGGGCAACCTCAGCCTGAACCTCGATGAAGGGGTTTACGGCTTCAAGGATTTCAACGCCAACCTGAAGGGCGCGATCGACACGCTGCAGGTGCAGCAGCTGGCCGTGCGTCTGAAGGGCTTTTCCTTCAATCCGCAGGGGCCGATCATCGACGTGAGCGAACTGGTGGTGGATGCCAATGGCCGGATGGGGGAGGATGCCTTCAAGGCCAATGTGGCGGCGCCACGTCTTGCCATCGCCCGCGACAGCGCTTCGGGTGAAACGGTGCTGCTGAAGGCCAGCCTGGGCGACAAGGAATGGCTGAACACCAACCTGAGCCTCAGTGGTGTGGGTGGTACGGCTTCCGACCTGAAGATCAACAGTCTGGGTCTGGAATCGACGCTGAAGCAGGACGGCCGCAGCGTGGTGGCCCGCCTGAGCACGCCGGTGCAGGCCAATCTTTCGGGCGGCCGCTATCAGCTCTCGAAGCTCGACGGTCAGGTCGATATCGACGACCCCGCCGTGCCCAAGGCAGCTTCCTCGCTGAAGCTGGGTGGGCAGATTTCGGCCGATCTGAAGAAGGAAGCCGTGTCGGCCGATCTGTCGGCACTGCTCGACAAGGCGAAGATGGCGCTGAAGGCCGGCGTGAATGGTTTCAAGACGCCGAACATCAAGGTCGAGATGGATGCGGACGAGCTGAACGTCGACCGGCTGTTCCCGCCAGCGAAGGAGGGCGAGGCCAGTGCCGCCAACCCGCCGGCTGCGCCGGGTAACGCCACCGAGACGCCGGTGGATCTGTCTGCGCTGCGCAATCTCACGCTCGATGCCCGCGTGGGCATTGGTCATCTGATCGCCCGCGGGATCGAGGCGCGCCAGATCAAGGCGGTGGCCAAGGTTGCCAACGGACAGCTCACGCTCTCGCCGCTGACGGCAGCGCTCTATCAGGGCCGGCTGTCGGCTTCGTCCACGGTCAGCACCGGTTCGTCGCCAGCTGCGCAGAAGGTCAACCTGAAGGCCGACTTCACGAGCATCGCCATCGAGCCGCTGCTGAAGGCGCTGGCCGATCAGGACATGCTTTCGGGCGCTGGCAACCTCAACATCGCTGTCAATACCGGCGGTGGCACGGTCGAGGCGATGAAGCGGGCGCTGGGCGGCAACGTGTCGCTTGCGCTGAAGGATGGTGCGCTGAAGGGCATCAACCTGGGTGAGAAACTGCGCTCGGCTCGCAACATGCTCACGGGTAACGCCAATTCCGAGACCCAGGCGGCCGACAAGTCCAAGAAAACCGACTTTACCGAGATGTCGGTCAGCTTCCAGCTGAACAATGGCATTGCGCGCAGCAATGACCTGTCGCTGAAATCGCCGCTGCTGCGTGTGGGTGGTGATGGCAGCATCGACATCGGCCGCAGTGTGCTCGATTACACCGTCAAGGCATCGGTGGTGGGCACATCCAGTGGTCAGGGTGGCCGTGAGGTGGCTGAGCTGAACGGCGTGACCGTGCCGGTGCGCCTGATGGGCAGCTTCGAGGCGCCCAGCTGGCAGATCGACTGGGCGACCGCTGCCAAGGAGCTTTTCAAGACCAGAGCCGGCGCGCAGGCGAAGGAACAGCTGAAGGCTGCTGAGGACAAGGCCAAGGAGCAACTGAAGGCCGTCGAAGGCAAGGCCAAGGAACAGCTGCAGGAAAAGCTCAAGGGCACGCTCGATGGCGCCAAGGCCAAGGATGCCCTGAAGGGGCTGCTGGGCAACTGAACGCCACGCAGGATTGAGGCGTTGCCGATACCGGGCGGTCGCAAGACCGGCCCGGTTTTTCATGGGAAGACGCTACGGGAAGTGGGGCCTAGAAAGGTCGTGCCTTGCCCTCTGCCATCCGGGCGATGGGGGCCTTGTCGCATACCTGCCAGTGGCGTCGGCTGCCCTGAATCCAGCCACGCTGCTGCCAGTCGGCCAGCAGGCGGTTGAGCGTCTCGGGACGGATGCCCAGCTGGGCGGCCACGTGTCGCTGGCTTTGCGGAAAGACCAGTTCCAGGCCCTGCTGGGTAACGAGCGAGAGGAAATAGGCCGCCAGCCGCTGCTGGGCGGTGCTGCTGGTCAGCCATTCCACCTCGTTCACGCGATGGTAGAGCCGTTGGCTGAAGCGGTACAGCAGTCGCATGGCGAGGGGGCCGTGCGCTTCGCAGGCGGCGCGCAGTGAGGCGCCCGACAGCCGCCAGAGGGTGACGGGTGCATCACCGGCGCGTGATGACATCGGGTAGCGGCCGTGCTGCATGAAGATGGAGGCTTCGGCGACGATGGATTCCGGGCCAAAGGACTGGAAGACGTGTTCATCGCCTTCCTGGCTGAAGCGGACCATCTCGATCTGTCCGCTGACGATCAGCAGGTAATGGGTGGCAGGGTCGCCCTCGTGGAACACCGATTCACCCGCCGACAGGGTCTGTTTCCAGGCATTTTCGGCCAGTTTGCCCAATACCTCGGGGGGAAGCCCGGCAAATAGCGGATGAGCGGCCAGCACGTGCAGCAGGGGGTCATCCGGGCTATGCCGGAATCCGCTGCTGGAGGCTGAAGCCGGGCCTGATGCGGAGTCCTTGAATGTCGCTGGGAACATACAACAGAGTGTGGCGTTTTGAACCCGCATTCTGCCACATGGAAAGCCGCAGCTCCCGCGCGCGCAGGCTGCCGGTATCGTCTGCATGCCCCTGCGGCCGCAACCCCCGCCGGTGCGGCGGGTTGCGGCGTGTGTGCTGCCAGGAATCAGATCCGGCTGACGGGATACCTGCGCAGGCGGGTGAGGGCAAAGATGGCCATCCCGATGAGGATGACGGCAAGTGTGGCACTCCACAGGGAATAGGGAATGCCCAGCAGGGGCGCATCGGCCACGTCGCACGAGGCTTCAGGCTGGAAGACGGCCGGCATCCATTCCGAGAGGCCGCTTTGCAGCAGCAGGCGGTCGACGATGGTGATGCCGCAGGCACCGGCAGGCGCTGCCACGAAGTGCTGATAGAGCGCCGTGGCGAGGGCTGCGCACGAACCGAGGATGGCGAGGATGAGGAAAAAGGCACTCGTCATGCGTCCGCCGTCACTGCGTGCCGGGGGCAGGGCGGCCAGCAGCGCAAGGGCGCCCACGGCCAGATAGAAGATCCTTTGTGCGATACACCACGGACACGGGTGCATGTCAAGCACATGTTGCGTGAAAAGAGCCACACCGACCGATCCCCAGGCGGAAAGGGCGATGGCGAGCGACGGAAGGCGGTGTGTTATACTGTTCATTCTCATCGTGTTTTCTGGGTTTGCTGCATCAGCGGGTTTGCGTTGTTGCTACGCAACGCACGGCGCACCTGTTGTCGTCCAGAAGGCACGCCTTTCATTCTTAGCTTAACGGGACTCAGGGATGAAATCGACTCGTAAACCAAATTCCGCCATGACGGCTCACCATCACAGCGCCATCGTCACCGCGCGTCACGCCGCGCGCATGCGTGCTGGTCGTGTCGAGTCGCGGCCGGAAGACTATGCCGATATCGCCGTGACCGAACAGGCCAAGCGCCTGCGTGAAGCCCGTCGCGCCATTGAGGAGCGTAACATGCTTCGTGAGCTTGGGTTGAGCTGACAGTCTGCACGGTAGCTGTTATCTTCTAGCTTGCAACACGCCGCACCAGGCAATCCTGCCGGTGCGGCGTTTGCATTTGCACCTTGCGTTTGCGACCTCGTCTTTGCCTGCCTGTCATGCGGATACTGATCGTCAAGATGTCATCCATGGGGGATGTCGTTCATGCCCAGCCCCTGGCTACCGACATTCATCGTCTTCATCCCGATGCCAGGATCGACTGGGTCGTCGAATCAGCCTTCTCGGCACTGCCGGCCATGAATCCGGCGGTCAGCGAGGTGATCCCCATCTCGTGGCGCAAGTGGCGCAAGTCCCTGGGCAAGCCCGAAACCCGTGCGGCACTGCGAGCCTTCCGTGAACGGCTGCGCGCACACGAGTACGACCTGATCCTCGATTGCCAGGGGCTCATCAAGAGTGCTGCCGTGGTGCGGATGGCAAAAGGTCGGCGTCGCGTCGGCCCGGATCGTGCTTCGGCGCGTGAAGCGCTGGCCTCGATTGCCTATGACCAGAAGGTGGCGGTGCCGCGTGACTGGCACGTGGTGAAGCGCAACCGCGCCATCGGCGCCGCAGCCCTCGGCTATTCGCTGGATGAGCCGGCGCGTTTCGGCTTGCAGGTGCCCTTGCTCTCTCCCGACGAGGCGCCCTGGCTGGCTGGCATCAGCCGGCCGATGGCCCTGCTGGTGACCGGCGCCAGCCGCGATGCCAAGCTCTGGCCCGAATCGCAGTGGATCGAGGTGGCCGTGCACCTGCAGAGGGCCGGGCTCGATCTGCTCTGGTTCTGGGGCTCCCCTGCCGAGGAAGCGCGTGCGCGCCGGCTGGCCGAGGCCGCTACCGCGGCCGCAGGGGCGGAGGCCACCGAGTCGGTGGTGCCTCCCTTCCTGACGGTGCGTGATGCCGCCCGTGTCATTCAGGCCGCACGAATCGTCGTTGGTCTGGATACCGGCTTCACCCATCTGGCGGGGGCGCTGGGCCGGCCCACCATTGGTATCTTTGCCGATTTCGATGCCGTGCAGTGTGCGGTGTCCGGTGATGCCTTCTGTGCCAGTTTCGGTGGTGTGGGTGTCATTCCCCCTACAGCCGACATCATCTCGGCAGTGGATCAGGGGTTGCAATCCGTATCGTATCGCTCGTCATGATGCGCTGAGGCGTCACAGCCAAGGGAGGTTTTTGCGGGGCTGATCCGGCCGGCGCAGGGTGCGGATGGCTGCATGCCGATTGCATTGAAGGCGCGCATCAGAACCTGTGCACGCGGTGCATGCCCAGGTCGGCGCATGCTGACCGCTGCCATGTGGTGTGCCCAGGGCATGCGCGCGTGGCTGCCGCCGGAAGCACTCCTGATGGCATTCGCTTGCTGACGATTTTCCTGTTTCGGAGCACCGACGTGATTTCTCCCGCCAACGCAGCGCCCGTGCCGGCCCGGCCGGCTGCAGCATCCAGTTTCCGGCTGTCATGGGCCTTCCTGCGGCGGGATTTCCGGGCGGGAGAACTGTCGTTGCTGCTGATTGCCCTGCTGGTGGCCGTATCAGCGGTGGCCACGGTCGGTTTCTTCGTCGATCGTCTCAATCAGGCGCTGTCTGCGCAGGCGAACCGGCTGCTGGGGGGCGATCTCGTCATCCAGGCCGATCGTCCCGTGCCGGAGGACTGGCAGGAGCACGCCAGGCGGCTGGGCCTGAAGCTCGCGCACAGCGTGTCCTTTCCCAGCATGGCCAGCGCGGAGAAGGCGCACCCCGCCAGCGAGCAGAACAACGCCGGCGAAGCAACGGACGCTGCTGACCCGGTTGCAGGGGCTGGCAATGCCGGCCAGCCGGCATCAGATGGCGCAGCGCCGGCCAGCGGAACCCGGCCTGGCGGCTTGCCCGGCAATCCCGGCGCGGATGACACCGAGGAATTGCCGCCCACGCAACTGTCCTCCATCCTGGCCATCAGCGACATCTATCCCCTGAGAGGCAGCCTGGCGGTTTCGCCCGCCTTCGATGCCGCCAACCGCGCCACACAGCAGCAGGCACAGCCCGACGGGATGGAACCTGCTGCCGAGGATATCGACCGGGCGCCCGAGCGTGGCACAGTCTATGTCGATCAGGCCCTGGCTCAGGCCCTGGGCTTGAAGCTCGGTGACTGGCTGCTTCTCGGCGAATCGCGCTTTCGCATCAGCCGTTTCATCCTGATGGAACAGAGCCGGGGCACGTCCTTCATCAACCTGGCGCCCCGCCTGATGCTGTCGCTCGCCGACCTGCCGCAGACCCGGCTGGTGCGCCCCGGCAGCCGGGTCAGCCATCGCGTCCTGCTGGCAGGTGAGGCTGATGCGATCCGGCAGTTCCGCGACTGGGTGACGCCTCGGATCGGCGGTGGGCAGCGGCTGGAGGCGCTCGACGAGGGGCGCCCGGAGATCCGTGACACCCTGGTGCGCGCCCATCGCTTTCTCGCACTGGTTTCGCTGCTGGCCTCGCTCATTGCCGCGGTGGCCATCGGGTTGGCGGCACGTCGTTTCGCCGAGCGCCATCTCGATGGTTTTGCCATTCTCAAGGCGATGGGCATGACGCAGCGCCATCTGACGAAGGTGCTGCTGCTCGAAATGCTCTGGCTGGCCCTGATCGGCGGCCTGTTGGGCGTTCTGCTGGGGTGGGGCGCTCACCACCTGCTGATCGGTCTGGCGCGCCTGCTGCTCGACTCCAGCCTGCCACCGCCGTCGGTCTGGCCTGCCATCCAGGCGATGCTGGTCGCGCTCGTGCTCATTCTGGGCTTTGCCGCGCTGCCTGTTTTCCGATTGGCTGGCGTTGCGCCGCTGCGTGTGCTGCGCCGCGATCTGGGGGCGCCTGGCCTCTCGGTCTGGCTGGTGCTGGCCGCTGGCGTCACCAGCATGGCGGTGCTGCTGTTCTGGCTCATCGACGATCATCGGCTGGCCGCCCTGTCGCTTGGCGGCTTCGTGCTGGCAGCGCTTGTCTTCGTGCTGCTGGCCGTGCTGTGCGTGCGTGCCTCGGTGTGGTTCATGCCCCGTCAGGCGCGCAGCGGCATCACGCTTGCCCTGCGGCTGGCGCTGGCCGGCTGGTCGCGCCGGCGCTCGGTCAGCGTCATCCAGATCGTGGCGCTCACCGTGGGCCTGATGGCGATGGTGCTGCTCACCATCGTGCGCAACGATCTGTTGAATGCCTGGCAACAGGCCGTGCCACCCGACGCGCCCAATCGCTTCGTCATCAACATCCAGCCCGACCAGCGTGAACGCTTCACGCAGATCCTCGAAGCCGACGGCATCCATCAGGTTGTGCTCAATCCGATGGTCCGGGGGCGGCTGGTTGCGGTCAACGACCGCCCGATCGGGCCGGCAGACTTCGAGGAGGGCCGGGCGCGCCGCATGGTCGACCGGGAGTTCAACCTGTCCTATGGCAGCACCATGCCTGGGCACAACCGCCTCGACCAGGGGCGCTGGATCAACCCGGACGCGTTCGAGGTGTCGGGAGAAGTCGGCATCCTTCAAACCCTGGGGCTGAAGATCGGTGACCGCCTGCGCTTCGATGTGGCCGGGCAGCACGTGGAGATGACCCTGGTGGGCTCGCGTCGCCTGAAATGGGACTCGATGCAGGTCAATTTCTTCATGATCGCGTCGCCCGCGGCCCTCGCAGACCAGCCTCAGAGCCTCATCACCTCGTTCCGCCTGCCTGCCGGCAAGGAACATGTGGTGCGCCGTCTGCTCGCCGAGATGCCCAATCTCACTGTTGTCGACACCGGGATGATGACCCGGCAGGTTCAGTCGATGATGGCCGAGGTGGCATCTGCCGTACAGTTCCTGTTCCTGTTCACCGTGCTGGCCGGCTGTATCGTGCTGCATGCGGCAATGGCCAGCGTCCGCGACGAGCGCGCCGGCGAAGTCGCCCTGATGCGGGCACTGGGTGCCTCACGCGGCCAGATCGCCTCGGCGCAATGGCTCGAACTCTCCCTCATCGGCCTCTTTGCCGGCCTGATGGCAGTAGGGGGCGCCACTGCATTGGGCTGGGTGCTCGCCACACAGGCTTTCGATTTCGTCTACACGCCTTCGGGCTGGCTGATGCTGACCGCTGTCGCCCTCAGCGTCGTGTTCGTGCTGCTCACCGGAGGCTGGGGAATCCGTCGGCTGCTCGACACACCGCCACTGCAGGTGCTGCGCCGCGCTCAGGGTTAGCGCAATGTGCAGATGATGCAGCTTGTGCGCGTATATAGGCATAGGCCAGCAGGTTTTTGCCACCTGCCGCTGGCCGGAAGAAGGGCATCCATCCGCCCCGGTCAAGGGGGCATGGGCGGCGGCGCATCCTGCGCCCTGATGCCCCATGTTCTCCGCCTGTCATTGTCTCCGCCCATCATTGCGGAAGGCTTCTTCACAGGCCAGAATCTGCCGATACCCATCGCAAATGAAATGAATGATGTTTCATATTGCGATACCATTATTCCATATCATGATAATTTACGCTAACTAATTGATTTGAAAAGAATAAAATTTGGAGTCTTCTAAGGGATTTTTCTAGTTGTCGTCCTGTGTCAGACGCCTATCATCACTGGTAGTGGGCAATTCGATGGATCGACGGACAGCACCGCCGGCCAGATTGTCCGCCGCTTTCCACACACCAATTGGGAGACATATCGATGACATCTCGTGAACAGCAAGCTCAGGCCCTGCAAACCGAGTGGGCGGAAAGCCCCCGCTGGCGTGGCATCCGCCGTGGCTACACGGCCGATACCGTCGTCCGGCTGCGCGGTTCGCTGCAGGTGGAGCATACCCTGGCACGCCGCGGGTCCGAGAAGCTGTGGAAACTGATCAACGAGGAACCCTTCATCAACGCACTGGGCGCACTCACCGGCAATCAGGCCATGCAGCAGGTCAAGGCCGGCCTCAAGGCCATCTACCTGTCCGGCTGGCAGGTCGCAGGCGATGCCAACATCGCTGGCGAAATGTACCCCGACCAGTCGCTCTATCCGGCCAACTCCGTGCCGGCCGTCGTGCGCCGCATCAACAACACCTTCACCCGTGCCGACCAGATCCAGTGGTCCGAAGGCAAGAGCCCCGGTGATGAAGGCTATCTGGATTACTTCGCCCCCATCGTGGCCGACGCCGAGGCCGGCTTTGGTGGCGTACTGAACGCTTTCGAGCTGATGAAAGCCATGATCGACGCGGGTGCCGCTGGTGTCCACTTCGAGGACCAGCTCGCCTCCGTGAAGAAATGCGGCCACATGGGCGGCAAGGTGCTCGTGCCCACCCGTGATGCCGTCGCCAAGCTCGTCGCAGCACGTCTGGCAGCTGACGTGATGGGTGTGCCCACCGTGCTGGTTGCCCGCACCGATGCCGAAGCAGCCGACCTCGTCACCTCCGACGTGGACGAGAACGACAAGCCCTTCCTCACCGGAGAGCGCACCGTCGAAGGCTTCTTCCGCACCAAGCCCGGTCTGGAACAGGCCATCTCCCGCGGTCTGGCCTACGCACCCTATGCCGATCTGGTCTGGTGTGAAACCGGCAAGCCCGATCTGGAATTTGCCCGCAAGTTCGCCGAGGCCATCCACAAGCAGTTCCCCGGCAAGATGCTGGCCTACAACTGCTCGCCCAGCTTCAACTGGAAGAAGAACCTCGACGACGCCACCATCGCCAAGTTCCAGCGCGAACTGGGCGCCATGGGCTACAAGTTCCAGTTCATCACGCTGGCTGGCTTCCACGCACTGAACTACTCGATGTTCAACCTGGCCTACGGCTATGCACGCGACAACATGTCGGCCTTCGTCGAACTGCAGCAGGCCGAATTTGCCGCAGCCGACCGGGGCTTCACCGCCGTCAAGCACCAGCGTGAAGTGGGCACGGGTTACTTCGATGCCGTCACCACCGCCATCGAGGGCGCCGAAAGCTCCACCACCGCGCTGAAGGGCTCGACCGAAGACGAGCAGTTCTTCGACAAATCCAAGCACTGATCTCCGGTCATCGATCCGGAGGCTGTCGTACCAAGCCCCGCCGGATGGCGGGGCTTTTTGTTGGAGCGCACCTGCATGCAGGGTAGTGTGGCAAGGGCTGCCGCCTTGAGGTTGCCCCCTGTGTCGATTCGTCTGGTACGGCACCACCCAGCTCCGGCGGGAGGGCTATACCGCTTAAGCGCACGCGGTTATCGGACCTTTGGAGAGCAGGGGGCAGACCCTTGATGCGTCATGACCGCAGCAAATATCCCTCTGCGTTTGCCCGGCCATGGCGCTTTTTACTTCCGGATTTACTGCGTGCTTTTTGCACGCATTTCCTTGAAGCCGTTGACGAAGCGGGAAAGCGTGTTCGACAGCACCTTCTTCCGGATGCGCGTGTCGATGATGTGGAAATGTCCTTCGTCCACTAGCGCCTTGGCAAACACTTCAGCCAGTTCGCGGCGGTTGGTAGCCATGTGACCGATGCCGCCAAGTGATTCGGCAATCTGCGCAAAGTTCAGGGTGGGTAGGTCATTGAAGGCCGACTCGGGCTGGAAGGTTCGCAGCATTTCCCAGCTGGCGTTGTTGAACACGATGACGATCGGGTTCCAGCCATAGCGAGGGGCGTTCAGCAGCTCCCAACCCGTCATCTGGAATGCGCCGTCGCCTACCAGAATGATTGGGCGTTGCCCAGAGGCGGCCTGAAGACCGAAGCCGGCAGGGACGCCATAGCCCATCGTGGCGTAGAAACCTGGCGCAACCAGGATAGTGTTCTGGATTTCCAGGGTGGTGAAGAAGCAGTCACCCATGTCGGCCGCAATGGGCATCGGCCCATGAGCCTGGAAATGCCGGTTGATGAGTTTGGCAATGTCCGTGGGCGAAATGTCGCTTTCGTCTTCCTCGAAGTCACGGGCATATGCAGGGGCCGGATGATGCGAAACCTCGCGTGCCGGGCCTTCCAGCCGTGCCAGCAAGGTATCGAGCAGTTTGCGCAGACCAATATTCGGATAGGTATGGAAACCCATTGAGCATTGCCCGTCTGCGGCCAGCATCATGTTCTGGAAGTCGAGCTTCTGCAACGAGAACACGAAGTCGTTTTCCGTTAACAGTACGCCAATGCAGAAGGTGGCGTCAGCGTGTTCGACAGCCTCTCTGATGTGCGTATCGCCTGTCGAGCCCAGATAGGTGCCGAGGAAAGGAGCCTCGGGGTGGCGTGACATCACGCCTCGCGCCATCAGGGTGGTGGCAATGGGAATGCCCAGCCGGGTAGCCAGTTCGGCCACCTGATCTTCCACTCCGAATCGGCGGATTTCGACACCGCCGAGGATCACGGGTTTCTTTGCCTGTTTCAGACGAGTCAGGATCGCATCCGCGCAGGCTTCCAGAGCGTCCTGTCGTTGGGGCCAGAGGTCGGGTGCGGGTAGGGGCACAGCTTCGCAGGAGGAAAAGACCTTGTCACGAGGCACTTCAATGTAGACTGGGCGTGAGTGACGAATGCAGTTGGCCAGGACCCGGGCGATGACGGCGGGTGCTGTCGCCATGTCGTCCAGAACTGCCTGATCGCATGTCACCTCCTTGTACATGTTCAGTTGTGATTGGAGATCTTTGGCTTGGTGGTGGACGAGCAGACCATGACCACGATCCGATTCTCCCGGGCCGCCCGAAATTACGATTACGGGAGACTTCTCTGCATAGGCGGCGGCAACGGGGTTCAGCATGTTGAATCCCCCTGCGCCATAAGTGACCGCCGCCACGCTGGGCCGGCAGTGGTAGCGTGCCGCCGCGTCCGCCGCAAAGCCCAAGGAGGGTTCGTGGCTCAGATAATGGCAGGGAAGGATGCGGCTTTCTTCGATCACCTTGAAGAAGGGCAGGGCGAAGTCACCGGGGATACCGAAGATCTCCTTTACGCCGTGATTCTTCAATGCGTGCAGCAATTGCTCGGCAAGATTCATGTCATGTCCTTTGATTCGGTCAAGGGAAGGAAGCTGGCTGTATGCACGCGATCTGCAGACCCTTTTTCGTCAGGAAGATCGCGTGTTTTCACACAGGTTTGGGGTAAAGGCAGCAAGACTGTCGGCTGCTCCGGGCAGATCAGCCCGCTACCTTGAGGAGGCCGATGCCCTGCAGGAATACGGCGAGGATGGCGACCGGGGCGATGTAACGAACGAGGAATATCCAGGTGGCGAAGATCCAGGGAGGAAGGTCGCTGCCAGTCATCACCTCGTTATGTACGGCATCACGCTTCCAGGCCCAAGCCACGAACAGGCCGATGAAAAGTGCTCCCAATGGCATGCTCCATCCCGACACCAGATAGTCGAGCGTGTCGAAAATGCCGCGGTCACCGATGAGTTTCACATCGCCGAGCGTACTGAAAGAGAGTGCCGAGGGAATGCCCGCGATGAAAACTGCCAAGCCGATGCCCACCGTGTAGCTCGCGCGCTTCTCACCCCGTTCGCCAATCACCGCAGCAGTCGTGGTTTCCAGCATCGCAAAGGCCGAGGTCAGCGTGGCAAACAGGACCAGAATCATGAAGACGGCAAAGAGCGGCATGCCGAAGGGCAGCTTGGAGAACACGGCCGGCAGAACCGCAAAGATCAGCCCCGGCCCCTGATTCGGCTGAAAACCCAGGGCAAACACTGCCGGAAAGATCACTAGACCGGCCAGCAGCGAGATCAGCAGGTTCATCCAGACGATCACGTTTGCATTACGGATCAGGTCATTATCGTTCTGCAGGTAGGAGGCGTAGGTGATCATGGCCGATACCCCCAGGCTTAGCGCGAAGAACGCCTGCCCGAGTGCGCCGAGCGCCGTTTCGGCATTGAGGTATGACCAGTCGGGCTTAAGCAGGAACTTCACGCCTTCCATTGCACCGTCGAGACTCAATGAACGGATTGCCAGCAGGATGAACATGATGAACAGCGCTGGCATCATGTATTTGTTGGCTTTCTCGATGCCGGCGCTGACACCGGAGCGAACCACCCAGATGGTCGCGATCATGAAGATGGCCTGGAAGATCAGGACTTCGGTGGGATTGCCGATCAGCCCGTTGAAGAATGCACTGAAATCGGTGCCTGCTCCGAGCCTGCCGGTGATGGCATACCAGACATAGGCAACTACCCAGCCGCCGACCACGCTGTAGAAGGACAACAGCACGAAACAGGTGATGACGCCCATCCAGCCAACCAGTGGCCAAGCCGAGCCGGGGATGATCCGATTGAATGCCTGAATGGCGCTATGACGGGCGTGGCGGCCAATAGCAAACTCGGCCACCAGAATGGGCGCAGCCACCAGAAAGGTGAAGAACAGAAAGAGCAGAAAGAAGACTGCTCCACCGTGTGTGCCGGCGGTATAGGGGAACTTCCAGATTGCTCCCAGGCCGATCGCCGACCCGGCTGCGGAAAGGATGAATCCGAGCTTCGATGACCAGTTGTCGCGTTGACTCATGCGTGTACTCCTGATGACGGGGGTGCCAGGGGTAGGGCAGCCTTCATCATGATGTTATTGAATCCGGAATGAATGTTCTGCATTCGGAGGCTCCCGTCCCGAATCATGTCCGGGACGGAGGCGGTACAGTGAGCCCGGAAGGTCAAGAGTTTCTGTAGATGTAGCGGGTTTGGATGGTGGTGAACTCTTGCAGCCCGGCGCTGGCAAACTCCACGCCGAAACCCGACGCCTTCACGCCACCGAAGGGCGCATTGGGCTGGATGACCGCATGGTGGTTGACCCAGGCTGTGCCGCATTCCAGGCGGGCAGCGAGTGCTTCGGCACGCTTGATGTCCCGCGACCAGACAGATCCGCCGAGCCCGTTCTCGGAGGCATTGGCACGGCACAGAGCATCTTCCTCGTCGGAGAACCGGATGATCGGCAGTACAGGTCCGAACTGCTCCCGGTCCACGAGGGGCGCTCCGTCTTCGATGTCGGCAACCAGCGTAACTGGATAGAAGTAACCCGAGGTGTCGGTGCGCTCGCCGCCGCAGAGGATGCGCGCACCGCGCGTCTTCGCATCGGCCACCAGTTCCTCGACGATCTTCAGCTGCTTCGCGTTCTGGAGTGGGCCAAAATCACTGTCTTCGGCCAGACCGTTGCCGGTCTTGACGCTCTTGGCGATGCCCGTCAGTGCCTCGCATAGCGCGTCATAGACGCCATCCTGCACATACAGACGTTTCAGTGCGGCACAAGTCTGACCGTTGTTGATGAATGCTGTCGCAAAGATCTTGCCGGCGGCGGCCTGCACATCCACATCGTCGAGCACGATGGCTGCATCGTTGCCGCCCAGTTCCAGCGTCAGGCGCTTCAGGTTGCCGGCTGCTGAACGCATGATGGCCTGACCGGTCGGGGTCGAGCCGGTGAAGACGATCTTGTCGATACCGTGATGGGCGCTCATCCAGGCTCCCAGCTCTCCGGACCCGCTGAGCACGTTCAAAACACCTGGCGGCAGGATTGTGTTCGCCAGTTCGGCGAAGCGCAATGTAGTCAGCGGTGTCTGCTCGGAGGGTTTCAGTACCACGGTGTTGCCGGCCAGCATCGCGGGCACGATGTGCCAGATGGCGATCATCAGGGGGTAGTTCCAAGGGGTTATCGAACCCACTACGCCAATGGGTTTGCGATGAACCTCGATGGTGACGGTTTCGTCCTGTTGCACGGTTTCGACTGGCAGCGTAAGTCCTGCCGTGCCCCGGATCCAGGCCAATGTGCCGCCAATCTCGAAACCTGCCCCCATGCCGGCAAAGCCTTTCAGCGGTTTGCCTTGTTCAAGACAAAGCAGCTGCGCAAGCTCTTCACTGTTGGCTTCGACGATATCGGCCAGCGCAAGCATCAGCTTCTGGCGCTCAGCCCAAGGCAAGGCGGACCATGCCGGAAAGGCGGCGCGTGCCGCGCTGACAGCATCATCCAGTTGTGCCGGGCTTGCCTCAGGGGCATGGGCAATGATTGATTGATCGGCAGGGTTCAACACCGCAAAACTGCCGCTTCCCTGAACCGCCTCGCCCCCGATCCAGAGGGTTGGGTTGAGCTTCATCAGAGGCCTCCTTGAGTAGAAGTTCTTCTACGTCAAAATTAATTGACCGATTGGTCGTCGAATGTATACCGTAGCAGATCCGCCTGCAATAGGTTGTTTGCCATGTTAGGGAAGGCACCTAGTAGGGGGCAAACGCAGCCATGTACCCCCAGAGGGGGCTTTTCCTGAAGGATGGTTGCAGAGCCTGCGTTCGGGTGAGCGAGGGTATGACACGCTCCAGGCTTCTACTTCGTTTCTTGCCGGTCGATCGGCATGAGTCTGCCCCGTACCCAGCCCATTCATCCCCGTTCAGTGTGAAAAACGCCCCCTGATAAGGCAGGTGGCCTAGGCCGGTTCAGCCATCCGGCCGATGTTCAGACGCCTCGTGAACGCGCAAGATGGAGCCTCCTTCAACAAGCCAGAACGGAGATTCCATCATGGCACAGACGACTTCCTCCTTCCGCAACCTTATCGCTGCCATGTCGATGGGCGGGCGCCCGCGCGACCGTCATGGCCGCCGCAAGTCGCTGGGGCAGGGCATGACCGAATACATCGTCATTGTTGCCCTCGTCGGCGTGGCAGCCATCGGCGTCTACTCCTTCCTCGGCCAGTCGGTGCGTGGCGCCACCGCCGGTATCGCACTGGAAATTTCCGGCAAGAGCGCCAAGGCAGGTACGGACATTGCCAAGACCGCGTCGGACAACGCCGTGGACAGGGCCAACCGCAAGACATCGCTTGGCAACTACCACGAGGGCAACAACCACTGATCGCCATCTCGTGACACGCCCGAACGCAGCAGGAGCCTCCCTCATGAACACCAGAATCCGAATCGGCCTGAAGATGCGGCCCGCACGCAGCCGGCAATCCGGTACATCGTCACTGCTGAAGCAGCGTGAGCGTGGCCAGGTTCTGGTGTTCTTCATGTTCCTGCTGCTGTTCGCGGCACTGCTCACCTTCTTTCATTTTTCCAGCAGCCAGGCCACGGTGGCAAAGACACGGCTTGTGAACGCAACCGATTCGGCCGCCTACAGCGTGGCACTCTGGCATGCGCGGACGATGAACTACTACGCCTACACCAACCGGGCAATCATCGCCAACGAGGTGGCCATCGCGCAGGCTGCCACGATGGTTTCGTTCAGCTCCTACGTCTACAAGCTGGCGGACAACCTCGAAGACATTGCCCGGTATTTCCCCTACATCAACCAGATCTTTGAGGCCATCGAGCAGATTGCCGAAATCGCCCATCAGCTCACCAGCTATGTGGCACGTTTCGAGAGCATGGCCCGCACCTACTACAACGCTGCGCTCAGTCACAGTCAGACGATCATGTTTGCGCTCAGTCAGCTGTATACCACCAATCAACTGGCTACTGAAGTTGGCAGGCAGACCGCGAAGAACATCTTCATCGTCGGTATGAAGACTGATGTCCTGAAGACGGTGAGTCTCACCAGAAGATACAGCGACGATGATCGCCAGCGCCTGAAGGATCTGGTCATGCGCTCGCTCGACCCCTACTCGAAGGATCATGGCGGCACGTGGACGTTGTCCGGTTTCAACAAGGAGGAGGACTGGAAGAGCTACCTTGGCCCGAAGGTCGAGCGCCGGGGTCAAACCGAGATGATCCGTGACCACGATACCGGCAGCTTCGATCGCTGGCAGTCGTATGACACGCTGTCGCTGCACGAGCGCCGGGGCTTTCTGCGCAAGCGCTGGCGCGAAACCCTTCCGCTGGCCTGGGGTGGTGCAGAGATTGCCGACGAGGCCAAGGAGGAACTGGATACGCTGGACCGGCGCCGTGGTGGTGCCCGTGCGGATGGCAACAAACGCACCAATGGCTGGGCGTATCGGCTGGTCAGCGAGGAAGATGACTTCTGGTCACAGGATGTCTACCTGGGTATCCCCACGGTGCGCGAGCTTGACTACGACAGCAGTGCGCTTCGCAAGAACAGGAACTTTCCCACCATGCGCATCGGTGTGGTTGGCCGCATGTCGCAGGGCGGCGCAACAGACGACGATGGCGGCCGCATCAACCGCGTCGGCACGGCCGAACAACTGGGCATCGGAGCCGGTCGTCTTGCGCTGAAGGATGAATTCTTCGCACGCGGCAAGGGCCTCATGGCACTGGCATCTGCCGAGATCTACTTCAAGGCGCCCCCGCGCCCCGATTCCCGCGTCGAGTACGCCAGTCTCTACAGCCCGTACTGGCAGGCACGTCTGGTGCCGGTCGACGCCGCCTGGCGGGTGATCTACGCAACCCGGCCCTGACCCGGACAGGTATTGCCGTGAAAGCCGCTATCGACACCGACGGAGCATTTCTCATGGATATCGTGAAGCAGAGCGGTCGGACAGGCCGCGCAGACAGATGGCAAGCCGCCGGGTCCCTGCAGCAGGGGCAGGCCATGACCGAGACACTGGTGATGATGCTGGGCCTTTTGCCCTTCTTTGTCGCCATTCCGTTGCTGGCCAAGTATCAGGACATGCGCCAGGCCACACTGGCGGCTTCGCGCACGGCAGCCTTTGAATGCTCGGTGCATTTCGAGCACTGCCATGAGGATGCGAACACAGACGAGATTGCCAATCACATTCGTCGTCGTCATTTCAGCCAGCTTCAAACGGGTGTGCGCAGTGCAGAGGGGGTTGACGATGCACGCATGGATGAGCAGCGCAACCCGTTCTGGACGGATCGCGCAGGCAAGCCGATGCTGGCCAGTTTTGCCGACGTGAAGCTGGACATCACGCGCGAGAAGATGGACGCCTTCAATGAGATGAAAGCCCACAATGTGCCTCAGCTCCGACTCGGCCAGCTGGCTCAGACGTTTTCTGAGCTGACCGGGCCCGATCGCTTCGGCATGCCGCTCAGCGATGGGCTGATTACTGCAAAGGTGCAGGCCAGCACGGCACTGGATGACAGCTGGCTGAAGCACCTGCCGGCAGGTTTCACCAAGCGGCTGAACTTCAATGAGCGCACGGTGGTGCTGGTCGATGGCTGGCATGCGTCCAGCGCCAAGGGCAGCGAAGCCCGCAGTACGGCCTCCCGCGTCGAGGCAGGTCGTCAGCTGCCGTCCGTCAAGCATGTGCTGCAGGCACTCAATGACAGGATTCAGCTGGTGCCGCAGCGCTTCATCCAGAACACCGTGCCTTCCGACAAGCCGGAACGTCTGCTGGATGTTCTGTATGCACCGGCCAGGTTCGGCATCTCCGAAGACCCGATCTCGAAGAACCGGGAGCTTTTCCACTACCACGAGGTCGATGTGGAAATCGTGCCCGAAGATCGCCTGAAAAAGGAGTGAGCATCATGCGCAGTCTTCGCTTTCCTGCATCGCACCTGTCGTCGACGGTGCTGTCACTGTGCCTGCCCGTCATGCTGACGGCAGCATCACCCCTTCAGGCAGCCCCCCGGTTTGCACCGCAGGAGCAGGTGCTGTTGGTCGATACGCTGACACCGGCTGGTCTGCTCAGCGTCAATGAATTCACCTGGCCGGGGCGTGTGGAAGACGCACTGGCTGCCATCGAACAGCAATGGGCCAACCCCCATCTGCCTCCCATGAAAAGCAGCCGCGACGGCTGGCAGGTCATCACGCACATGGACGGCACCGTCATTGAATCCATAGAGCTACGCAAGCGCGGCAACGAGGTCGAAGGACGTCGTGTTCGCTGGAAAGCCGACAAATCGGCTGCGAAGAAACTCGCCGATGACGAAAGCTGGGCAAGGAAGATTCTCCCGCGCCAGGCCCGCATGAATTCGCCGGTCAGCCATCAGGATGGTGGTGCGCGCGTCACCACCTTCGTTGCCAGAGTCGATGACAGCGTGGTCAACCTTTCCGGCTGGATCGGCAGGAAGCTCCTGGCGGAAGGTTTTTCCAGCGTGGTTGCTCCGATGTCCCAGGCCGACGGCAAGGGAACGGTTTCCCTCTACGGACGTGGGCAACAGGAAGTCATGCTTACCGTCAGTCGTGAGGCAAACCAGCAGTTCATTGTCATGCACTGGAAGCACTGAAATGAACGCGAACCTCAAACCGATATGGGTATCGCCATCCCGGCGGATGTCTGTTGGAGCTGTTGTCCGGGCGAATGTTGCTCGCCACGCTACCCGTGCACCCGCTGCCCTGCAAGCGGTACGAGCCACGGAAACCCGGCAGCTCGGGAACTGCCCGCCGTGCCGCACGCGCCAGCGTGGTCAGGCTTACGTCGAGTACCTCGTCATCCTGCTGGCGTTGCTTGCCGTGTTCGTTGCCGGAGAGTCCGATCTGGCCGATGAGGTCATGAAAGCCGTACAGGATGCCTATTCCCGTTTCACCTACGCATTGTCACTGCCATGAATCCGATCATTTCCCGCATTCTTGCCAGACACCGGAACCTGCTGCTGATGTCTACCGCGCTGTTGTGTGGTGGTATTGCCGTGTATGCCGGTTCCCGCTACGTGGACGAACAGGTGGCCCAGGAGCGCCTGCGCCTTGCGCCCACACCCAAGCGCATGGCCGAGGTGGTGGTTGCCACCCGGCCATTGGAAAAGGGCGATGTGGTTGCACCGGAAGTGATGGCGTTGCGCTCGGTGCCGGTGGACTACGTGCCCAGTGCAGCTGTCACGGCCGCGAGCTTCGAGAGCCTTGCCGGTCAGATGCTGCTTCAGCCGATGCGTCCGGGCGAAATTCTCACTGCACATGCGGTCACTCGGGGCGATGAGCTGACCTTTTCCTCCCGCCTGAAACCCGGCATTCGTGCGCTGACGATTTCCGTCGATGAGATCAACTCCATTTCCGGCATGCTGCAGCCGGGTGATCGCATCGACCTGCTGCTGACTGCGCGGCCACCGGCTGCAGGCAACAGCGGAGATGCACGTCAGGAGGCTACCGTGCCGCTGCTGCAGAACCTGCTGGTGATGGCAACGGGGCGTCAGGTGCGTCCCGGAGAAGAAGATCCGCAAGGTGGCGAACGCCAGTTCTCTGCCGTTACCGTGGAAGTGACGCCAGCCCAGGCAAAACGCCTGATCGTGGCCCAGGCTGCCGGCCGGCTTACCGCCATTCTCAGGAACCCGCAGGATGCTACACCGATGGATGCTGCCGCGCTCGATCTGAACGGCATCTTTGGCGTGCAGACGAAACCCGTGCAGAAACGGGTGGCCGTCAGGCGTGCGCCGAGTGGGCCGCAGATCATCATCGGTGGCATGGGAAATGCTTCTGCTCAGCCGCTCAGCAGTCACAGCCTGCAGGGGCGTGGCAGTCCGACGCAGGTGCATGAAAGTGCTGTGCAAGCCGGCACACCGCAACCGCGATCCATGCCCGCGACACGAGCCGGGCATGAAGGCAATCCAGAGCCGGCAACACGTCGCATGACCACGGCAGCTGCCCGCTGAACCAGGAGAACAGAAAAATGATCCGCAAGAATGCTTCCTCCGTTGCCACGGCTCCGGTTCATCCCCGCGCCATGTGGCGCACCCGTATCGTTGCTGCCGCTATTGCCCTCTTGCCATTGCAGGCTGCCGCACTGGAGCTGCGCAGCCCGGATACGCCTGATGCTGCGCCTGCGTCGAAGGCACAAGTGACGGTAACGACAGCCAGGAACCAGCCTGCGACAACCCGGATCAGTCGCAAGGCTGAGCAAGCATCGTCTGCGAGTGCCGCGTCTCCAGCCGTCAGGAAGGCTGCTCCTGCTGAAGGCGTGCGCACCCATTCGTCTCGCGCACGTGCTACCAGCGTCGACAATCAGGCAACCGCAGTGAAGGACGAGTCGATCACCGTGGCAGTCGGACAGGCCCACCTGCTCGATGTGGGAACCGTGAAACGAGTGGCTGTTGGCAATGGGCGAGTGTTGCAGGTGAATGCGCTGGACCATCGCCAGTTGCTGCTGCTGCCCGAGGCCGTTGGTGAAAGCACCTTGCACCTGTGGCTTCCCGATGGTCAGCTTCGCCGCTATCTCGTGCAGGTCACGGCGTCGAACAGCCCCCGGCTGGCTGACGAGATCAACCAGATGCTGGGCGCTGGCAATGGCGTGTTTGCCCGTGCGATGGGCGACAAGGTGGTCATTGAGGGTGATAACCCCACCGAAGAAGGTGCCTGGCGTGTGGCCGAGATAGTCAAGCGTTATCCGGAGGTCGTGAATCTGTCCGCCCGCCGGGGATTCGAGCGCATGATCAATCTCGAAGTGAAGATGATCGAGATCGGCCGCAATGCCCTGCAGCAACTGGGGGTACGCTGGTCGCAATCAGCCAATGGCCCGAGCTTCGGCGTGGTGGGTGATTTCAAGCGCAGTGATGCCTTCGTCAATGGAACCGGCCTGGCGGCCAGCACGGGGTATCCGGTCGGAGTGCCGGTGGGGCCGTTTGCCACGGCCGCATCGGTGGCATTCTCGTTGCAATCCATGATCGACCTGATGCTGCAGAACGGCGAGGCCGTGCTGTTGGCCGAGCCGCGTCTCTCCACCCGCTCGGGTGGCAAGGCACGCTTCGTTGCCGGTGGCGAGCTGCCCATTCCGATGATGAGCGCCAATGGTGCTGCCAATGTCGATTTCAAGGAGTACGGCGTGCGTTTCGAGGTGGAGCCCACCATCAACGCCCAGGGCATGATTTCGGCCAATCTTCACACCGAGATTTCCTCCATCAATCAGGAGGTGAAGGTGATGGACGTGCCCGGCCTGCGCAAGCAGAGTGCCGATGCGGAGGTGAACCTGCGTCCGGGTGAAACCCTGGTCATTGCCGGCATGATCAGCAGCGAGATGTCGAATGCGGTCGACAAGGTTCCGGGGCTGGGCAATTTGCCGATCATCGGCAACCTGTTCAAGTCGCGTCGTTTCCAGAAACGCGAAACCGAGATGGTGGTACTGATTACACCCCGTGTGGCCGAACAGGGGCAATTGCTGGCTGACCCGCGTGGAGAGGCGCTGCAGAAGCGCGCAGTCAGCCTGCAGAAATTCGGGATGATGGAGTGAACACGGCCCGGAACCAGGCAGATCCACTCGTGATCCGGTTGACGGACCTCATTCCGGACGGCTCACGCGGCGGATCGGGATTTGCGGTGCGGACGTAGTTCGCACGCCTGGCCGGATGGCCTAGACCGATACATCCGTCTGGCCGATACCCGCCCGATGGCACGAGGCGTAGTCTTTTCCGATACCAAACACAACTGCAGGTGATGCAAATGCTGGACGTGGTGATCGAGGAAGAAGGCAGGGAAACAAGAACCGTCCGGGTCGACCAGTTTCCTGCACGGATTGGCCGCGACAAGGATGCGGAAGTGCGGTTGGGAGGCTGGCGCATCGCCCGCGTGCATGCCGAGCTGCAGCGAATAGGTCGTGGCGTGAAGCTCGTCGATCTGGGCACGATCATCGGTACCCGTGTCAACGGCGAGCGCATCGTGGAGTACGGCCCGTTGTCCGAGAGCGATGAAATCCTGCTGGGCGGTTATCGCCTGCGGGTTCAAGGGCAGGGACTGCGTCTGGAGGCAGACGACGGAAAGCTGCTTTCCGGCGAGACGGTGCGTCGAGAAGATGTGTTTGAGCGTGGGGTGCTCGCACCGGATGAACGGGCATTGCACCATCAATTCGATACCGTTGCTGCGCCTGCCGCGGCACAGGGCAATACACACGTTGACCGGGACCGTTTTTTCCCTGTTTCAGTTTCGTCTTCGAGCCTCGCGTCTTCTGCCGGCGTGTTGCAAAGCGCGCGATCGTTATCGCCATCGCCGGTGTCGGGCCATGCTGACGACGCTTCCGTGACCACGCGGGGCAGCACAGGGAGGGGGAGTAATGGGGCTTCTTCCCGGCTGCATGCAGATCGGCGCCAAGCCGCAGAGCATGATGGAGCCGCCGCGCAGGCCGACGAACAGGGCTGCACCCGGCCGGATGATGGTGGCGATACATGTGACGGCCTGGATGGACTTGTTTGCGCACAGGCTGCAGACACCCCTACCTCTCCGCAGCAAGGGGCCGCGGAAACACGCCCTGCCACGATGCGCAAGGCATATGCGGGCGCAGATGCCGACATGCTGGCCGGGGCACGTGGTGGGCATGCAGCACAGCGCGCTCTGGCTGCAGACGTGATGTTTGCGGGCGCGGATACTGCTTACGATGTCATGTCCACCGCCGATGCCGAGAGCACCCGCCTGCAGGCGTATGCGCAGATGGCCCAGGAGCAGAGCAGGGCGCTGGGCTGGCGAAGGCAGATCCATCGGCAGCTGCTGGAAGTGATCGACCTGCGGCGCAGCAATCTGGCGCAGTTTTCCATCGAGGAGCTGAGAGCCGAGGTGCGTGGTGCTGTCGAGCGCATCGTGGCGGGCATCCAGGGCTTGCCGGCGGATATCGACCGCGAGGCACTGGTGCGGGACACAGTGGATGAGGCTGTGGGCCTGGGCCCGCTTGAGCGCCTGATGACCGACCCACTCATCAGCGAGATCATGGTGAACAGCGCCACGGACATCTTCGTCGAGCGTCAGGGCAGGTTGCAGCAGGTGCCTTTGGCCTTTTCTGACGACGATGCCATCCGCAATGTCATCGAGCGTATCGTGGCGCCGCTGGGCCGGCGCATCGACGAATCATCGCCGCTGGTAGATGCCCGACTGGCCGATGGTTCGCGCGTGAACGCCATCATCCCGCCGGTCGCATTGAAGGGCCCCACCATCACCATCCGGCGCTTCAACCGCAAGGTGATGACACCCGACACCCTGGTGGAAAACAGGAGCGCATCTCCCGCGATGATGGCTTTCCTGAAGATCGCTGTCGAACAGCGCAAGAGCATGATCGTGTCGGGCGGCACCGGATCGGGAAAGACGACGCTGCTCAATGTCCTTTCAAACCTGATTCCGCTGGGAGAGCGCCTGATCACCATCGAGGATGCGGCCGAGCTGAAGCTGATGCACCCGCATCTGGTGTCGCTTGAGTCCCGTCCACCCAATGCCGAAGGGCGCGGTGCCATCACCATCCGGGATCTCGTCAAGAACTCGCTGCGCATGCGACCAGACCGCATCATCGTGGGGGAATGTCGTGGCGGTGAGGCGCTCGACATGATGCAGGCGATGAACACTGGGCACGAAGGCTCGATGACTACCGTCCATGCCAACGCCCCGCGCGATGTGCTGGCCCGTCTGGAAATGCTGATGCTGATGGCCGGCATCGAGTTGCCGCTGACGGCACTGCGTGAGCAGGTGGCCAGCGCCGTCCATCTGATCGTGCATCAGGCTCGCTTTTCAGATGGCTCGCGACGGATCACCTCCATCACTGAAGTGTGTGGTGTCGAGAGCGGCAAGATCCAGACCCACGAGATTTTCCGCTTCGAGCAGACAGGTATCCGGCAGGGAAAGGTCATCGGTCGTTTCCGTGCCTGCAACGAAGTGCCCGTTTTCTACGATGAGCTGCGTGAGCGTGGCATCCCGGTTGATCTGGGCATTTTTGAAGACCGCGACAACGGAGAGACATCATGATCTGGATTGCTGCCATTGCCCTGGCAATCTGTGTGATTGTTTCGGTTCTTGTGCTGATGCCCGGTGCGGCTCGCGCCGGTGCAGGCTATCACCGGCATTTCAGTGGCCGGGTTGGTCACGGCATGAAGGATCTGCTGCTGTACGTGGATGTGGAGCGGCTTTTTCGCGCCAACCTGCTGTTCTGCGTGGTTGCCTGTGCGCTGATCTGGTTGCTGACTGGCTCGCTGTTTCTGGTGCTTGCGGCCGTCGGGCTGGTAGGGGCGCTGCCTTCCCTCACCATTGCCTGGCTAAGCAGAAAACGCCGGAATGATTTCGCGCGCCAGTTGCCCGACGCGATGATGCTGATTGCTGGTGCCATGCGCGCAGGTGCCAGCATGACGCTGGCGCTCCGTCAGATGTCCAGTGAGCTGCCTGCGCCGGGCGGGCAGGAATTCGATCTGATGCTACGTGAGCTGCGGCTGGGGGTGACGCTGGATGATGCACTGATGAATCTGGAAAGGCGCATGGGCTGTGATGACCTGCGTCTCTTTGGCGCTGCCGTGCGGATTGCCAATGAAAGTGGCGGCAATCTGGCCGAGACGCTGGAGCGTCTGGCAGATACGGTGCGCAAGAAGCAGGCACTGGAAGACAAGATCGTGGCACTTACCTCGCAGGGTCGCCTCCAGGGCTGGATCATGGTGGCACTGCCCATCGGTGTCGGCATGGCGCTCTTTGCCATTGAGCCGGATGCAATGTCGCCATTGCTGCATACCTGGTTTGGCTGGATCGTGATGGCGGTGGTGGCCTTTCTGGAAGTGGTCGGCCTGCTGTTCATCCGCAAGATCATGGCAATTGATGTCTGAAAGGAATTGTTCTCGAGGAGAAAATGATGAATCTTTCCGCTTTGTTGCCATTCATCGCCGTGGGGGCACTGGTGCTGGCGGTGTGGCTGTTTGCATTGGGTGGCGCTGGTCTGGCAAGCGAAGTGCCCGAGCCCCCGGACAGGGAACACAAGGACCCGCAGCCACGCTACTGGCAACTGCTGGGCTGGTTTGGTCATGCCGTTTCCCATTGGGTCAGGCCGTTCATTTCGCCCATGACACGGCGGCGTCTGCAGGAACAGCTTCGCCGGGCCGGACTTGAATTTGCTCTGACGGTCGAGCAGTTTGTGGCCGGGCAGGTGATTGCCGGGATGTTGAGTGTGTTGGCGCTGGTGGTGGCCTGTCTGCCCAAGGGCTTTCCGGGGCTGGGCTGGTGCTTTCTTGCGCTGGTGGGGGGCGCAATGTTGCCGGTCAGCTGGCTGCGTGACCGCACGGCGAAGCGTGTTCGCCAGATCACCCGGTCGCTGCCGTTCTATCTCGATGTCATCACGCTGGCCATCGAGGCGGGTTCCAACATGACCGGCGCATTTCAGCACGCTGCAGAGAAGGGGCCTGATGGCCCGATGGCCGATGAGCTGAACCGTGTATTGCGGGACATCCGTGCAGGTCGTACACGCGCCGAGGCGATGCGCGCAATGGCAGAGCGACTGCGTATCTCTGCTGTCTCGAACTGGATCGCAGCCATTCTGAGTGCCGAGAAGCAGGGCTCCAGCCTCGGGCCAATTCTGCGCGCGCAGGCCGATCAGCGGCGTAACGAACGCTTCATGCAGGCCGAGGCGATGGCCCTGAAGGCACCGGTAAAAATGCTCTTTCCCCTGATGACCTGCATCTTCCCCTGCACCTTCATCATCGTCTTCTTTCCGATCGGGGTGCGCATCATGGAAGGCGGCTTCTTCTGAGCGCCAGCGCATTCAGATAGTTGCCCGCTGCGAGGTGTCTCTGTCAGCGTGAACATGTTCCGGATGGCTGTGCAAGGTGGCGACATGGATTAGGCCAAGCGGTTTTGGGGACAGTCAAAAGCGCTTCGGGTGTAGCCATACTGTGTGCCTCTCTGTCATTCCACAGGTCGAGGAGGTCTTTCGTGAAACAGGAGCAGACTCATCCGCTTCTCGTGAAGGTGTTTCAGGCGAGAAGCTGGTGGCAGCGGGCGCGTGGCCTGATTGGGCATCCGCCGCCTTTGCCAGGGGCAGGAATGCTGTTTGACAGGACATCTGCCGTGCATGGATTCGGCATGGCACATGCGCTGGACATCGTGTTTCTCGATGCCGCCCAACAGGTACTGCACTGCAGTCGGCTGCCCCGGTTCGGCATCTGCTGGAAACCGGGGGCACGAGCCGTGCTGGAAATGCGTGAGGGGGAAGTTGCGCGCCTGGGCATTCGCCGTGGCATGCGCCTCCATCTGCAGAACGAGTGCGACATCTTTTGAGGGGAATGTCCGATGAAAGTCAGAGCTTTCAAGGGGAC
>JAUNHU010000100.1 GCA_030523825.1 Lautropia sp. | reverse complement strand
TCGAGCGCTTCAGCGGCTCGTCGGTCTGCAGGCCGACGATGGTTTCCAGATCGCGGTCGATGTAGCCGGGGCCGTGGCTGGTGATGCCCGACACCACCTGGGCGTCGATCTTGTAGGGGGCATGCGTGCGGTTCTCGACCTTGATGCCTTCCATCACCTCGGCCCACAACGTTTTCGTGGCCTCGGTAGCTGGTGCAAGGAAACTGCCATCCCCCTCGTAAGGCGTGTAGTTCTTCTGGATGAAGTCACGCACGTCGATGGTGTTTTCCCAGGCGCCGGACTTGAAACCTGCCCATGCGGAGGGGAGTTCTGTCTTGGAAACCAGCATGATGAGCCTCTTGTTTTGTTTGCCCCACCTTGTGGGTGCGACGAACCATGAAAATTTGTCTCTTCTGCCATCTTAGCACCGGCCTTCATTCTCATCAGGAATAAATGTGATGGCACTGGGCAATTGGTAGATTTACGGCCACATGCGGCTTCGATAGCAATCCCAGCTATCAGAACCATTCACAGTGGATATGAAATGCGCGTCTCTTTGGCGCCAATTACGGCCAAAGACACTGGGCGCTATACTGTTTTTCCGATGCCATCGACCGCCGGTGCATCGCCCCGAAGCCTGCCCGCCCCCCCCAGGAAGACACAGGTGCGAGAGCACCTGACAGCCATGCCGGTCACGGCTCCCGCAACGCGCTTCTGCCCACCTTGGGCAAGCGCATCTGCCTCAGTCAGCAGGGCCACATCAGACGAGGAATCAGACGAGGAAGAAGGCACGGGGCAGGAAGACCTCGCACACGACAAACAGACAGGAGCAACTCATGGGCTACATCGCCAATCCCGAACGCTACGACGGCAGCATGCCCTACCGGCGCACCGGACGACACGGACTGACCCTGCCCGCCATCTCGCTGGGCCTCTGGCAGAACTTCGGTGGCGCCGACGTGTTCGAGACCGGCCGCGCCATGCTGCGCCGCGCCTTCGACCGGGGCGTGACCCACTTCGATCTGGCCAACAACTATGGCCCACCGCCCGGATCGGCCGAAGAAAACTTCGGCCGCTGGTTCGCCCAGGACTTCCGCCGGCACCGCGACGAACTCGTCATCTCGACCAAGGCCGGCTGGCACATGTGGCCCGGCCCCTATGGCGGCCCCACCGGCACGCGCAAGCACATCATCGCCAGCTGCAACAACAGCCTGCGGCGCATGGGTCTCGACTACGTCGACATCTTCTACTCGCACCGCGTGGACCCCGACACCCCGCTGGAAGAAACGATGGGCGCGCTGGCGCAACTTCACCGCCAGGGCAAGGCGCTCTATGTGGGCATCTCGTCCTACTCGCCCGAACTCACCCGCAAGGCCAACGCCATCCTCGCCAGCGAGGGTGTGCCGCTGCTCATCCACCAGCCCAACTACTCGATGCTGAACCGCAACGTGGAAACCGGCCTGCTGGATACGCTGAGCGATCTGGGCGTGGGCTGCATCGCCTTCTCGCCGCTGGCACAGGGCATGCTCACCGACAAGTATCTGGGCAACGGCGTGCCCGAACAGAGCCGGGCCACCAAGGCCGGCTCGCTGCGCCCGGCCATGCTGAGCGAAGACAACCTGCGCCGCATCCGCGCGCTGAACGAGATTGCGCAGCAGCGGGGACAAACGCTGGCCCAGATGGCGATTGCCTGGGTGTTACGCCAGCCCGCCGTAACCTCGGCACTGATCGGCGCCCGCACAGTGGAACAACTGGACAACTCGCTCGACGCCATCAAGAACCTGAAGTTCAGCGAGGCCGAGCTGGCCGAGATCGACCGCCACGCCGGCGATGGCCAGGTCGACATCTGGAAGGTGTCGTCGTCGATTACCTGAAAGCCTGCGGCCCGCTGACGCCGGAGGCTTCCTGAGCAGCACATCGGCCTGCAACCGCCGCCAGGCAAATGCCACTGGTGGCAGCAGTGCCCGGTTCGGGAAGCACGTCAGCACACGTACCGACGCGATCATGCGTCGGTATGTCCTTCCCCCGGGCAACACACAGAACACGAACAAGTCCGGACAGTCGTCGGCTTTCCAGCGATCCCGATTTTCAACCGGCAAACTTGCACGCCGGTTTCTTTTTTTACACAGCGATTTTTTTCGCCATCACTCGGCGCGTCCTCCGGCAGAAAACGCTTTCTCTGCTGCAGCAACTGATATTGGCTGACAGACGCACCAAACTGCGTTGGTATCAGGCGACGATACCTTCCTGATTTCAGCAATTCATTCCCGGAAACTTCGTTACATTGCGCGCCCCTGTTGCTGAGAACCTTCGACGCGCAGATTATCGTTTTGCAAGCGAAGCATCTTTAGCCAAAAAATCTGGCACACGCCCGAATCGAGCGCCTCAACAAGCATTGCGAGACCTTGCGCCGGTCGCGGAGTCGGATGAGCCCCCCTTCCCCACGCCACATCCTCCCTGCTTTCTCAGGTACGGTGCAAATGACATTCGTATCTTGTCAGGCCAATCACTTACCTGTTCATTACATTTACCCAACTTCAGCAATAAAAGCCTGCATCACAAGAAAAAGTGAGCGCCACCACTTCCCAGTATCCCAAAACAATCATAAGCAGCGTTGTTTTTGAACCGGAATATCAATTCCTTTAATTTCTCAACACCCTGCCCCTTGTTTATCATGCGTTCAGGTTTTGGCCTGATGATGATTTTCATGACGCCAAGGCTTGTGCTCTCTGATTCATGTTCTCGCTCGAACGATCCCGACCAAGGCCCAGGCCAGCGGTCTTCCGTTTCATCCTGAACAACAAGGACAAAGCATGTTCAAGCAAACCCGGTCCCTGAACTCACTGCGCACACCCATGAGTGTCGTGGCACTTTCCATCCTGCTGGCCGCCTGCGGCAACGGCGATGACAACCAGGCCGCAGCCAGCCATCAGTCGTCCACGCCGCCCGCCAGTCATGCCGATGCAATGGGCGTGAGCCCCAGCCCGGCCGATGGCACTACCGCAGAAGCTGTTGCCGACAATAATGCTGGCGCCAAGGCCATCACCGATAACGCACATATCAGCAGCAACAGCGTCAGCGGTGAACTTCTGGCAGCCATGCTGACCGCCCGGGTCGATCGCCAGCGCATCGATGGATGCAGGGCCCAATCCGTAAAGGATCATGCGTGCCCGCATTTCCCCGACTGGCTGGTTCCCTGGTCTGCCGAAGCCCCGAATGGACAGGCCATTCCCGCCAGTAACAATGACCACATCAACTGGTTCGCGGCAAACCCGGGTGCAAAGGCAGACCATCTGCGGTGGAGCATGCCGGCTCACTCCCATATCCGTGGCCTGAGCGTCTCGATGCAGTTCACCACATTCCAGCCGGTGTTCAACAATCGCATTGCAAGCAGGGACGAGATAGATGCCACGGCCGCCACCGGAGCAGATGCCCAGCTGCTCTCCCTGCCGCTGCAGCTCACCGCAAAAACCGAGCAATACATTGGGGCGGTAAGGCTGCCAGTGGTCATCGGCGAAAAGACACTTCAGGCGTCCGCTGAGCAGCTCGTGCGCAAGGGAGAGCGCTTCGCGGTGAATCAGGTCCTCCAGAACTGGGAGACGAATGACGGATACTTCGTGCGGTTGCTGGTCATCAAGCCAGCCCAGGCCGACGAGGCCCGCCTCTGCCTGAACACCAACATGCCGTCGGTGAAACGTCTTGCCTGCCAGCGCTGGGCGGTGCCCGCCAACTGGAAGATCGGTGAGGAACTGACATGGCTGGGCAGCTACGTCGTGGACGACCGCTCGACCTTCGAGGGGCAGACGGGGCACAAATACTGGAATCTCGTCACCAGGAGCACACAATGACACCACGTGCCACCGGGCCGGAACAAGCCGGTGCCATCCAGACGCCAGGTGCTCATGCAGCAAGCCACTGAGCGGCCCCGGCCATACGCCATCGACGGCTGCCCGATGCACCACGGTGGATCTGGCCCCATGCACCGGAACAAGTCCCGGCGCTACTGAGGCGCCCACTGACGCCACTGCCAACCGGATACCGCGCAAGCGGTATCCGGTTTTTGCTTGTCCATTGACTCCTGTCTTGCACTTGCTGCGACAGTCTCTTGTTGCAAAGAAACATCAAGCCAGTAGCCCTTGAAGCCCGCCCCTCCGGGCAGCCATTCTGCGTAGTTTTATCGACACCATTCCGGCAAAACGGCGATTTTTTATTTGTCTTCGTACTATATTCAGGCAAACAGAATTAACGAGCCCTGGCATCAAGCCCCCCAACCTCTGTCTCCGCTGCTCCTTTCACGGGACCCGATTCATGTTCAATCACAAGAACCAGATCTCCTCGTTGCGCACCCCGATGACCATCGCCGCCCTATCCATCCTGCTGGCCGCCTGCGGCGGCGGTGGCAGTGACGACAACGGCACGCAAGCCACATCCGGCCGCGTCAACGGCACTGCTTCGGGCAACACCAACAGCACCGCTTCGGGGAACGCCAGCGCCGCAGCCACCACCACAGTCAACGTGGCGGCAAACAACGCCACCCCGGCTACCAGAGATGCCGGTGATGCCGCAGCGCCCGATGCGACAAACACGCCCTCCCCGGCCAGCGATGCGGGCAGCTCCGACACCACGCCAGGCACCAGTCCGGCACCCGAAACACCCCGCGCCACGGACGATGACGCTGCCGCCCCCAACTCGGCCGAAGGCAACACGCCGCCTGCCCAGGATGACAATGGGGCATCTGGCGGCACAGCCCCTGCCAACAGTGCAGCGCCCGGCGGCAATGCCACGCCCAACAACACGGCGCCTGCGGCAAGCAGCACGCCTGCCGGCCCGGTGGCTGCCATCTCCTCTCAGGGCGTGCGTGGTGATGTGCTGCTGGCGCTGATGGAGCAGTCGGCCTGCATGCAACATTACATCTGGGAGAACAGCTCCCTGCTCAGAGGCGGCGTCCGTAACTCCGGCGCTCCCCATGTAGGCCAAACGTCCGTAATCCGGGGGGACTCCTCGTATAGATATGACTACAGCGTCTGGGAGAGATTCCCCACCATGGCACCCTTTTATGTCGCCAACTGCGGGCGCCCCGACGTCCGTCGCTACACGTCGCTCAAACCCGGCAACTACACCTTCGAGATGATCAGCAACCGGACCTGGGAGTACAAGCCGTATTTTCCCACCGGCTTCACACGCGGTTTCAACACCGCAGGTGCCACCTATGCGCTGAACGTCACGGCAGACCAGGTCGGGATCAGTGGCAACATCAAACTGCAACTGGCAGAAGACCTGCTCTACACCGCCACCGGCATCACCGCGGGCCTTACGGGCAGAAGCGTGGAAACCGAGCTGAATGCTGAAGCCCTTTCCTTCCGGCGCGATGCGCTCGTACCCTTTGGCACGCTGCGCCTGTGGCAGGACAACGACGGCAACAGGGTGCGCCTGATGCTGATCGCCGGTGACACGCCCGACCAGGCCAAACTGTGCACCGATTTCAACACCTCACTGGCAAAGCGCCTGCATTGCAAGACCTGGCATGTCGCGGCCGACTGGCAATGGGGGCAGGAGCTGAAGGGGCCCAACGTCTACGTCATCGATGATCGCAGCGTGTATCCGAACGAATCGGGCAACAATTACTGGGGCTATTCGGGCCACTACTACGGCAGCGACGACTGACCCACTGTTTTCCGGCCTGATTTTCAGCCGTGTCTTTCTTTCTCCCGTTGCTTGCCCAAACCCCACGGGCACGCAACGGATGCCGGGAATCAGGTGTCGGATGATGACTTGAGAAGCCCGGCCATCAGGCAGCCTTCGCACAGCGGAGGCTGCATTTTTGTTTGCCCCCACAGACAGCGTTTCTGAAAAACGACAAGGACCTGTGACCTGTGTAATTTACGCACCAAGCCGTTACGCCTTGCGGTTTTTACGCGAATATCCTCCTGACGACGGTGCTTTTTATTTGTCGCCGCATTATCTTTCTCAGCAAGTTTCTGACACGAATGTGGCTGAAGCTCGTTGGCCGGTCTCGCAGAACCTTCAAACCGTGCCGCTTGCCACGCTTCTCCGAAGCCGGCTGGCCTCCGTAATCGCCACTCCTTTTTCAGGTACTCGTTTCATGTTCAAGCATAAAAACCATGGCACCTCGCTGCGTACCCCGATGACCATCGCAGCCCTCTCCATCCTGCTGGCCGCCTGCGGCGGTGGCGGTGGCAGTGACGACACACAAGCCACATCCGGCCGCTCCAGCAGTGCAGCCTCGGGCAACGCCGGCGCAGCAGCCACCAGCAACACCACGGTCAACGTGGCGGCAAACAACGCTGCCCCGGCTGCCGGCGGTGCAACGGCCCCCGGTTCGGCGAACACGAACACCCCGGCCAATGGCGCGGCCGGTTCAGGGACCACCCCTGCGCCTGAAACGCCCCGCGGTACGGAAGATGGCGCTGCGCCGAACAACGCGGCAGGCAATACGCCTGCCGGTCCGGTGGCTGCCATCTCCGCACAGGGCGTGCGTGGCGATGTGGTGCTGGCGATCATGGATCAGAATGCCTGCCGCAGCCCTGACGTTTACAGGACAAACGCACCACTGGGTACAGCCTTGGGCAATACGAATGATGACACGACATCAATCGTCTACCGTGCAGAGTTCAACGACCTAAGCAGCTACTCTTACGACCACAGCAAGTTGACCTCCACGCCCGCTCGCGCGCCCGGCTGGGTGTACGACTGTCAGCCCGGCGTGCGCAGCTACAGCAAGCCCATCAAGCCCGGCCAGTACACATTCAGAATGTCAAGCTCGCCGAGCTACTTCGGCTGGTCAACCACGTACTACGGCAACCCGTCGATCAAAAGAGGCTTCAACAGGTCCGGCGTGGACTACGACGTGAACGTGACGGAAAACAGTGTGAGCTTCGGCGCCTCCGTGAAGGTGAGCCAGCAGGAGGACCTTGGGTACCTGGCAGCCAACCAGACTGCTCACCAGGCAATGACCGAGCGCAAGGTCGAGGCCAATTTCACGGCTGAAGCCTACAGCTTCCAGCGCAATGCACTGATACCCTTTGGCACCCTGCGCGAATGGCGCGACGGCGCCGGCAACCTTGTGCGCCTGATGCTGATTGCCGGCGACGCTCCGGACGAGGCTAGGCTCTGCACCGAAACCATGACCGATCTGGCAAAACGCCTGCAATGCAAATCGTGGCGCGTGCCGGCCGACTGGAGCTGGGGCAAGGAACTGGGCACCCCCAAAGGCTATGTCGTCGATGACCGAACGGTGTACCCGAACGAAACCGGCCACATGTACTGGAGCAAGTAAATGACACTTTGACATGCGTTGCCAGCAATGACAGGCACCGGCGGTTGCACATGATGCCGGCGCCTGCTGCCTGATCTCCTGTTTTTCCCGAGTCTTCTCCTCTCTCGAACTTTCCGGATACCGCGCAAGTGGTATCCGGTTTTTATTTTGGCCTTTACTTCTTCCGATATCCTGTCACGCGGCTTTCTCCAGGTATTTTTCCAGACGCTCATGGCGCCGACTTGCGCCAATATCCCTGCTCTCACTCGACCCACGTAGCCATCCGGATCGTCTTCGGCATCATTCCTGAATGAACAATTACACGTGGAAACAAACCGTGGTGCACAACGCTGTCTGAGTGCTGTCATTTCTGCAAAAAACTCAAAAACTTTCTTGAACGAAGTATTCTTGACATGCCGTTCGACACCAAATGACCTGAGCATTAAGAAGATTTTTTCCGAGTCGCCTTTTTACAGGCACCTGCATGACAAACCGGAAAAAGAGACAACGTACTGCTTCGATTCAGGTTCGTTGTCAAACGGCAGGCTATGAACGTTGCTGCCGGATCTCCTGGCAGCGTTCCTGTTTTTCTCATGAGATTGGAATCATGAAAAAGCTGAATCACAACATGATTGTGGGCACGACCCTGACGCTGCTCCTTGCTGCATGCGGCAGCGAATCGGCAGATATTCAAGCCACACAGAAAGGCGTCGGATCAGATCTGACCGCATTGACATCGGGTGAGCGCGACATTCCATCAGGAAGCGGCGCATTGTCCGATGCAGACACTGGCAGTGTGGCAAAGACCGTTGCCAGCACGTCGATCAGTGCAGAGATGCTGGCCACGATGCTGAACCAGTCTGGCACGCATCATCCGGCCGATGACCTTCCTCCTGATCGGCAGGGGCCACCACCACCGGGGGCCTACATGGTTCCGGCCTTCCAGATTGCCTTCCCGTGGACAGCCGCAGCGCCCGCAGGCCGCGAAGATCATGTCGCTCCCGTTCCCAGCCTCACGATCAATCAGACCGTCAACGGCGCGTACACGGCAGATCTCGCCACGGGATCCCTGCAGTACGTCAATCACACGCATGCGCGGGATCCCCTGCTCAGCCATCTGAACACGCATGCGAGCTTTGGCATGACACCCGGTGTCAGCGACTTCGAGCCACGCATCCTCTCGGGCCTGACGCCTTTGCTCGACAGCAAACGCGGAACCCCGCTGCTGAGTCTCGGAAAGATCGCTCACATTGCCAGGTCGTCAGACCCACATGATCCGACACGAGCCGAATTGCGCGCGGAGAACGAGGCCGTCATTCGCCGTGGTGAATCCATTCCGCTGGACAGCATCATCCAGTACTGGCGTCTGGGTCTTGACGAAATCACGCTTCGCCTGCGTCCTCGCGACAATCAGCAGGCGGTTCATCTGTGCCTCGATATCCGCAGGCACCTGTTCCGTCGTCAGTCCTGCTCGCGCTGGCAGGTTCCCGCTGGCTGGAAGCTGGGCCAGAAGCTGACCCGTCTCGGAGATTACGTCATCGACGAACGCTTCGAGGGACAGAAGCGAACCCAGATCCAGCACTGGAAGGTGACGGACAAAGCCGACGAGAACATCGTGACGACCCCGGTGGCTCGCAGCAACCGGGGAATCAGCGGCGCACTGCTGAATGCCCTGCTGACATCATGGTCCCCCACGGGCGAAGTGGGCAGCTTCTCCAGTTCGGCACCGATGCCCCATGCCACCGGCCCCTATGGCCCCCCCGTGGAGGGCAGCAAGATCGGGCCACACAGGGTCGAACAAAGGTTCCAGCCACTGAGTGCCGAAGACGGTTTGCACACCGGCACCTACTGGCTGGTGGACTCGAAGCCGCTGCAGGGCACGTATGAACACTATCCGGTGGTTGGCCTGCTCGTGAAAGCCAAGATCACGAACAGGACGTGGTCGAACGGCAAGCGCTTTGTCGACCTGCCGCAGGACGTGGAACTTCAGCAGTCGGGTGGCGCAATTCCCTACATGCCCACATTGACGAGCGCGAAAACCCTCGACTTCGAGGCCAACGAACTGGTTCCGTTCGGCTCGCTCCGTGCCTGGTACCGCATGGACTCTCCTGCCGACCACCGCGTGCTGCTCGCACTCTACAAGGGTGCACGGCGTGACCAGGTGGAGCTGTGCTGGTATGTGCGCGCACCGGCATTGGGGCGCCGGGTGTGCACGATGTGGAACGTGCCGGCAGACTGGACACCCGGAAAGGCACTGACGGTGGCGGGCACCTACGTGGCCGATGACCGCTGGCTGCTCAACCCGGCACGACGATTCGATCCGGCAGATACCGGGCGCCTGTTCTGGCATCTTCCGGGCCAACCCTGAGCACCAGACCCTTCGGGCGCACGCTGTCGTGCGCCCGGCACGCCGGATACTGCGCAAGCGGTATCCGGTTTTATTTGTGTGCCGCCCTCCCCCTGAGTCCATCCTGGATTCAGCCGTCGTAGCGCCTTGTTCTGCACGCCCTGCGGGGTTTTCGCGGGGACGAACAAGTTCATGCTTTTAGTGCGCAGGTTTTCCTGATCATGACAAATGACTGCGCGTTCATTAATTTCGGGTACGCCACACAACGTTGTCTTGCAACCAATACTCCCGTTTTAATTTGTCAACATCCTGACTACTTTTTATCATCACCTCAAGTTTTTTCTTAGCCAGCCTTCTATGGCAAATCAAAAACTTCTCTGAGCTTAACGCTCTCGCTCGAACAAATCCGGCCAAGGCTCAGACCCAGCCCCTTACATTTTCATCCTTACCCAAAAGGGAAAAGCATGTTCAAGCAAACCCGATCCCTGAACTCGCTGCGCACGCCGATGAGCGTCGTGGCGCTTTCCATTCTGCTTGCTGCCTGCGGTGGTGGCAGTGATGACAGCACCACCAGCCCCAATGCGGCGAGCAACCCCGGCAGCCGCGCAAGCAGTTCGGCATCAGCCAGCAGCAGCGCATCGAGCCAGGCTGCCGTCAATGTGAACACCGGCAACAATGGTGCAACGGCAACCCCTGGTGCAGCAGCAGGCAACCCGGCAGGAGGCGAAAACAGAGGGCAAGAAAACGCAGCAGCAGGTGGTGCCGGCCAGACAGGACAGAACGCCGGCAATGCAGCAGCGCCCGGGGCGCCCGGCCATACGCCGGCTGCTCCCGCCACCGAAACACCTCGTGAAACAACGGACGACACGGAACCCACCAACACGGCCCCGAATGCCACGGCGGATGCAGGCGGCAACTCCCAGCC
>JAUNHU010000099.1:2903-10616 GCA_030523825.1 Lautropia sp. | reverse complement strand
CAAGCCGGCCACGCTCGTCACGCGCCTGAAGGGCAAGTCGGTGGTGGACACCACCCCGGTTCACTGCCGCGCCTTTGGCGAACTGCTGGCCCGCATGCACGTAGGTGCGGCCGATTTCGGCGAAGCACCCGTCAACGTTCGCGGCCCGGTCTGGTGGCCCCAGGCCATCGACGAACTGCAGCCGAAACTGGACGCAGACCTGCTGGCACTGGCCCGCGACGAACTCGCCGTCCAGCAGACATGGATGGCCACGGCCGACTGGCAGTCATTGCCCGCATCGGCAGTGCATGCCGACTGCTTCCGCGACAATGTCCTGTTCGAGACTCCCGAGCAGCCCGGCATCATCGACTTCTACTTCGCCTGCCACGACACCTGGCTGTTCGATCTGGCCGTGGTGGCCAACGACTGGTGTCTGGCCGCCGACGACATCCACCTCGATCCTGCCCGGCTGAACGCGCTGCTCGACGGCTACCGCAGCGTCCGGCCCCTGCAGCCGGCCGAGGAACGTGGCTGGCCAATGGCACTGCGTGCAGCCGCGCTGCGTTTCTGGCTGTCGCGCCTCTACGACCTGCTGCTGCCACGCGAAGCCGCCATGCTGCAGCCCAAGGACCCCGTCCATTTCCAGAACATCCTCATCGACCGGCGCCAGCAGCCGGCACAGGCCATCTGACGCATGAACAGCAGCTCGACAAGCGGTCTCCAGGTCAACCGGGTCTCAGCCCTGCATGGCTGGCGCTGGCTCAAGTACGGATTTGCCATCCTGATGCGCTCTCCGGCACAGTTGCTGCTGCTGATGGCCATGATGATGATGCTGACCAACCTGCTGGCCTCCTTCGGCCTCATCGGCGTGGTGGTGGCCAAGGGACTGATGCCGGTGCTGCTGGTCAGCTACCTGTCACTGCTGCACCGCCTGGCGCCCAGCGCAGCCAGTCTCGGCATGCCCTCGTCGGCCCCTCCCGGCAGCGGGCCCATGCCTGCCGACGCACAGCAGAGCGGCCTGCCCGACCGCACGACTCCAGCCAGCGGCAAGCCGCGCATCTCGCTCGACAGCGTCTTCAGCTGGGCGAAGGATCGCAAGGCATTGGGCGCCGTCATCCAGCTCGGCATGGTCAGCCTCACCATCGACGTGATCGCCATCTACCTGTCCGGCTATCCGGCCGCGATGGAACAGCTGGCCGAGGGCGTGAACAGGATGGCCGGCCAGGCCGCCAACCACCAGGAAACCATGATGGCCCTGATGGCGCCCGTCATGCGCGCGGCCCTGCTGATGCTGGCCATGACCATTCCCTGCTACCTGCTGATGTGGTATTCGCCAATCTTCGCCGGCATCCACCGCCGCGGCCTGCTCAAGTCGCTGATCTTCAGCGTCATCGCCGTGTGCCGCAACCTGCCGGCCTTCCTGTGCCACGCCATCTGCCTCGCGGCCTTCGTGATGCTGATGGCCATGCTGATGACGATGCTGCCAGGTGGCGGCGCAGGCGCAGGGCTGGGCGCAAACATGCTGTTCTCGCCCTACATGCTGCTCATCGTGCCCATCGTGTTCTCGGTCATCGTCTGCTCGCAATGGGCCTGCTATCTCGATACCGTGACACTCTCGCCCGAAAAGGAAAAGGCCCCCGAGGCGCTGCCGCCAGCCGAAGACAACCAGCACTGAACATGCCGGCCGGCAGCCCCCCTGCCCCTCGCCGCCACACGGCAAGGGCAGAGGAAGCCGGCAAGGCATGACGAACACAAGAAAAGCCGGCCCGAAAGCGCCGGCTTTTTTCATCGGAACATCTGCCGGTCAGGCCGCTTTCTGACGATGCTCGACCCAGCTTTTCACCAGCAGCGTGACCAGCGCGAACATTGCCAGCAACGAGGCAACGGCAAAGGCAGCGGTCGACTGATATTCGTTGTAGAGGATTTCCACGTGCAGGGGCATGGTGTTTGTCAGGCCCCGGATATGGCCCGACACCACTGAGGCCGCACCAAACTCCCCCATCGCCCGGGCGGCCGACAGGCTCACGCCATACAGCAACCCCCAGCGCACCTTTGGCAGGGTCACGTGCCAGAGCATCTGCCACCCCCGCGCCCCGAGCACCAGTGCAGCCTGTTCCTCCTCATCTCCCTGCGCTTCCATCAGCGGCACCAGCTCGCGTGCCACCAGCGGCAACGTCACGAACAGCGTCACGATCATGATGGCGGAAATGGTGAACACCAGATGCAGATCATGCTGCGCAAGCCAAGGCCCGAACCAGCCCTGCGCGCCAAACAGCAGCACGTACATCAGCCCCACCACCACCGGCGACACGGAAAAGGGCAGATCGAGCAGCGTGTTCAGCACCGCCTTGCCCGGAAACTGGAAACGCACCAGCAACCAGGCCGCTGCCATGCCAAAGAGCACATTCACCGGCAGCACCACCAGCACCGTCAGCAGCGTGAGGCGAATGGCCGCCAGCGCATCGGGATGGGCAACAGCCTCCCACCAGGCGCCCAGCCCTGCCGCCAGCGCTTCGGAAAAAACCACCACCAGCGGCAGCACCAGAAAAACGAAAACGAAGCCCAGTGCCAGCACCAGCAGCCCGCAACGCACGGCCACCGGCTCCGTCGACACATCGGCACGGCTTTCGAGAATGCCGCAGGTCTTCATGCTCCCTCCCCGGCACGGCGGCGTCGCCAGAACTGCGCTCCATTGATAACCAGCAGCATCAGAAAGGAAAACACCAGCATCACCAGCGCAATTGCCGAGGCACCTGCATAGTCGAATTGCTCAAGCCGGCTCATGATGACCAGCGGCGTGATTTCCGAAACCATCGGCATGTTGCCGGCAATGAAAATCACTGAGCCATATTCACCCACGGCACGCGCAAAGGCCATTGCAAAGCCTGTTGCCAGCGCCGGCACCAGCGCCGGGAAAACCACCTGCACGAAAATCTGCCAGCGGCTTGCCCCAAGACAGGCGGCAGCCTCCTCCACATCGTGTCCCAGCCCTTCCAGCACCGGCTGCACCGTGCGCACCACGAAGGGAATGCCAATGAACACCAGCGCAATCACCACGCCCGCCGTATTGAAGGCCAGCTCCAGCCCCAGCGCCCCGGCATGACGGCCGATCCAGCCATTGCCGGCCAGTAGCGCCGTCAGCGAGATGCCCGCCACGGCCGTGGGCAGCGCAAAAGGCAGGTCGATCAGGGCGTCCACAAACTTTCGCCCCGGAAAGCGGTAACGAACCAGCACCCAGGCCAGCAGCAGCCCGAACACGGCATTGATGCAGGCAGCCGCCAGTGACGCACCAAAAGTCAGACGGTAGGAGGCCATCACCCTCGGCGAAAAGGCGGCATCCACGAACGCCTGCCAATCCATGCCCAGACCCCTTGCCGCAAGCGCTGCCAGCGGCATCAGCACCATCACCCCCAGAAAGAACAGGGTCGTGCCCATGCTCAGCCCGAAGCCGGGCAATCGTGTTCTGGAATCTGCCATCTGTCGTCAGCCCGTCGAGTAAATGCGATCGAAGCTGCCTCCTTCGGCAAAGTGCCGGGCATTTGCCTTTGCCCAGCCACCAAAAGCCTCGTCAATGGAAAACAGCGACATCGAAGGCAAGCGGTCGGCCTCCGCTGCAAGTGCAGCCCCGGAACAGGGACGATAATGATGCCGCGCAATGATTTCCTGCGCCTCGTCGGCATACAGGAAGCGCAGATATGCTTCGGCAAGCTGCCGCGTGCCGTGCCGGTCGACATGACGATCCACCACCGTGACGGCCGGCTCGGCCAGAATCGACATCGACGGGTAGACGATCTCGATGGATCCGGGCAATTCGCGTGCCAGCAGCCACGCCTCGTTCTCCCACGAGAGCAGGACATCGCCCAGATTTCTTCGTACAAAGGCAATGGATGCAGCCCGCGCACCGGGCGCCAGCATCGGCACCCGCGCAAGAAGCTGGCGGACGAACTGTTCTGCCGCAGCATCGCTGCCTGCACGCGCCCGCGCATGCTCCCAGGCCGCCAGATAATTCCAGCGTGCACCTCCCGAGGTTTTCGGGTTGGGGGTCATCACCGAAACATCCTCACGAACCAGATCATCCCAGTCACGGATGTTGCGCGGGTTGCCGGCGCGCACCACCAGCACGATCGTCGACGTGTACGGACAGCTGTTGTGCGGCAGACGCTTCTGCCAATCGGCCGGAATCAGTCCACCCTTGCGATGCAGTGCATCAGTGTCACTGGCCAGCGCCAGCGTGGCAACATCCGCCTGCAGCCCCTCGATGATCGAGCGCGCCTGTTTGCCCGATGCACCATGACTCTGCAGTACCGTCCCACCGTTCCCCGCACGGCTGAAGGCTGCGCTGATCTCCGCATACATCTCGCGGGTGGGGTCATAGGACACATTCAGCAGCGTCGAAGAAGCCTCACGGCCCGGACGGGGCATGCCTGCGGCGCCAGCCAGGGTCAGCGCACCGGCGCCCAGCAGGAACAGTGTCGATCGTCGGCCCGCCATTGCACGCTCACAGCACCATGCCAGCCGCAACCGTATGGTTGCTGGCCTCGTCGATCAGGATGAAACTGCCGGTGTGCGGCGCCTCGGAAAAACGATCGGGCAACAGCGCCTGCGCAGCCGTCAGGTTCACGGTCACGATGTCATTCGTGTTCAGTCCGGTGGCAGGCTCATAGATCAGGCTGTTCAGATTGAGGCGGTCTTCCACCTGCAATTTCACGAGGGATTCGCGCGTTGCCTGCCGCAGCCGATAACGGCGCCCGGGCGCGAATGCCTCGTTGTCGAGCCATGCCAGCCGCGCACGCAACTGCCGTACCGGTTCCGGGCATTCCCCGGCTGCAGTCAGCACATCACCCCGCGAGATGTCCAGATCCCGATCCAGATAAATCATCACGGAATCGCCGGCATGTGCGGTCTGCACATCGACACCGCCACGCACGATGCGATCGACGCGGGCCTGCTGCCGCGACGGGAAGACACCGATTTCATCTCCCTGCTTCAGCGAACCTGCCTCGACACGCCCCGCATAGGCGCGATGATCTTCAGCCGTGTGCCCGCCCCAACGCATCACCAGCTGCACGGGCAGGCGCAGCGCTCGCTCTTCAAAAGACACCGTGTCCAGCGACTCCAGCAGGCCCAGCAGGGCCGGCCCGCCATGCCAGGGAGTGCGTTCCGACTTCTCGACCACGTTGTCACCGCGCAGCGCCGAAATCGGCACGAAATGGGCGTTCTCCTCGCCGCCGAGCCCCGACAGCAGCGCACGGCAGGACGACACGATCCGCTCGAAAACGGCCTGGTCGAAATCCAGCAGATCCATCTTGTTGATGGCAAACACCAGATGACGAATGCCCAGCAGACGCGCAAGCGCCGTGTGGCGACGGGTCTGCGTGAGCAACGCACCATCGCGGCACTGCGTGGCGTCGATGAGGATCACGGCGGCATCGGCAGTGCTCGCCCCCGTCACCATGTTGCGCGTGTACTGCTCGTGCCCCGGACAGTCGGCAATGATGAACTTGCGCTTCACCGTCGAGAAATAGCGGTAGGCCACGTCGATGGTGATGCCCTGCTCGCGCTCGGCTTCCAGCCCGTCCGTCAGGAATGAAAAGTCGATTTCACCTTCGCTCACGCGCCGGTTTCTCGCTGAGGACAGCGCCGAAAGCTGATCGGCCAGAATGCCCTTGGCATCATGCAGCAGACGCCCAATGAGCGTGCTCTTGCCATCATCCACGCTGCCTGCGGTGATGAACCTCAGCAGGCTGGCATCAGCCGCTTCCTGTTGCCGCGCCAGCCGGGCTCCATCAAGAACTGCATTCATCAGAAATACCCCTCGCGTTTGCGGCGCTCCATCGACGCCTCATTGGTCTGATCGTCCAGCCGGGTGGCGCCGCGCTCGCTCAGCGTGGCGCTGGCGGTTTCCACCAGGATGTCTGCCGGGCTGGCAGCATCACTTTCCACCGGACACGTGCAGGTGATGTCGCCCACCGTGCGGAAACGTACCGACAGGGTCTCGACCTGTTCGCCTTCCGCCGGCGGCGTCAGCGGCGTAACGGGCACCAGCAACCCGCGCTTGCGCACCACCTCGCGTCGATGGGTGTAATAGATGCTGGGCAGCTCGATGTTCTCGCGCGCGATGTATTGCCAGACATCGACCTCCGTCCAGTTGGAGATCGGAAACACCCGCATGTGTTCACCCTTGAAGACGCGGGCGTTGTAGAGGCTCCAGAGTTCGGGGCGCTGCGCCTTCGGGTCCCACTGACCAAAGGCATCCCGGAAGGAAAACACCCGCTCCTTGGCACGGGCCTTTTCCTCATCACGCCGCGCACCACCCATCAGCGCATCAAAGCCAAACTCCTCGATCGCTTCGAGTAGCGTTACCGATTGCGCCGCATTGCGCGAATCGTTTTCGCCACGCAGTCGCACCGTGCCACGGCGGATCGAATCCTCCACCCCGCGCACGATCAGCTGCTCGCCCAGCTCGGCGGCACGCCGGTCACGAAATTCCAGCACCTCCGGGAAATTGTGGCCGGTGTCGATGTGCAGCAGCGGAAACGGAAACTTCATCGGCCGAAAGGCTTTCTCTGCCAGCCGCAGCATCACCAGGCTGTCCTTGCCGCCGGAAAACAGCAGCGCAGGTCGTTCGGCCGATGCCGCCACCTCGCGCATGATGTAGACCGACTCGCTTTCGAGATCATCCAGATGCGAGCGGCTTGCCGCATGCGCAGCCGCCTCATGAAGAAAGGGTTCTGTTGTCGTGTTCACGGTAGAGTCCGGATTTGTATTGGTCTTGTCCTGATGCAGCACGGGTCACGCCCTCACGAGCCGATGCTGACGAATTGCACGGGCGACACCTCCTGCTTCACATGCAGCCCGCATTCCTTGTGTTCTGCCGATTCCCACCACCAGCGGCCGGCACGGATCGACTCGCCCGGCTGGATGGCGCGGGTGCACGGCGCGCAACCGATGCTGGGATAGCCCTGCGCATGCAGCGGACTGACGGGAACGTCATGCTCTGCCACGTAATCCCACACCTGCGCGGTGCTCCAGTTCAGCAGCGGGTTCACTTTCAGGAGGTTGTGCTGCGCATCGAATTCGGTAATGCCCAGCCCTTCGCGCGTGGGCGACTGCTCGCGGCGCAGGCCCGTCACCCATGCGGTCTTGCCGGCCAGTGCGCGTTCCAGCACCTGAATCTTGCGCACATCACAACATTGCTTGCGCTGCGTGAGACTCTCGTAAAAGCCGTTGATGCCGTTGATCTGCACATAGCTTTCCACCGCCTCGCGCTCGGGCGACAGCACACGGATGCGTCGCCGGAAAAACAGCTCGCTGTCGGCAATGAGCTGATGCGTTTCCGGATGCAGGCGCCCGGTATCCAGCGTGAACACCTCCACCGGAAAGCGGTTCGAGAAAATCAGGTGAGCCAGCACCTGATCCTCGACGCCCATGCTGGTGGAAAAGACCGGCCGGGGTCCGGCCTCCACCGCCTGGCGTATTGCAGCCAGCGCTTCTTCCACATGCGCGCTCATTGATGAAGTCCTCCGAAAACCTCCGCAGGGAAACTTCATCATGTCATGTCGCGCATGCCCGAAAACCCGTCATGAGCAGACCACACATTCAGCGCATCCCTGCAGCTTGAATGGAGGGCATTGTCTGCCTCGCACCGGCATGCTCACAACGAAATTGTTTTCATGGGCTTATGTGCTGCGCACATACCGCATATATGCGGATTTTGCAGAATCCATCTGCAAA
>JAUNHU010000099.1:0-2803 GCA_030523825.1 Lautropia sp. | reverse complement strand
TTATGTGCTGCGCACATACCGCATATATGCGGATTTTGCAGAATCCATCTGCAAATAAAATGGTTTGCTGGCTTATTGTTTTTGAATGATTCTCACCAAACAATCAACCCCTGGCTGAATGGAAGACTGAAAGCAACAGCATCAGAGCGGGAGGCACTTCGGATGCCTTCTCCCTGTTCGGGCTGCAGCCCCCCTGAAAGGCGCGAAAGGGACACGAATCGGCAATACCGCCACCATCCGCCTCATCGACAATGACAGAAGGCGCCCCCAACCCACCTGCGCTGGCGGGCTCAGACCGGATCGAGCTTCGCCACCGACAGCGCCAGCCACTTGGTGCCATGCGCACCAAAGCGGATCTGGATGCGGGCATCGTCACCGTTGCCCTCGATGCCCAGCACCACGCCTTCACCAAAGCGTGCGTGCTTCAGGCGCTGGCCGATCTGATAGCGGTTGTCGCGCCCTGCCAGTGCCTTGCCTCCCGCCGCCGATGGTATGCCGGGATCGGCCGGACGGCTCCAGCCAGACTGACGCGAGCGTTCGTGCATGGCCTGTGACAGCCGGTTGCTGCCCCAGTTGCTGCCTGCCCCCTGCCCGCCCCCGAAGCGCGAACCACTGCTCCAGCTGTCCATGCCGACGGCAGGCGCTGCCGAGGTCAGCCATTTCAGGGCGCGTTCGGGCAGTTCGCCCAGAAAACGTGAGCGGATGTTGTAGCGGGTCTTGCCGTGCAGCATCCGCATCTGCGCCAGCGACAGGTAAAGCCGCTTGCGCGCGCGGGTCATGGCCACATACATCAGCCGGCGTTCTTCTTCGAGCCCGCCATCTTCCATCGCCGCGCTTTCGTGCGGGAACAGACCTTCTTCCAGCCCGGTGACGAACACCGTCTCGAATTCCAGCCCCTTGGCCGCATGCACCGTCATCAGCTGCACCGCGTCCTTGTCGTCCTCGGCCTGGGCATCGCCCGATTCGAGCGAGGCATGCGCCAGAAAACCGGCCAACGGCGACACCTGCAAGACCGGCACGCCATCCACCGCCTCGGCAGCAACACCACCGGCCGGAATCAGCGACACCGCACCTTCGGATCGGGAAGCCCCCTCCGGGCGCGCGGCACTGGCCCGCCCGGACCCGGCAACATCACCATCAGCTGCCTGCATCGCGTCAGCCGCAGGCGGCACCCCGGCACCCGCCGCCGCACTGCCCGCTGGCACGCCCCTGCCCGTGGCCGCATTGCTCACCCCGGCACTGGCCGGCGTGGTGGCATCTATGCCGCCTTCGGCCAGATAGGCCGTGGCCGCGTTCACCAGTTCCTTCAGGTTTTCGATGCGCTCCTGCCCCTCGCGCTCCTGCTCGTAATAGGCCAGCAGGCCACTCTTTGCCACCACCTCGTCGATGCTGTCGGGCAACGACATTGTCGTCGTGGCCTGACGCAGCTTGCTGATGAGGTCGACGAACAGCAGCAGCTTCGTCGCACTGCTGCCACTCATCGTGGGCACCGCCCTGTACAGGCTCACGCCCTGCTCGCGTGCGCGGTTCTGCAGGGTTTCGAGCGTGCGCGCCCCGATGCCGCGCGCCGGAAAATTCACCACCCGCAGGAAGGCACCGTCGTCATCGGGATTCTCGATGAGGCGCAGATAGGCCAGCGCATGCTTGACCTCGGCGCGCTCGAAGAAGCGCAGGCCCCCATACACCCGATAGGGCAACCCGGCCGAGAACAGCGTCTGCTCGACGATCCGCGACTGCGCGTTGGAACGGTAGAGAATGGCGATTTCGGATCGCATCATGCCCTCGCCCACCAGCGAGCGGATTTCCTCCAGCAGCCACTGCGCCTCGTCACGGTCGGTGGCTGCCTCGAAGATGCGCACCGGCTCGCCTTCGCCGGCATCGGTCCAGAGATCCTTGCCCAGCCGCCGGCTGTTCTGGCGGATGAGGTGGTTGGCCGAATCGAGGATGTTGGCGTGCGAGCGGTAGTTCTGCTCCAGACGGATCAGGTTCTGGCCGGCGTAGTCGCGCTCGAAGGCCGCCATGTTGCCCACGTTGGCACCGCGGAAGGCATAGATCGACTGGTCGTCGTCGCCCACCGCAAACAGGCTGGCACCACCACCGGCCAACAGTGTCAGCCAGCGGTACTGCAGGTCGTTGGTATCCTGGAACTCGTCGATGAGGATGTGACGGAAACGCTGCTGGTAATGCTGGCGCAGGGGCTGATTGCGCTGCAGCAGCTCGTAGGCACGCAGCAGCAGCTCGGAGAAATCCACCACACCCTCGCGCTGGCACTGGTCGTCGTAGGCTGCGTAGAACTCCACCATCCGACGGCTGTGTGAATCGGCAGCATGGGCTTCGGCCGCACGCACGCCCGCCTCCTTGTGGCGATTGATGAACTGCTGCACCGCCTTCGGAGGAAAGGTCTGATCATCGGCATTCAGGCCACGCAACAGACGCTTGATGGCCGACAACTGGTCGGCACTGTCCATGATCTGAAAGCTGGGCGGCAAACCGGCATCCCGGTGATGGGTGCGCAGCAGCCGGTTGCACAGGCCGTGAAAGGTGCCCACCCACATCGCCTGCGGATTGGCGCCCACGATCATTGCCGAGAGCCGCGCCATCATCTCGCGCGCGGCCTTGTTGGTGAAGGTGACGGCAAGGATGCCCGACGGTGCGCACTGCCCGGTGCCCACCAGCCAGGCAATGCGCGTGGTGAGCACCCGCGTCTTGCCGCTGCCGGCACCGGCAAGGATGAGGGCGTGCCCCGAGGGGACGGTGACGGCAGCCAGCTGCTGCTCGTTGAGATTTGCAAGTAGATCAGCCA
>JAUNHU010000098.1 GCA_030523825.1 Lautropia sp. | reverse complement strand
AACTCCGAATTCGAGGTGAAGGCCGATCTGGTGCTGCTGGCAATGGGCTTCGTGCATCCGGTCGAGTCGATGCTGTCGGCCTTCGATGTGTCGCGCGATGCACGCGGCAATGCCCGCGCAGCCGTGGATGGGGGCATGGCCTATCAGAGCAGCCGCGAGCGGGTTTTCGTGGCAGGCGACATGCGCCGGGGCCAGTCGCTGGTGGTCTGGGCCATCCGCGAAGGCCGCCAGTGCGCCCGCGCCGTCGACGAGTTCCTGATGGGGCATTCCGACCTGCCGCGCTGAGCGGTCATTGCCCCGGCAATTAACTCGTCTCCCTGCAAACATCCAATCCTCCGGCAAGGTTTCGGCAGGCACACGCTTGTGCTGAAACCTTGACGGCCCTGTGCGGTCTGTTTTGTTCAAGAAAAACGCCCCGGCCTGGTGTTCAGTCCGGGGCGTTTTTGCGTTCAGGGAATTTCACTGTAAGCACGGGGGCAGGCTTGCTGCCTGCATTCACCGATCATGGAAAGAACGGGAAGAAGAACAGCAGCAGCGGGATGCTCACGGCGCCCATCAGCAGCATCAGCGGCAGGCCGGCTTTCACGTAGTCCATGACGCGGTAATCAATTGCCGGGCGTCGCCATCACTACGGACGATGCTCTTGCTCGTCCGGCAGGAGCCGGATTTTCCTGTGCTCAGGGCCACTGCATTTCGCCCTTGGCAACTTTGGCGCTTAGTTCCAGTGAGCTTTCGCCGGCCAGGTTCGGGTAGCGTTTCTTCATGGCCTCGATCAGCGCAGCAGAGTTTTTCGCTTTCGCTGTTTCTTCATCGAAGGCGCGGATGTAGTCGGCGGTGAATGTCACCGAGCGCAGGTCCAGCGGCGAGTTGTCGGCAAAGTGGCCGGGAATCACCACCATCGGATTCAGTGCCTCGATGCGGGCCAGCGTCTTCAGCCAGTTGGCGTGTGATTCCGGCGTCTGCGTGTCGGCCATCCAGACGTGCTCGTTGCCAACCACGGGAATGCCACCCGCCACGGTCTTCACCGAGGGAATCCAGACGAAGGTGCGATCCGGCGTGGGGCCGTCGAGACCGACGATCTTCAGCGGCTGGCCCTCCAGCATCAGGGTGTCACCCTGCAGGGGTTCGGGCATCGGGATGGACCTGGGGGCGTTGGCTCCCAGTTCCGGCTTCCATGTCTTCAGCTTCGCATCCTTGCTGGCGCGGATGTGGGCGATGGTCTGCGGCGTGGCCACGATCTTTGCGTCGGGAAACGCGGTTTTGATCGTGTCGAGGCCAAAGTAATAGTCGGGGTCCCAGTGGCTGATGTAGATGGTGTCCAGCCGCTTGCCGGTTTCCCGGATGCGCGTGGCCACCTGTTGTGCATCTGCCGCAGAGAACTGGGCGTCGATCAGGATCATGTCCTTGTCGCCCTGTACCATCACCGAGGCCACCTTGAAGATGGCGTTGTCGTCGGGCGTGAAGGCTTCGATGACGAGCGGTGCAGCCTGTTTCTGCTCCTGGGCGGCGGCGGTGCCGGTTTTTTCAGGAGTGGCCCGAGGGGCGTCCTGCGTGCTGGTGCAGGCTGCAAGCAGGGCGCCAACAGCAAGGGCAAGCGTGGAATGAATGGTTTTCATGGATGAACTGGTTCGTCAGAAGAAAAAGCGGCAGGGCAAGGAATCCGCAGGTTGGCAGATGCCGCGTGCATGGCTGCGGGGTGGCACATTCTGGGGGAGTTTCGTCTCCCGGTAAAGCCGGCTGGTCCGAACAGTACGTATGTCAAAAGTGAACAGTGCACAGCCGGTGGCCGGCGGGGCATTCGGCAACCTGAACCGGCTGGCCTATTTTGTGGCGGTTGTCGAGGCAGGCTCGTTTACCGCTGCGGCCGGGCGGCTGGGGGTATCCAAGGCGGTGGTCAGCCAGCAGGTGGCGCGACTGGAGCAGGATTTTCGCTGCACGTTGCTCATCCGCAGCACCCGTTCGGTACGCACCACCGAAGACGGGCAGATTTTCTATCAGCGGGCAGCCCGCATCCTGAAGGATGCGGACAGCGCCTTTGGCGAACTGGCCGAGTCGGCGGGAACCCCTTCGGGCACGCTGCGTCTGACGGCGCCGCTGGATTACGGGATGAGTGTGCTGGTGAGGGCCGTTGCCACGTTCACGCAACGTTTTCCGGGTTGTCAGGTCGAGGCCGCGTTCAGTGACCAGATTCAGGATCTGATGTCGGGTGGCGTGGATCTGGGGGTTCGGGTCGGCTGGCTGACAGAGCAGCAACAGCATCTGCAGGCACGCCAGATCGGCAGTTTTCAGCAGTGGCTGGTCGCACCGGCAGGCTGGGCGCGCCGACTGGAAAAGCTGCATTCGCCGGCAGCGTTGTCCGAATTTCCCTGCATCGGAAACAAGGCATTTCGTGCGCCTGCCACCTGGACATTCACGCGGCGGCCCCGGTCGCAAGCGCAGCGCACATCATCCGCCGCGGCCCTGCAGGCGGGGACAGTGGGAATGGCAACCGATGGCCCATCCGTGACGGACAGCGAGGAGACGCAAACCGTCACCCTGCCGATGTCCATGCAATTCGATTGCACGATGGCCGTGCGGGAGGCGGTATTGCTGGGGGCAGGCATGGCGGTGTTGCCGGACTATGCAGCCGAGGCCGAAGTGGCTGCGGGCAACCTGATCCGTGTCCTGCCCGAGTGGACCCTGCGTGAGGGCAACATTCATGCCGTCTTCCCTGCTGCCCGTTTTCGTGCGCCCAGGGTCCGCGCCTTCATCGACATCCTCATCGAACAGGAGCATGCCAGAAAGCTGCTGCCTGATGGCAGGCCGGAGTCGTCATGAGAAGCGGGGGCCTGCAACGTTGGGCCGGACGAAACGCTGGTGTGCGAGGTGATTGCGCCATCCTGATGTATGAACCCTGGACACGGAGGCGGCCGATACCTTCATCAGGCGCCATCCCGCGCGCGTGTGTCTGCCGCAACTTGACGCGGGGTCAAGCTACAGAGGGGGCTTGCCCGTGAAAAACGCCCCGACCTGTTCTGCGGTCCGGGGCGTTCTTGCGTTCAGGGAAATTCACTGTAAGCACGGGGTCAGGCTTGCCGCCTGAATTCACCGATCAGGGAAAGAACGGGAAGAAGAACAGCAGCAGCGGAATGCTCACGGCGCCCATCAGCAGCATCAGCGGCACGCCGGCTTTCACGTAGTCCATGAAGCGGTAGTTGCCGAGCACCAGCACCATCGTGTTGGCGGGGGTGCCCACTGGGGTGGCGTAGGCGCAGGAGCAGCCGATGACCACGGCCATCAGCACGGCGCGGGGGTCGGCGTTCAGGCTTTCGGCAATCGACAGGCCGATGGGCACCAGCAGGGCGGCGGTGGCGGTGTTGGACATGAAGTTGGTGAGCACGCTGCAAATGCCGAAGATGACGATGAGCAGCACCACGGGCGACGGGGTGTCACCCAGCATGTGGATGATGGTGTGTGCCACGGCGGCACCGGCGCCGGTTTTTTCCAGTGCGGTGGCCAGCGCCAGTGTGCCGCCGAAGATGAAGATTGTCTGCGAGTCGATGGCCTTGTAAGCCTGCTTTTCGGTGAGCACGCCGGTGAGCACGGTGACGATGGCACCGATGGCGGCAATGACGTGCAGCGGCACGCCCAGCTGGCGCTCGAAGACCATGCCCAGCACCGTGCCGGCCAGAATCACCAGCGACATGGTCTGTTTCCAGGGCGACACGGTCTGTGCGATGGGCGTGGCGGTGGCGGCGATGACGGGCTTGCGCGCCGGGGCTTTGCCTGCCGGCGCTGTCGTGCGTGCCGGGCTGGCAGATGCGGTGTCGCTGCCTGCGGGCATTTTGCTGCCGGCCGGTGCATCACCGGCAGCCACGCCGGTGGCGGGTGTTGCGGCTGCTGCCGTCTGGCCGGTTCCGGCCTGCGCTCCGTCGGCGTCGGTGGCAGCGCCGCGCGTGGGGATCAGCTTGTGGCCGAAGAACTCGAAATACAGGATAGCCACGATCAGCATCGGCAGGCCGATCTTCGCGTATTCAAAGAAGTGGAATTCCTGGCCGATGCTTTGCAGGGCGCTCTGGGCGATGAGGTTGCCGGTGGAACCGATCAGCGTCAGGTTGCCGCCAATCGATGAGGCAAACACCAGGGGCATCAGCAGGCGGGAGCGCGGAAAGCCCGAGCGGTTGGCAATGCCTACCACCACGGGAATGAGCACGGCGGCGGTGCCAGTGTTGGAGAGCAGGCCGGAGAGAAGCCCCGTGATCAGCATGATGGCAATGATGAGCTGCCGTTCGGTTTTGGCAAAGCGCATGACGAGGCCGCCGATGCGGTTGGCCATGCCGGTTTCGAACAGGGCGCCGCCCACCACGAACATGCCCACGAACAGGATGACGTTGGAATCGACGAAGCCGTGAAAGGCAGTTTTGGCGTCGAGCACTCCCGTGACGATGAGGGAGAGGCAGACGATGATGGCGGTGACGGCCAGCGGGATTTTCTCCCAGGCAAACATCACGGTGGCAAAGAGCAGGAGGGCGAGCGTGATCTGGATCGGGTCCATGACGGGTCTTCTTATTGGTGCACTGTCTCGTCCCCGAAATGCAGGCCGCAGTGCCGGAGGAAAAGGAGTCCGCCGAACGCGGCTGCGGTGCCTGTTCCTGCCCTGCTTCCCCGGCCGGGGAGGGGCAGGTGTTGCTGCGGTCGGCCGGCTTCGTTCAGGGGTCTCCTGATGCTCCTGATGGTAGCTGTTTGTAAAAAATCCTGCCGTGATGTCGGATGTTCTGGCATGGAGTTTGGCGCGTGAGGGACGGCAGACGCTATGGCGTGCGCGCATCAGTGGATGTGCGCCGATCGGCCACGGTTGCCTGTCGGTCAGGGGCTGGGGCGCTGTGTCTGGGGTGCCGGAGGCGGGCTGATTACAGTGACTGCATCTTGTCTGGTGTGCAGGCGCGCTGACACACCGAAACAAACAGTCATCCGGGGAACGGGGCAGGTCATGGCGCATTGGGTGGGTGCAAGCGGAGAGAAACTGACAGCGGCTTATGCGGCAGGCGAGGTGTCGCCCGTGGCGGTGACAGAGGCGCTGTTCGAGCACATCCGGGCGCGTGACGGCGAGCTGGGTGCGATGCGGGTGCTGTGCCGGGACGAGGCGCTCGACAGTGCTGCCGCTTCCGAGCGCCGCTGGATGCGACACGCACCGCTGTCGCCACTCGATGGTGTGCCGGTGACGGTGCGCGAGGATCTGGCGCTGCCGCTCGACATCAAGGATGTGTATGGCGCGTCGCCGGTGGTGGCACGGCTGCTGGAGGCTGGCTGCATCGTGCTGGGCAAGACGGTGCGTGCTGCGCACGACACGCTGGGGACGGGGCAGTGCATCGAGGGGCGGCAGGTGCAAAACCCCTGGCAGCCGTCGCTGACTACCGGGGGATCTTCTTCGGGCGCAGCGGTGGCCACGGCAGCCGGCTATGCGCCGCTCAACATCGGTGTCGACCGGGTGGGCGCCGTGCGTCTGCCAGCCGCATTTTGCGGGGTATATGGCCTGAAGCCCACGCATGGGCGCGTGCCGGTGAGCGAGCCGGCCGTGGGCCGGGTGGCCGGGCTGATGACCCGCACCGTTCATGATGCGGCTGCAGCGCTGAGCATCCTGGAACGCCCCGATGACCGCGATTTCATGAGTCTGCCGGCCGGCAAGCACGAGTACCGGATGCAGGTGGATGGCCTCAGCCCGAAGTCGCTGTGCGTGGGCGTGATGACCGACATGGGGATCGGTCTGCCGGTGGACCCGGCCGTGCAGGCAGCGGTGCATGCGGCGGCGAAGTCGTTGCAGATGGCTGGTGCTGCCGTCGAGATGGTCGACAGTTTCCTCTCGGCGGAGATGTTCGATGGCTTGCAGCTCTATCTGGAGTCGGCCGTGCATGCCGAGCTGGAGGATCTGAGCGAGACGGTGCGCGCGCAGCAACCCGGTTTCGTGCGTGACTGGAGCACGCGCCGGGCTGCCACCGCCAGCGGTCTCGACCTGATGCGTGCCTGGCGACAGGTGATGGCGATGCGTGCGGCGATCAGCCACACGATGATGGGCTACGACTTCCTGCTGCTGCCGGTTTCGCCGGTGCTGCCGTGGGCTGCCGGCCTGCCTTCGCCCAGTGGCAACCCGGCCGACGGCCTGCCGCACATCATCTGCACGGCGCCCTGGAACCTCAGCGAACACCCGGCGGCATCGGTCAACTGGTCACACGATGCCAATGGGGTGCCCATCGGCTTGCAGGTGGTGGGCCATCGCTTCGATGATCTGGGCGTGCTGCGTCTGTCGCGCACGCTGGAAATACTGCGCCCCGGTCAGCCCGACTGGCCCTGATTCGGGTCGGGGCGTGTCATGTCATCGGCCACAGCGCTGATGTGTCGGTTTGTCTGCCATCACGGCGGGTTGCTGTCGCGTCTCGCGCGCCGGTGAGAGCGAAGGATGCAGGAGGATGGCGGTCTCAGGGTTATCATTGAGTCAGGAAGGGCCTGATTTCGCATGATGCGGAATTGGCCTCCCGGTATCGCTTTGCCGGTTCGCTGCCTGCCGTCGGCAGGAGGCGCGGTCTCGCGTTGCCGGTTTCAACCCGTCACGACCTCGTATGACAGAACTCGATGAGCTGAAGCGGCATGTCCGCACCATCCCCGATTGGCCGAAAGCCGGCGTGATGTTCCGTGACATCACGCCCCTGCTGCAGGATGCACGCCTGCTGCGCTCGATGATCCGCATCTTCGTGGAGCGCTATGCCGAGGCCGGCATCTCGCTGGTGGCCGGCATCGACGCGCGCGGTTTCATCATCGGCCCGCTGATCGCCCATCAGCTGGGGGTGGGGTTCGTGCCGGTGCGCAAGCAGGGCAAGCTGCCCTTCGAGACCGTGTCAGCCAGCTATTCGCTGGAATACGGCACGGCCACGGTGGAGCTGCACATCGACGCCTGCAAGGCCGGTGATCGCGTGCTGCTGGTCGATGATCTCATCGCCACCGGCGGCACGATGATGGCGGCGGTCGAGCTGCTGCACAAGCTGGGGGCCAACATCGTCGAGGCTGCGGCCATCGTCGAACTGGCCGATCTGGGGGGCGCTGCCCGCCTGCGTGAGGCCGGGGTCGGCACCTTTGCACTGGCCCGGTTCACCGAAAGCGAGCAATGAGGCAGGAAGCCCTGCCCGAACCGGTTCGCATCGACAAGTGGCTGTGGGCGGCGCGCTTCTTCAAGACGCGCGCGCTGGCACAGCATGCCGTCGAGAATGGCCGGGTGCTGGTGGGTGGTGATCGCGTGAAGGTGGCTCGTCTGCTCAAGGGGGGCGAGCTGCTGCAGATCCGGCAGGGCGAGGTGCATTACGAGGTGGTGGTGATGGCGCTGTCCGGCGTGCGTGGGCCGGCGCCGGTGGCCCGTACCCTCTATCAGGAAACAACCGAATCGATGGCAGCCCGCGAGCGGGCCGCCGAGCGTCGCCGTTTCGAGCGCGAGCCTGCAGCCGGGTTGCAGGGCAGGCCCTCGAAGCGTGACCGGCGCGAACTCTCCCGAATCCGACTGGATTGACATCCTTCATGAACCAATTTTCTGAAAACGCTGCCCGTCTCGAACTGATGACGCAGGCGGCCGGGCTGGCTGATGGCGGCCTCGATCCGCTGTGCAGCGCAACGCTGTCGATGCGCTGGGCGCGCTCCGGCGCCGAGGGGCTGTTGCTGGTTTCGGCGTCCGACTGCGCCTCCGAACTGCAGGTGACGGTGGCTGACGAGGCCGATGCCGACGGTGCCGAGGGCCTGGATGGCGATGAGGCCGTCTATGGCGTCGAAGTGCCACCGCTCGACCTCGACCGGGTCAGCTGGCATCGCTGTGACGATGAGCAGCTGGCCGGTGTGCATGGCGGCCTCTACGAGCATCGCTCCGATGTCGGGGCCATTGCCCTGGTGGCTTCGCCCTTTGCTGCCACGCTGGCGGCCAGCCGCGATGTGCAGCTCGATGGCATTCCCTTCTTCCACCCGATGGTGGCGCTGGGCGGGCGTGATCGCATCGACTGCTGCCATCCCGGCTTCTATGCGGCGCTGCTGGCCGGCGAGCCGCTCGACGGCATCGACCATTCGCCGCTCGACATGCTGCTGGAGGCGCTGGGCGAGGGCAGGGCCTGCCTCGTGGCGCATTACGGCCTGCTGGCCCTGGGCGACTCTCCCCGGGCGGCAGCGCGGCTGGCCCGTCAGCTGGAGGCGCTCTGCCGCATCTACTGGCAGGTGCTCCAGCTGGGCCGCCCGGCCGCCATGCCCATCGTCACGGGCTGAGGCCGCCCCGGGCGGCATCGAGAAAGCGCAGGAGGTCTGCCACCGTGGAGCCAGCTCGCCGCCGTCGCAGGTTCTGGAAGGGCACGCCGGTGGGTGGTGTTGGCGTGCAGTTCGTGGGGCAGGGCCGGGATTACTTCCGCATCTGGATTGCAGACGTGCTCTGCATGATGCTCACCCTGGGTCTCTACTGGCCCTGGATGCGGCGCCGGCGCTGGCAGTTTCTCAACAGCAACACCTGGGTGGGGGGCAGCCGCCTCATCAACCCCGATCACGCCCGGGTGCCCGGTGCATGGCCGCGCTGGTGGCAGCAGGCTGCGGTGGGTGTGGGGCTGCTCGGCCTCTATGCCATCACGCACCGCTACGGCATCCTCGGCTGGCCGCGTTTCTTCGCGCTGTTCAGCCTCACGGCGCCGCTCTGGATTCTCACTGGCTGGCGTGGCAGGCTCGCACAGCTGCGCATCGACGGCATCGTGCCGGTTTTCGAGGGGCGGCTGAGGCAGGCCGTCGGCGTCTGGTTTCTGATGTGCCTGCTGCTGTTGCCGGCGGGCATGACGCTGGGTGCGCTGTTTCTCGACAATCTGCGGGTCTGGCTGCTGGGCGGCTTCTGGACCACCCGTCTCGGCATCAACGAAGATGCCCGCGAGCTACTGCCCTGGGCCGCAGCCCTTTCTCTGGCGCTGGCGCTTTCAAGCTGGTTCTTCCTGCTCGACCGTTTCGGTCTGGGGCGACTCACCCACCCGGCCGGTGACAGCCGTTACCGTCTGCGGCTGTGGCCACTGATGCGGGCGGCGCTCTTTGCCATCGCGCTGGTGCTGCCGGCCTTCTTCGTGGCCTTTGGCCTTTTCTATGCCAACTGGCCGCTGCTGCTGGCCACTGCCAGCATCGAGCCACCGGCCACGCTGGAGCATCTCAGCCATCTGGCGCCCGGTGCTGACACCCTGCTTGGCAGCCTGCGACTCGACGGCAGCCTGATGGATGGCAGCCGGCTGGTGGGCAGTGGCGTGTGCGTCAATTGCCGCGCCTCTGCCGTGGGGGTGCTGGCACTGCTTTGCGGTCTGTGCATGATGATGGGCTGGCGCTATTTCATGGTGCGCCTCTGGAACCAGCGCTGGCGCCGCTTTTCCATGGCCGGTCATGCCTTCGAGAGCCACCTGCCGGCCGGTCGGGTGATGGCTACCGGGTTCATCTGCGATCTGCTCACCGTGCTCACCCTGGGGCTTTATCACCCCTTCGGTGTGGTGCGCATGGAAAAGCTCTACCGCGAGGCCGTGCGCTTCCAGCCCATCGACGCGGCGCACAGCATCATCGTGCCCCCGCGCAAGGCCGACGACCCGGCTGCGCGCAGGCCGCCGGCCAGTGTGCTGCAGCCTGTGCCGCACCTGCCCTGGCTGCCGGCGCTGCTTCTTTCCGTACTGCCCGCCACCGTCATGGTGGTGTTCATGCTCCATGCCAAGCCCACGCTGGGCGATTTCCTGGTGCACAACATGCCGGCGTCGCTGGAGCGGGCTGTCGGCGAATCGGCGCTGCGCACGCTGCAGCGGCAGGGGGCCGGGCCGTCGGCACTGTCGCCGCAAAGCCGCCAGCGCCTGCACGATGCGCTGGAGGCGGCCGCACTGCGAACCTGGTCGCCCACCGAACTGCCCGAGTGGAAGCTGGAATTCATGCGGGGCGGCGACGTGCTGGGCCCCAACGCGGTGGCCCTGCCAGGCAACATCATCGTCATCACCGATGAACTGCTGGCGCTGGCTGCCCGGCAGCCAGACAGGGGCGCCGTGCTGGTGGGGGTGTTCGGCCACGAGCTGCTGCGCCTGAAAGACCGCCAGCCGCAGCGTCTGCTGCTGATGTCTTCCCTGCGCAAATCCCTGATGGCGGTGGTGCTGCGCAGCAGCAGTGCTACCGACGACCTGCTGGCATCAGGCGCCGACACCATCCTCAACCTGGGCTACAACGCCGCCTCGGAGCGGGACGCCGATCTGGGCGCGCGCCGGATGCTGCAGGCCAATGGCTACTCACCCACCGTGATGATCGGCTTCCTGCGTGACCTGCGGGCGGCTCGCCATGACAACCCGGCCTGGACCATCAGTGCCCAGCGCATCCCCATCGGCCTCGCCAGCCAGCCGCTGGACGCCACGCGCCTGCTGCACTTTGCCAGCGATGACGACGCCGTGCGCGAGGGAACATCGGGGCATTGAGGCGGGCGTGGTTTGGAACCAGCCCGCAGGGAAAGCCCTGCAGGACGTGCGGCAGTGCGTTGCCAACCCCTTGCCCATTGAGGATTCATAGGGTCTAGGCGCCTTGTTCTGCACGCCCTGTGGAACTTTCGCGGGGGCGAATGAGTTCTACTCGCTCTGGTCTGCTGCCTGCATCTGCCGGCGAATTTCCGGATGCCAGACCAAGGCGCACCCGCCGCCTTCTTCCAGTCGCACCGCCGCGTTCTGGCGGAATGCCACCAGCCAGTCGTCCAGTTGGGCCGGGCTGG
>JAUNHU010000097.1 GCA_030523825.1 Lautropia sp. | reverse complement strand
CAATATGACACTGCAGACGGATGCTGCCATGCTCGGTCTGGAAGACCTGACCGCTGAGGTGCGTGTAGATGTCGCGGGCGATGGTTCGCACCTGGGCGACCGTTTCGGCATTCACCAGCAGGGTGTAGCGGCCGGCCGACATGCGAGCCGCCAGACAGGTGGTGTGCTGCTGGATCAGGAGCTGGGCCGTGGACTGCTCCAGCTGCATCGCCTCGACCGGGCCACAGAGGTCGTGGATGGCGTCGTAATTGCTGATGTAGAGGCCGATCAGCCCATAGCAGGGACGCTGGGGTCCAGCCAGCCGGTCGGTCAGTTCGGCAAGCAGGCCCCGGTCGTTCAGCAGCCCGGTGCTCATGTCCTGCCGTGCCTGCCGCGACATGCGCAGCAGCGCCACACTGCGATCGAAGGCCAGTGCCTGCAGCAGCTGCGCCGCCAGCACCGCGCAGAGCAGCAGCAATGACACGCCCACCGTGTCACCAAAGCCGCCACCCGCGCCCTCGGTCACGGCATAGGCCCGGCTGGCCAGCAGGGGCAGGCTCGCCAGCAGCAGCGTCAGCGCATCGACCCGGCCCGCCGACTGCGAGGCACCGGCCCAGATCATCGGCACGAAAACGCCAAACAGGATGAGGCCCGCGTAATAGTCCTCACCCAGCCGGTGCAGCAGAAAGGCGACGGTGGAGATGGTGAGGACGATGAAGATGGTGGGGCCATTGAACCAGGTCAGCCCCGGGTCCACCGACACCTCCACTTCCAGCCAGTCGCCCGGGTGCAGCAGCGCCCGCAGCGCCGACGCAATCAGCAGCATGCCCAGCGCATCGGCCAGCCAGGCGCCCAGAAACACCTGCGTGAAGCCGAAGCGGCTGAGCGCCTCGACCGGCAGGATGAAGACGATGCAGGTGAAGATCAGCGCGTTGAGGGGGGCAGAGACCAGTAGCGCGGTTGCCAGGAAGCGGCTGATGGAATCAAGCCGGTACTCGGGCGGCTTCCAGTCGGCCATTCGCCGCAGCAGGTGAATGGCAACCCAGGGGCCGAGCACGCTGATGCCAGCCAGCAGCGCCGCGTAGTGGGGGTTGGAAGTGGCCCAGAATGACCAGATGGCGGCACCGAGAGCAGTCACAGGCAACCAGCCCAGTCCATGACTCCAGGCAAGCGCAAAGCCCGCTGCACCGGCAGGCCATATCAGCAGGGCATGGGCCGATCCGGCAGACACCAGCTGTGCAAGGGCGCACAACAGGGTGACGACACCGACGACCAGGACGAACCTGGCAGGCAGAGACAAGCCTTCAAAGTGACCGAAACGCTTCAACCCAGCTCCTTTTGGGGACCCTCCGGTCGCCTGGCACGACCGGATCACCCGCAAGAATACCCGCAGGTGCCTGATCCGCGATCCATTTCAGGGAGCTGTCTAAATTGCGAGACGCCGGGCGTCGGGTTGACGCAACGCCACCCCGGACCGTCTGCACGAAGCGTTGCAGCGCAGCCGAAAGCACTGCAGCTGCCAGATGTTGCGTCAGCGCGAAGCGGGGGAGCCGGAACGAAGCTTGCCATCCAGCATGTTGAGGATGCCCATGCTCGGAATGACCATGTCGCCTGGCACATGCCCTTCGGGACATGCACCCAGATAGCGGGCGTGCGTCGACTCGCGGTCTTCGCGCTTGTTGTTGGCCAGCGGCGGCGAATAGAGAACGACGTTCTCGATGTTGTAGTGGGTCTGAAAATCCCCGCTGGCCGTCGACTGACTGACGACCGTGCTGCGACTGTCGCGGCAGACCGAATCGGCCATCCAGTAGACGCCAACCCGCTTGAACGCCCCGAGGCGGCAGGCGCCACGCTTGCCGACCCGCCGGTCGAGGTGATGGTCGGCACGGTCGGTATCAGGCCCCACGCAGAGCACCGTCGGCGGCAGGCCCAGCTGATCGGAGGCCGTGCTGCGAATTTCCCACTGGCCGGGCTTTCTCCGCGGGAAGTCGAGCGTGCCGGGCGATGAGCCGGGCTGGGATGGCGATGCGGCCGGGTTCGCCGCTACACCCGAACCGCCAGCAGACGGCGCCGCCTCCTGTGCGAGCAGATCAGGCGCCGATATCAGCAACGCAACGGCCAGCAGGGCCATCGGGGCAGCGGTTTTCCGGAAAATCTCCACGGTTCTGGCAGGACTGGGCATCGGGACGGTTCGGATGACTTCGGATGAAGAAAAAAGCGGAATCATGGTAAACGCTTGAGCCCCGCTTGTCAGAAATCAGGCAAGCCGTCACGCAAGGCGTGACAACAATGTCCTCACGCAAGGCTCAGGCCGGATGCAACGGGGAACCCGGCTTGGGATTGCCGGCCCTTCTTCCACGTTCACGCCGCAAGCATCACTCCGGTTGACACGACCGAGAGGATCGCCCCGGGCAGCGCCACCGCAGGGAGCTTCTCCGCCCGGATGGGCTCGGGGGCTCGGGGCGCGATGCGCACAACGCGCAGAGCTGGCACGGCTGGCACGGCTGGCACGGCATGATACCGCTGTGGCAAGGCCCGGCCGCAATACGCCGGTACACCCATCCGTCACGGCACCACATCATCCTCGCAAACAGCACGGCAGGCAGGACAGCCCCCGGCAATCATGACTGTACCTGCCCCGGCTGTCTTCTTCAGTTGACTGATGCCTGCTGACGGGGATGCACGCAGCCGTCGACCAGACGCTGACCGTTCTTCTGGTTCATCAGCATCGACTTGTTGCGGATCTGGATGAACAGGGTCTCGCCAGCGACATCTTCAAGACGCAGCGCGCCGGTCGAGGAGAGCACCGGTTTCATCAGCCAGCGCTTTTTCTTGAAGCTGAGGTCGACATAGCCCGGATACTGCTGGCTGGCCGTCACATGCACCTGCTGGTTGAACTCGCAGAGGCTGGCGCCTTCATTTACCCGGCTCATCGCCTTCATCTGCTGCTCATCGGCAGCAGCAATGGCCAATGGCGCGGCTGCTGCAGCCGCAGCGGCGGCGGCTTTGCCGGCACGGGCCTTGCCGGATTTCTTCTTGGCCTTGACGCTGGATACGGCCTTCTCGGCCGCTGCATGCGCATCGGTAGCGATCAGGGCAGAGCCGCCGAGAACGGCCAGGGACAGCACCAGCGCGGAGCCGGCGCGCAGCATCTGCATGCCGAAAGACGGACGGCAGGGTTGGAGGGAACGCAGTTCCATGAAAGATTCCTGAAGGTCAGGCTGCGAAAGGGCAGCGTGTGTTCAACAAAGACCACAGCGACACCCCCCATCCGGCACCGTCATGGCCACTCATTCATCGGGATACAACCGGGATATCTTGAACATTTCCGGTTTTTTGACTCGATGAAAAAGCGGCACACGGGCAGCCCTTCATCTGCGATTCAGCCAGTTGTCTGGCGATGCAGTCTCCTTCGGGTCCTTCAATTCCTCCTGTCAGCCCGGCACCTGCCGTTCGGCGCCCTGCGCCTCATCATCGAAAAAGGCCGAACGGATGTCGTCCGGCAGGCGCATGCCGGTGTGGTGTGCGCGCTGCAACACCTGCCACCAGTAACGATAGCTGGCACGGTCGTGCAGGCGCTCGTCATGGCGCACCGGCCCCCAGTTGGCACGCTGCGCAGCCAGCAGGATGTCACCGGCCTCACGCACCTCGTCCACCGTCGGCCGAAAGGCCGCAATGATGGGTTCCACCTGGCGGGGATGGATGCTCCACTTGCGTCGATAACCGAAATCGTGCGCGGCTCTGGCGGCATCTGCTCCGGCAGCGCTGCCATCACCGATGTCGAGCGTGACGCTGTGCACAGCCACCTTGCCGTGCGCCTGCGCGGCCATCACGATGTCGGTGTGCGCCCGCAAGAGCAGCGGATGCTCGAACTGGCGCGCGCCCAGCATGGCAGAGGCCGGAATGGCCCCCTCGAAACTGCTGACGAAGTCCATCAGGCCAAAGCAGAGCGCCTGAACCCGCGGATGCGCCGCGATGGCATGCAGATGGGGCAGGGCGGCAGGGCTTTCGATCAGCACCTGGAAGGGCACTTCGGCTTCGATGCCGGCTCGTCCCTCGTGATGGCGACAGATGTCGGCGGCCGCGTCGACATCGGCCGGTGTCATCACCTTGGGCAGGGTGAGGTAGGCCAGACGCCCGCCGGCCCTGGCCATCAGGATATCGACCTGCTGCTCGAAAAGCGGATGCCCGACGGGCATCGGACGGACACCGAGGCGGCCGAATCGGTTGTCCGGCCCGGCAACGGCCTCGGCCACGGCCGTGACGTGCGCGATCTCGTCGCCGACGGCAGCACCGTCCTCGCAATCGGCCGTCACATCGAGTACCGGCCCCAGCCGCGCCTGCAGGGCGAGCGACTTGGCCAGCAGGTCGAGGCGACCACAGTAGTGGTCGCAGACCGGCAGGATGACCTGCCGGAAGCCTTCCCGATGAAGCACGCTGTCGGGGTGCATGGTCACGGCAGGTCCTTGCTGGTCATGAGTGGGGATCAGCCCAGCAGGTGCTTGACGCCGTCACGCTCGCCCTGCAGCTCGTCCAGGGTGAGGTTCATGCGCTCGCGGCTGAAGGCGTCGATGTCGAGCCCTTCAACGATGGTGTATTCACCGTCCTTGCAGGTGACGGGCATGCCGTAGATGATGTCCTCGGGGATGCCGTAGTTGCCACGCGAGGGCACACCCATCGTCACCCACTTGCCGTTGGTGCCCAGCGCCCAGTCACGCATGTGGTCGATGGCGGCGTTGGCAGCCGAAGCGGCCGACGACAGGCCACGGGCCTCGATGATGGCGGCACCACGCTTGCCGACGGTGGGGATGAAGGTATCCTTGACCCAGGCATCGTCGTTGACGAGCTTGGGCATCGCGTCACCGTTGCTGGAGGCAAAACGGATGTCGGGGTACATGGTGGGCGAGTGGTTGCCCCAGACGGCCAGCTTCTCGATGGAATCGACGGAACGGCCGGTCTTGGCAGCCAGCTGCGACAGCGCACGGTTGTGATCCAGGCGCAGCATCGCGGTGAAGTTCTTCTTCGGCAGGTCGGGGGCCGACTTCATGGCGATGTAGGCATTGGTATTGGCCGGGTTGCCCACCACCAGCACCTTCACGTTGCGGCTGGCATGGTCGTTCAGCGCCTTGCCCTGCACGGTGAAGATCGCACCGTTGGCTTCCAGCAGGTCCTTGCGTTCCATGCCCTTCGAGCGCGGGCGGGCACCCACCAGCAGGGCGTAGTCGGCATCCTTGAAGGCCACGTTCGGATCGTCGGTGACGACGACACCAGCCAGCAGCGGAAATGCGCAGTCGTCCAGTTCCATCACCACGCCCTTCACGGCAGCCATCGCCGGCGTGATGTCGAGCAGCTGCAGGATGACGGGCTGATCCTTGCCCAGCATGTCGCCATTGGCGATGCGGAACAGCAGCGAGTAGGCGATCTGGCCGGCTGCGCCGGTGACTGCGACACGTTTTGGTGCTTTCATGAATGCCTCTTGAGTGGGAACGATTGAAAAACTGACGAAGTGCAACCCGTGATGGATGCAGCAACCCGGCGCACATCTGTCTCCACCCCGTAATTTACGCCATCGCGGCCAGCAACGGCGGCCAACACGAGCGAAAAGACCGAAACACACGGAAAAACCCTACTCCTGTGCGCCTCGGCAACGCAGCCGAAGCCTTCCGGGAGCCCCGTGCCAGGCATGTCCGGCGGTTCTCCCTGTCGACAGGAGGGCAGGGCTGCAGGCGGTCACGTCCGGAAATCCCGCTGCTGCGGGTCGGGCACGTCACGCCCACCCGCAACGGCCAGCGTGTTGCACTGCGGCAAGTGCCGTGCCGCACCGGGGAGCATCACTACGCCAACGAACCATGAACGTCATTTTTCGCCCTCAGGGATAACCCCGATCAACACACCCTTGAAATGCCAATGATTTTCAATAAACCCATTCCTTCCACGGTTTTTCACCCGGAATGCCCCAAAAGCGGATGTTTCAGAATGACAACTGCACGCAAGGATTTGATCGACCGCAAGGTTTGCGGTGATCGCCGGTTTTGTCGCGTTGTTCCGGCATGAAAAATGCGCAACAATTAAATTGATACTCTTTTCTGGAGCATTCGGGCCGTGCGGATGTTTCGGCCTGTTATCTGAACCTACGCCTGCCAGCGAACCGGATATCCGCACACCCCGCCGAACAGGACATCGCCAGCCCCGTTCCGACCCGACATGGAGACATCGGGCAAGCCAGCCAGTATCTGCCGCATGGCCGGCAAGACACCCTGGCAACCGCCCGAGCGGTACCGGAATGCACTGACGACCGCCTGTTCTTTCTTTTTTCCCTTTTCATCGACTGCATTGATGCGCCCACCGCAGGGCATCGGAGGATTCGTGATGGCAGACACCAGTGCCAACAGTGGCATCATCAACCAGGGCGTCTCGTCTGCGCCCGGACATCCGGGTGAAACCCCGGAACAGCGTCGCGCCCGGCGTGCCGCAGCCCCCAAGCCCCGCAACGTGGGCCTCGACCAGCTGCTCGGTCATTATCTGCCGGCCATGAGCCCGGCGGCCATCGTATCCATCCTGCACCGTGCCAGTGGCGTGCTCATGTTCCTGGTCGGCATTCCCTTCCTGCTCTATCTGCTGCAGCAGAGCCTCACTTCCGAAATCAGCTTCGAGAACTACGTCGCTGCCGTCGACTCCTGGCTGGGCAGGCTGGTGTTGCTAGCCCTGGTCTGGGCCTTCTGCCATCACATCGTGGCCGGCATCCGCTTCCTCATCCTCGATCTGCACATCTGGACCGAAAAGCCCCAGGCCATCAAGAGCGCCCGCGGCGTGCTCGTCGTCAGTCTCGTGCTTACCGCCATCTTCGGCCTGATGGTGCTGTTCTGATCCCTGCCTTTTCCGCATTCTTCATTCATTCCATTTCGACATGACCACTCAGCGAATCGTGTCCGGCGCCCATTACGGGGCGCGCGACTGGCTTGCCCAGCGCATCACCGGCGTGGTGATCGGTCTCTATGCCATCCTGCTCCTGTTCAGCGCCTGGTCGCTGCCCGATACCAGCTATCACCACTGGGCCTCCCTGTTCAGCGGCTCCTTCATGAAGGTCGCCACCATGCTGGCGGTGCTGGCCCTCATCTATCACGCCTGGATCGGCATCCGTGACTTCTTCATGGATTACGTCCAGCAGACCGGCATCCGGCTCGCCCTGGAAGTTGCCACCATCCTGCTGCTGCTCGGCTATGCCGCGTGGGCAGCCGTCATCCTCTGGAGCGTCTGACCGTGACCGACATTCTGAACAAGCTCTCCAACAGCCTGCCACGGCGCAAGTTCGATGCCGTCATCGTCGGCGCCGGTGGTGCCGGCATGCGCTGTTCGCTGCAACTCGCCGAAGCCGGCTACAAGGTTGCGGTTCTTTCCAAGGTGTTCCCCACGCGCTCGCACACCGTTGCGGCACAGGGTGGCATCGGTGCCTCGCTGGGCAACATGAGCGAGGACAACTGGTACTGGCACATGTTCGACACCGTCAAGGGCTCCGACTACCTCGGCGACCAGGACGCGATCGAGTTCATGTGTAGGCAGGCGCCGCAGGTGGTCTACGAGCTGGAACACTTCGGCATGCCCTTCGACCGCAACGCCGACGGCACCATCTATCAGCGTCCCTTCGGCGGCCACACTGCCAACCTCGGCGAGAAGCCCGTGCAGCGCGCCTGCGCGGCCGCCGACCGTACCGGCCACGCGCTGCTCCACACCCTCTACCAGCGCAACGTGCGCGCCCGCACCACCTTCTACGTAGAGTGGATGGCGCTCGACCTGATCCGCGATTCCGAGGGTGACGTGGTCGGCGTGGTTGCCCTGGAGATGGAAACCGGCGAGGTCATGATCCTCGAAGCCAAGGTGACGGTTCTCGCCACCGGCGGTGCCGGCCGCATCTGGCAGGCATCCACCAACGCCTTCATCAACACCGGCGACGGCCTGGGCATGTGCGCCCGTGCCGGCATCCCGCTGGAAGACATGGAGTTCTGGCAGTTCCACCCCACGGGCGTGGCCAACGCCGGCGTGCTCATCACCGAGGGCGTGCGCGGGGAGGGCGGTATCCTGCTCAACAAGGACGGCGAGCGCTTCATGGAGCGCTATGCTCCCACGCTGAAGGATCTGGCACCGCGTGACTTCGTCTCCCGCTCGATGGACCAGGAGATCAAGGAAGGGCGGGGCTGCGGTCCGCAGGGTGACTACGTGCTGCTGAAGCTCGATCACCTCGGCGCCGACAAGATCCTGAAGAAGCTGCCTTCCATCCGCGAGATCGCGATCAAGTTCGCCAACGTCGACCCCATCAAGGAGCCGATTCCGGTCGTGCCCACCATCCACTACCAGATGGGCGGCATCCCCACCAACTACCACGGTCAGGTGGTGGTGCCCAAGGACGGCAACCATGCCTCGGTGGTCAACGGCCTCTACGCCATCGGCGAGTGCGCCTGCGTGTCGGTGCATGGCGCCAACCGCCTCGGCACCAACTCGCTGCTCGACCTGGTGGTCTTCGGTCGTGCTGCAGGCAACCACATCATCCAGGCGGGCTTCAAGAACAACCAGCACAAGCCGCTGCCCGGCGATGCCGGTGACTTCTCGCTGGGTCGTGTCGCCAAGCTCGATGGTTCCACCTCGGGCGAGCGCACGCAGGACGTGGCTGGCGACATCCGCCGCGACATGCAGGCCCACTGCGGCGTATTCCGTACCTCGGAACTGCTCGCCCAGGGCGTCACCAAGATCATGGGCCACGTCGAGCGCGCGCAGAACATCCATCTGCGCGACAAGTCGCAGGTGTTCAACACCGCACGTGTCGAAGCGCTCGAACTCGCCAACCTGATCGAAGTTGCCCAGGCCACCATCGTCTCGGCCGAAGCCCGCAAGGAAAGCCGTGGTGCCCACGCGCACAGCGATTTCCCCGAGCGCGACGACGAGAACTGGATGCGTCACACGCTCTGGTATTCGGGCGACAACCGTCTCGAATACAAGCCTGTCACGCTGAAGCCGCTCACGGTCGAGCACTTCAAGCCGAAACCCCGGACCTTCTGATCGTTCACCGGACTTTCCCATTCCACAGACAGCGCCTGCCAGCCACTCAGGCAGCAGGCGCGGACTGAACAAGGAACACCATGGCTACTGCTACCCGGAGAATGAAGTTCTCCATCTATCGCTATGATCCGGACAAGGATCAGAAACCCTACATGCAGGACATCGAGGTCGAACTGCTGCCGACCGACAAGATGCTGCTCGACGCCCTGATGCGCATCAAGTCCGACGTGGACGATGCCGTCGCCTTCCGCCGCTCCTGTCGTGAAGGTGTCTGTGGCTCCGACGCCATGAACATCAACGGCAAGAACAGCCTGGCCTGCATCACCAACCTGAACGACCTGAAGGAACCCGTCGTGCTCAAGCCGCTGCCGGGCCTGCCCGTCATCCGCGACCTGATCGTCGACATGACGCAGTTCTTCAAGCAGTACGAGTCGATCAAGCCCTATCTCATCAACGACAGCGCCCCGCCCGAAAAGGAAAGGCTGCAATCGCCGGTCGAGCGTGAGGAGCTGGATGGCCTCTACGAGTGCATCCTCTGCGCCTGCTGCTCCACCTCGTGCCCGTCCTTCTGGTGGAACCCCGACAAGTTCGTCGGCCCCGCCGGCCTGCTCGCTGCCTATCGCTTCATTGCCGACAGCCGCGACCAGCACACCAACGAGCGTCTCGACAACCTCGAAGACCCGTACCGGCTGTTCCGCTGCCATACCATCATGAACTGTGTCGATGTCTGCCCGAAGGGGCTGAACCCCACCCGGGCCATCGGCAAGATCAAGGAACTGATGGTCCGGCGGACGGTCTGATCCCGCAGACCGGCTGTTGCCACCATGTTCTGGTGAGCGGGGCCGGCCAGCCCGATCCCGATGGCCTGCCACATCCGTGGCAGGCGAGGGTGCCCGGCGGAGATCTCGCCCGGCGCCTTTTTTCCGGCCTCAAGCCTTGCCGCCGGTGCCGGCCGGGTCACATTCAGGGGCGTCTTGCGTGTGAAGCAGCACAGGCCACAGGCCGGTCCCTGTTCAGGAGCCCCCTGATCTGAGCAACGAAGCAGGAAAGCACCATCCGGAACGCAGCCCCAGGCCGCCGCAGAGAAGGTGGAAGTGCCGGGCGGATGCGGCCCGCCCACCTTCCGCAGGACACATCATCAGGGTTTTTCCTGACAACCAGGCCAGAAAATGCGGTAATTACCGTGTTTTTTTGCCTGAACCCCGCCAAACACAAGCTAGGGAAACCGTTAATGTCTGTCATCAGTCAAAATAACAGCTGTGCTCAGGACAGCGAATGGGATGCAAGGATGCGTCGCCTTCGCTGGCGCTGCCGGCGCGGACTGCTCGAAAACGACATCCTGTTCGAGCGCCTGCTCGACAGCCGCTCGGCGCAGGGCTTCACCGAATCCGAAATCGCTGCACTCGACCAGCTGCTCGATCTCACCGATCCGGTCCTGCTGGATCTGGTGCTCGGCCGCAAGGAGCCCGAGGGAGACCTGAACACACCTGAAGTCGTGGCGTTGCTGACAGAGATCCACAAGCTCTGAGCCAACGACGACAAGCCCGGGGGTCGGTGCCCGTTGCATCGCAGCCGCTCCCAGTGACTCCTCCAGGGAGTTGGCCGGGTGTGTCGTGCCGAAGGCAGCAGCTTTCCGCCCACGTTCGTTTCAACCAATCCAGGAAGAGTCACCATGTCCAAATCGACCCCTGCCTACACAGCCACCCTGTCGTTCTCCGATGGCTCCGCCGGCGCCGAATTTCCTGTATACAAGGGCACGATGGGGCCGGATGTCATCGACATCCGCAAGCTCT
>JAUNHU010000096.1 GCA_030523825.1 Lautropia sp. | reverse complement strand
ATCTTTTCCTGGGGCTTCGTTCGTGGATTCCCTACCTGCTGGGCGCTGTCATGCTCGGCATGGGCCTCACGCTGAAAGTGTCCGATTTTGCCGAGGTCTTCCTGCATCCGAAGGCCGTTGCCATCGGCGTCACCGCACAATTCCTTTTCATGCCCGGCCTGGCGTATCTCTTGTCGAAGGCATTTGCACTGCCGCCCGAACTCGCCACCGGCGTCGTGCTGGTCGGTGCATGCCCCGGCGGCACGGCCTCCAACGTCATCACCTATCTGGCACGGGGCAACACCGCGCTGTCGGTGGCCTGCACCACCGTTTCCACGCTGCTCGCCCCGTTCCTCACGCCGCTCGTGTTCTGGCTCTTTGCCTCGCAGTGGCTGCAGGTGGATGCCTCCGGCATGTTCCAGTCGGTGCTGATGATTGTGCTCCTGCCCATTGCCGTGGGCATCGTCATCAAGGCCGTGCTCGGCCATCGGGTCGATCACGTTGCCGACAGCATGCCGCTGGTGTCGGTGCTGGCCATCGTGCTGATCGTGGGCGCGGTGGTGGCCGGCAGCAAGGCCCGCATCATCGACTCCGGACTGCTGATCTTTGCGGTGGTGGTGTTGCACAACGGTCTGGGCTACCTCTGCGGCTTGCTGGCGTCGAAGCTTTTCCGCCTGCCGTATGATGATGCCAAGGCCATCGCCATCGAGGTGGGCATGCAGAATTCGGGCCTGGGCGTGGCATTGGCCGGCGTGCATTTCGCGTCGCAGCCCGTCGTTGCCGTGCCCAGCGCCATCTTCAGCTTCTGGCACAACGTTTCCGGCCCGATGCTTGCCAACGTGTTTGCGCGCAGCAGCAGTCGCGCGCAGGGTACGGATGATCCGGCGGTGAAGGCTTCCTGAGCGAAGCGTCCGGTTCCTTCGCTGCCCCCGGCCCGTATCCCGTTTCATCATCTCCTTTCCGCTCGTTCGTTCATGCTCATGACATCGCCCCGAACATCGCGTACCCCGGCTTCGCTGCGCGCGCTGGTGCTGGCGGCTGCCATGATCGCTGCCGGTTGCAGCCTCACGCCCACCTACCGGGTGCCCGAATCGGCACTCAACGGCGCGCTGTCGCAGGACGAGAGCTGGCATCTGGCCGAACTGACGGGCGATGACGAGGTGTCGCTGATCGACGGCACCCAGTTCCGTGATCCCACGCTGCAGAAGCTGCTGGCACAGTTGCAGACCGACAACCTCGACATCCAGCAGGCCGAGGCCCGGTTGCGTGCAGCCGGTGGCGTGCTGGAAGGCGCCGGGGCAGGGCGGCTGCCACAGGTGGGCATCGACCTGGGCGGCACCCGTCGCCGGGGCTCTGCCACCACCGGCACGCGAAGCGGTTCGTCCTTGTCCTTCTCCGGTGGTAATGGCAATGATGGCAACAGCAGCAATGGCAGCAGCCTGAGCAACGGCAGCGGCTCCTCGGGCAACAATGCCATCCGGCGTGGTGTCGATGCCGGTGCGCGCATCAGCTGGGCCCCCGACCTGTGGGGCACCGTGGCAGCGCAGGTGGCCTCGGGCGAGGCGGGCCTGCAGGCTGCCAGCGCCAACCTGCGGGCCGCCATCCTGCAGGCCCAGGTCAGCCTCATCCAGGCATACTGGCGCATGCGCCTGGCCGAAGAAAGGCTGAATCTGCTGCAGCGTTCGGTGGCCACCACCCGCCGCTCGCTCGATACCACGCGCAACCAGTATGCCGCCGGCATGGTCTCGCGCTCCGACGTGTTGCAGGCCGAAATCCGGCTGCAGAGCATTGCCAGCCGCCGGCACGCGCTGGAGCGCAGCCGTGACACCGAGCGGCACGCCATCGCCGTGCTGCTGGGCAAGCCGCCCGCCGCACTCGAAAACCTTCGCTACCGGCCGCTGGCCCCGGTGCCCAGCCTGCCGAAGAAAGTGGCCATCGACCTGCTGCGCCGCCGCCCCGACGTGAGGGCAGCCGAACGCGAGGTGGCGGCTGCCAACGCCGAAATCGGCGTCGCACGCGGTGCCTGGCTGCCCACGCTGTCCTTCAGCGGCACTTATGGGCTGGGCGCCGACACCATGGCAGAACTGCTCGCCTCGCCGCTGCGCACCTGGTCGGTAGGCGCCCAGCTGGCTGCCACCCTGTTCGATGGCGGCACCCGCCGCGGGCGCCTGATGCAGACCGAAGCTGCCTACGACGAAAAAGTGGCTGCCTACCGCCAGCAGGTGCTCAACGCCGTGCAGGAAATCGAAGACAACCTGCTGAACATGCGCACCCTGGCCAGCGAAGCCACCGACCAGGAAGAACTGGCGCGCCTTGCCGAAGCCTCCGAGCGCGTGGTGCGCAACCGCTACCAGACCGGCATGGTCGGCTACCTCGAAGTGGCCACCGCCGAAGCCACCACCATCGACGCCCGCGACCAGGCGCTCAGCCTGCGCGCCGAGCGTCTGGCCAGCTACGTCGACCTGCTGGCAGCCCTGGGGGGCAGCCTGCCTGCGCCCATCCCGGCCTACACCGCCGGCACCTCCCGCAGCACGGCCACCGGCAAATTGCCCGCTCTCGGCCCGGCAAAGGCATCCGCAAAAACGCCGGCGAAATCATCGGCAGGCACAACCCGGAAATCGGCACGCACGCCGGCTGGTTCCGCCAGGAAGTCACCAGCCAGCGTACCCGTAACGGCACCCGCCAGAAATCCGGCCGGGGCGCCGATCAAATCGGCGCAGCGCTGAAAAACTGCATGCCGCCGTGCGGGCTTCAGGGTTTTACCGGGACTTCAGAAGCACGGCGGCAGGTTGTTGGCAGCCCCTCGTTGCTGATATCTTGATGCCGCGAATTCGCCATGCCGAATGCCGTTCATGTGCCGCGTGCGCACCCACCATGATGTCAGGAACATGAGCACGCTGATCGCCCTGTTGTCTGCCCTGCAGTACATCCCGTATTTCCTTTCCATAGCCCGCAGGCAGACCCGGCCATCCGTCAGCGCCTGGAGCTGCTTTTCGCTTTCGCTCATCGTCACCATTCTGGCTTCCCTGCAGACCGGCACATACAGCATCCTGATCTCCACCGGGCCGGGGTTGCTCTGCCAGATCGCCATCATCCTCATCGGCCTGCGACTGGGCGTGGCCCACATGCCCGACCGCATGGAAAGGATCATCCTCGCCACCATCCTGCTCAGCGTGCTGCTGTGGTGGCTGGCCGACAGCCCCGAACTCGCCATCCTCATCAACCTGCTCATCGACATCGTCGGCACCGGCCTCGTCCTGAAAAAACTCCACGCCCTGCCGCGCACCGAAGCCCCCGCCACCTGGGCACTCGGCACCCTCGGCTCCGGCCTTGCCGCCTGGCACTTCAGCGGCACCATCGACACCAGCTACCTCTACCTGCTGGCCCTCTTTGCCTCGAACCTGTCGGTGCTGGGGATGATCGTCTGGCAGGGGGTGCGGTTGCGTTGAGCTTGTCTGGGCAGCCCGAATTGGGAAATGGATTGGCTGCCCTGAACATGCGTTTGCCGGCCGCACGGATGGACGCGATATACGCCAAGGCCAAAGCGCAGGGCATCCCCTATGCCTGTTATGTGCGCATGGTACTGGAGGCAGATTTGCAGCGCGGGGATTTGTTGCGAGGGGAGTGGAGAAAGCCGCCTGTGGATTAAGGGGGCAGCATTTGGCATGCTGATGGACCGCATGGTGCAGGCGTCTGCCGTGACGCTTCGTGTTGCAGCCCAGCTGTCGGCATTACCGGTGGCGGCCCATCAGGTGATGATGTTATTGGTGCGGGCCTTAGTTCTGAGTAACCGGGTGCAAAACCTTGCACAAATCTCCACTGCAGTCACGAGCCTGAACGAAAATTTCTGCTGAGTGCAGAATGGTCATGATTCCATAACCCTTGCTGCCGAGCAGAGAGGCATTTTGATGGAATTCATCGGGCATGGTGTGGACGCCGTTGGAAATATAGCTGAACTTCGCATTCTGCGTTTCGTCGCGGATGAATATTGTGCCGATGCTTATATCCTGACCTTTGTATCGGTACCCTTGTTCGCCGTGTTCGTTGATCTGAGCCATGAACGAAGCAAGATCAGGCGCTTTCTTGGCGACCTTGTATCGGTAAACGCTTTTTGTATGAGCGTTCTCGTTGGTCATGAACAGCCATTCTTGCCGAACCAGGTTTGTAAAGAACACGCCGAAGTATTTGTAGCCGTCGTCACCTTGCGCATTGGCTTTGGATACGAACTGCTCTGGATAAACTGAAAGGCTGACAGTTCTATAATGGTATTTTCCCGGGTTCGAGACGTTCTTGACGAATGCTGAATAGAAATCTAGTCCAAAGGCCACGTCGCCATAGTATTGATAGCCTGAAGCGCCCTTTTCATTCAGTAATTCCAGCTTCTTCTGGCCATCTTGTTCTGCCTTGACAATCTGGTACTCATACTTTTCGTCCACGTCCTTCACGCTCACCATGGAAACGCTGATGACATTGTTTCCAGTGAAGTAGAAGGGGGAAATGAAACGATAGCCTGCGCTACCTACTGCATTCAGGTGCTTTGAAAAGCTGTTGAGATCCTGAATGCCGGAGGCCACCGTGTACGCATAACGCCAGTTCGAGTCTGCTGTTAGTTGGTTTATATCCCAGTTTCGCTGCGGGGGCGTTGGCGCTTGTGTTTGGCTGTGTGGAGTGTTTGCTTCAGGGGTGTTCTCCTGAATCTCGCCCGAAGATCCGCCGCCACATGCGGAAATCAAGCATGCGGAAAGGCAAAAGGGGAGTAGATTTTTTCTGAATGATTGCTGTTGGGCCATTTTGCTACCTTTGTCAGGAGGTAGCACATTCTGGCTGCATGAAGGTTGTTTATCTGTCTGTCCCTGATAAGCGGTTTTTGGTGAACGCCAAGAGGCTGCCCACAGGAATCAAGCCCCCAACGTAGCCCCGCCATCCACCACCACATCCTGCATCGTCACGTGGTTGGCGTCGTCGGATGCCAGGGATAGCGTGAGCTGGGTTACAAGCATCAGCTTTCATCAGCCAGCAGGTGCTTCAGTTTGGCCGCCGTCAATCCTTTGGTCTCAGCCTCGATAGCGTTGTCCTCCAGTGTGTTGGCCAGACGGCTGACGTAGAAAGCGCGCATGGCTGCGTAGGCTTTTGAAGACACCAGAACGCCCACCTCCCGGTTGTGGTGCATGATACGAACGGGTGCACGCCGCGCCCTGTCGAGCATTTCGCCAAAGCGCGTTCTGGCGTCGCGGGCGGTAATGGTGAACATGGGGGTCTCCTTGGCTGACCAGATCCAGGAAAACTATAGACGATTCGTCCGGCTCGATCCATTTGTCAGCTTCAGGTGAATGGAGAGCGATCTGTCTTGCAAATGTGTAGACATTTGACTATCATTTATCCATGAAGATCGAAGGATTCGACTGGGACGACGGCAATTGGCCAAAGTGTGGAAATCATGGGGTTTCCCGCGAGGAGGTAGAACGGCTGTTCCTCGAAGGGAATGCCATTGTGGCGCCCGACTTGAAGCATTCCACGCCCAGCGAAAGCCGTCATATCGCAGCTGGTCGCGTTGGAGGCCGAGCGATGTTTGTAGCGTTCACCTTTCGGGGCAAACTCATTCGTCCAATCAGCGCCCGTTACATGCACGCGAAGGAGGCCTGCAACTATGAAGCGAGTACCTGAGTTCAAGACCGACGCGGAAGCTGCGGCATTTCTGGAGCAGGATCTTTCCACGCTTGATTTCAGTCAGTTCAAGCCGATGCGATTTGAAGTTGCCAGGAAGGAAGCTTCGCTGAACATGCGCCTGCCTGCCGCCCTGATGGACGCGATACGCGCCAAGGCCAAAGCGCAGGGCATCCCCTATGCCCGTTACGTGCGCATGGTGCTGGAGGCTGATTTGCAGCGTGAGGGGTGATGCGTTGCGAAGGAAGTGAGGCAAGCTGTCTGCGTGAGGGGGCCGGCATTTGGCTCTGCATGGTGCAGGCGTCTGCCGTGGCGCCTCGTGCTGCGACAGAGTTGCAGGCATTACTGGTGGCGTCCATAAGGTCTTGAGGGTTTCGGGGGCTTTACCCTCTGAGTCAGTCCACTTGCGGAACCCTTATCCGGGCTTGTTCAGTACCATAGCGTGATCTGAAAGACCTGCTGATCGGTGTTTGTGTTTCGTTCAGCAGATGCAGCGGAGCATTCCATGCGCAACCAGGCCAAACCAGAGAAAGCTTTGCCACTCGGAGGGCTATATATACCACCGGGCGTTTTGGTTGGGATTTTTGCCTACCACACAATCTTGCTTTCCATTTCCAGATTGATTGGTGATGGGCTTGGCAGGCTCAGTATCGCCTCATTATTTCTGTCTTTTGGGGCGATATTGGGTGGACTGATTCTGGGAAGGCTATCTGTGCTGGGTCGAATTGTTCTGCCGCTCTGGGTAATCGGGTTTGTTGTTTTGCTTCAGGTGGTTATTGCGGTTGCAGGCAGGCATGTTTTTTGTCAGAGCATGTTTTAGAAGTGATGAAAGGAGGCTTTGGTAAGTGATATGCCTGAGAAGAAAAAGGATTCTGTTCCTGAGAAAGAATTGCCTTACGACAAAGGTTTGGGTGAGTTTATTTTTTTGTTGTCCTTGGTAGTGGCTCTTGTGCCGGCCTTTTCGCCCTTCGTGGGTGGCGGGTTGGGGCAGCTTAACTATACGTCTTTGATCGTGTCTTTGGTGCCGATTCTTTATGGAGTGTATCTGGGGGCGCTTTCGGTGCGAGGCGAGATTTCCGCTTCTCTTTGGTCTATATTTTTTTCGATTCTGCCGATGGTGATCTTTGTATTCACGGCAAGGGACATCATTTCGTTTTTTGAAAGAGTTTTTTGATCTCCAGTCTTTTTCAAAGAATTTGGCGTCGTCGGATGCCGGGAGCAGCACGACGTGGGTTAAAAGCATCAGCTTTCATCAGCCAGCAGCCGCTTCAGTCTGGCTTCCGTCAACCCCTTGCGTTCGGCCTCGGCCGCGTTGTCCTTCAGCGTGGTCACCAGACGGCCGGCGTGGAAAGCACGCATCGCAGTTGTAGTTCGCTGGCGTCAGTGTTGTTTTTTTGATACCTTGTTTTAGGGAGGGTGTCATAGAATTCTAATGACTCCCGGAGGGTAGTGATGGATAAGATTAGTATTTCAAGACAGGTTTCGTGTCTTTCAAATTATTTAAGGAGGCATGCAGAGGATTTTTGTAGTTTTGGAAGTCTTCTATGTCATGACAGGCACGAGGCTATTGATAATTTTGAGAGATCTTTTGAATCATGTTTGATAGCTTTTCATTCTGTCTATGATATAAGCAAAGATGATTTTAAATATTTTGACCATCCAGATACGACTCTGATCATAGCGGTAAGAAACGCCTTGGTCCATCGTAGGCACGGTTTATTTGAGGGGTTTTTGTCAAGGATTTGGCTGAGAGGTGGTTTTTCGGAATTTTCTGGATCTTCTTTTCTTTTGGTGTCTCATTGTTCGAGTGGTTTTTGTGATAACAAGCATGCCTCTCGTTTTGTACCAAGATATTATATTAAATTGGATGATATTTTTCTCAGGTTTGATCCTGATTCTGGTTCTGACTGTTTGGATTCAAGTGTCGGAAAAGCGGTGGTTTCTGATAGGTTCCGTATTTTGAATGATGGGTTGTTTTTGTCTTTTGTTCGGGATTTTTCTAGAAAAAATCGCTATCCTGATTCGCATGTTTTTGTTGATTTGTTCCCTGTTTTTGTTTCTGCAATTTCCCGTGTTTTTTGTTGGATAAAAGATTATGGTGTAGGTCTTGAAGGGTTTGATTCCAGTGTTTATTCGGATTTTTTTGGAAAGGATTTTTATTTAGATGCTGGTGTTGTTATGGTCTCACGTTATAATTTGAATGAGGTTCAAGAATGTTTAGGGCCGCAAGGAATTTTTTTGCCTCACCAAGAAATATTGAATTTGCGTGAGATGAAGGGGTTGTAAGTTCAGAACATGATCTAAGAAAATCTATTCGTGTTTTGAATATCGCGGAGTCTAGATGTGAGCTGGTTGGCATGTTTTGACCTCGCAGGTTTCAAGCCCCCAACGTAGCCCCGCCATCCACCACCACGTCCTGCATCGTCACGTGGTTGGCGTCGTCGGATGCCAGGAACAGCACGACGCGGGCGATGTCGTCGGGTTGAGCTACCTTGGCAAGCGGGATGCCCAGTTTGTAGTTCTGCGGGGTGCCCTGAATGAAGGGCGTGTCGTCGAGATTGCCGCCCTGCATGCCGGTGAGCATTGGGGTGCGGGTGGAGCCGGGCGAGACCACGTTGCAGCGCACCCCAAATGGGGCCATTTCCAGGGCCACGCAGTGGCTGAAGCTGACGAGCGCTGCCTTTGACGTGCAGTAGGCTGCCATGTCCAGGCGCGGTACATGGGCGGCGTTGGAGGCGATATTGACGATGGCGCCGCTGCGCCGCGCTTTCATCTCCTTTACCCATTGGCGCAGCAGCAGGAAGGGGCCGGTCACGTTCACGTTGATGCAATGCTGCCAGTCGTCCACGCTGAGCGTGTCGGTTCTGCCCAGGCGCAGCGTGCCTGCGGCGTTCACGATCACGTCGGGCACGAAGCCTTCTGCCTTCAGGGTTGCGCAGGTTTTTTCCACGTCGGCGGCTTGGGTGATGTCCAGCGGCAATACCTGGAAATCCGTTTTTTCGGTCGGTGCGATGGCATCCAGTCCCACAACCGAGGCGCCTTCGGCGACGAAGCATTCTGCCGCCCGTCGACCGATGCCACTGGCAGCGCCGGTAATCAGGACTTTCCTGTTTTCAAAACGGCGGGGTGTGTTTGCAGTCATCGCTGTATCCTGTCTGGCTGAAGGTTTTTTTGGGGGGATGCTTTCCCTATGTTTCAGGGCCGGGTGATATCGGGTAACGGATACACCGCATTGAAGCAAGGCGAGCATGCCTTGCATGACGATTTTGCCGAGCTTCAAAGAGCCCTTGATTTCAACGCCGCCCCAGTACGCCCTCGGTGCTCAATACCTGTCCGGCGGTGGTGGCCACATACTCCAGCGCCAGCCGGTGTTTCTGTTCCGAGAAATCGGCCAGGGCGTCGCCTACCAGGAAGGGCTGGATGTCGTTCATGAAGGCGTCCACGGCGGTCATCATGCAGCCGATGTGGGCGTAGACGCCGCAGATGATGAGCTGGTCGCGTTTCTGTGCCCGCATCCGTTCCTTCAGGTCGGAGCGCTGAAATGCACTGTAGCGCCATTTGTCCAGCACGGTGTCTTGAGAACGTGGCGTCAGTTCGTCGATGATCGGCTGCTCGGCGGCGTCGGCAGCGGGCAGCCCAGGTCCCCACATGTCGTTCAGCAATGCGCGGTCGCCCGCCGGTTGCTGGTGTGGCTGGGCGCTGTACACCACCGGCACGCCATGCGCGTCGGCCCAGTCGCGCAGCTGCCGGATGTTCTGGATGACGGTGCCCAGCAGCGGGCCATTGCGGTCATAGAAGCGCAGGAAATAGCGCTGCATGTCGTGGATGAGCAGCACCGCGCGTGCGGGCTCGATCTGCCATTTCACCTTGGCAACGGGGTATTCGTCGGCGCGGGGCAGGGGGTAATCGGGGATGCGGGGAATGGTCATGGTGGAAATGTCTTGATGAAGCCCCGGATTGCTTGTTCGGGGCGTTGTGTATCAGATGCAGGGAACTTTATTTACCGTGAGCGCTTGCGGGCGGATGTTCCCAGTGGCGATGCCCCATGCCGCCCTCGTGGTGCAGGCTGGGTGCCATGTCATGTCGTCTGCGGCTGCGTGTCCTCAGTGCAAGGCATGGCGGGGCACGTCATCTTCAACTACTGATTCCGCAGGCGCGCAGCATGGTGCCCAGCTTGGTCTGCACTTCGGTCCATTCGGTGTCGGGGTTGGAGGCGGCCACGATGCCGGCGCCGGCAAAGATGCGGATGGTGTCATGCCGGGCGAGGCCGCAGCGGATGGTGATGACCCATTCGCCTTCGCCCTTGCTGTTGCACCAGCCAACGACACCGGTGAACAGCCCCCGGTCGAAGGCTTCCACGAAGCGGATGAGCCGGCGGGCGCGTTCGGTGGGCACGCCGCAGACGGCGGGCGTGGGGTGCAGCAGGCAGGCCAGTTGCAGGGCAGAAAGATTTTCATCCTTCAGCGTGCCGTGCAGGAAGGTGGAAAGGTGCCAGAGCGTTGCGGTCTGCAGCAGCGAGGGTTTTTCGGGAATGTCCAGCTCGCTGCACAGCGGGCCAAGGTGGTGGCGAATGTCGTCCACCACCAGCTTGTGCTCGAAATGGTCTTTTTCGGAGGCCATCAGTTGCCGGGCGTTTTCCTGGTCTTCGGCCTCGGTGGGCCTGCGACCAATGGAGCCCGCCAGCGGATTCGATTCCATCCGGTTGCCGTGCTTGCGCACCAGCAGTTCGGGGCTCACGCCGATCAGCGTGCCGTCATCGGGCAGGCTTACGCGGAACAGGTAGCCGCTGGGATTCTGCGCACGCAGGTTGGCCTGCAGGATGTCGAGGTCGATGGGGCTGCTGAATTGCAGTTGTCGTGAGATCGAGAGAACGGCCTTGCGGACATCGCTGTACTCGAAATTGACGACGGCATGCTTCACCGAGTGCTTGAAGCCGCGCTCGTCGGGAACGGCGTCGCTGTATTGCAGCGAGCCTTCCGTAAGGGGGCGAACGGAGTTGCTGGGGGTTTTTGCCTGCCAGTGGTGCGTGACGGGCACGAACAGGCTGGATGGCTGCGTGCTGTCGAAAGGAATGGCGCCGACGATCAGAGGATCATCGATGCCAGCCTGGCGCGCTTCGTCAAAGGCGGCATCGAGCGCACGGCGAAAGCGTCCATGCGGGTTGAAGCCATCGCTGGCCGGGGTGTCGATGCGGCGGTGGATGTCGGTGCAGACGAGTTCCCTGT
>JAUNHU010000009.1 GCA_030523825.1 Lautropia sp. | reverse complement strand
GCATCGGGGTCTTGCCGTGCAGGCGCATCAGGCTGCGCCAGTTGGTGGCCTCGCCCGGCGCCGGTGTGGTGACGGGCAGGTGGCGCAGGCCGGCCAGTGCAGCCCAGCTGGCACAGGCCGTTCCGATGACGTAGGCCAGCATCAGTACGAAACCGTTCGGCCACAGGAAGGCAAGGATGATCTGCAGCAGCGCGGCCAGTCCGGCCGAGGTGATGCGGATGCGGTTGACGATGCCGAAGGCGCCTTGCGAGACCGCGCGGGCCAGCCAGAGGGTCTGCATGGCCATCGCCCAGGTGCCCAGCCCGAGCAGGATGGCGGCCGATGGCGTCCAGCCCGGCAGTGCCGTCTGGATGCGTGGCGACAGCAGCAGGGCCACCACGGCGGTGAGCAGGCCGACGCCGAAGGCGCTGACGCAGCCGATCTGGAAGGCAAGGCGGCGTTCATGGGCACCCGGCAGCGACACCAGCAGGATCTCCATGCGCGCGGTTGCGGGTACGAGGGTGATCCAGAGGGCAGCCAGCCAGATGTTGTAGATGCCGATGCTCTCGATGCTGACCAGCCGCGTGAGCAGCAGCATGGCCAGCAGCGGGATGGCCTGGGCCGCAGCCGACCCCGTGACGACCTTCATGACCGTCCGCAGGTAGGAGGGGGCGGGCCGGACCGCTTTTTCGTCCGCCGCTTCGGGCTTCTCGTTCACAGGGTGCTGTCGACGGCGGCGACCAGGTGTTCGATGATGGCAGCCTGCAGTGCCGGGTCGATGCCGGGATACATGGGCAGGCTCATCACCTCGGCAGCGGCTGCCTCGGCATGGGGCAGGTTCAGGTCATCGTACTGGCCGGCATACACCGGCTGACGGTGCAGGCAGACCGGATAGTGCACGGCGGTGGGCACGCCATTGGCCTTCAGCACGTCGATGACGGCCTGGCGGTTGGGCACGCGCACGGTGAACTGGGCAAAGACGCTGGTGTTGCCCTCGGCCACCGGCACGGTGCCGATGTGCGGATGGCCTGCCTGGCGGATGAGCGACAGGTAGTGCGCACCGGCCTCGGCGCGCTGCTGCACCTCGGTGGGGAAGCTGGGCAGCTTGGCCAGCAGCACGGCGGCCTGCAGCGTGTCGAGGCGGCCATTGATGCCGATGTGCGTATGCACATAGCGCTTTTCCTGGCCGTGCAGGCGGATCTGCGCCATGCGGGTGGCCAGCGCCGGGTCGTCGGTGAAGCAGGCACCGCCGTCGCCATAGCAACCCAGTGGCTTGCTGGGGAAGAAGCTGGTGCAGGCGATGGTGCTGAGGCTGCCGGAGCGGCGGCCGTTGCGGGTGGCGCCAAAGCTCTGGGCCGCATCCTCGATGACCGGCAGCCCGTGGCGCGCCGCGATGGCGTTGATGGCCTCCATGTCGGCACACTGGCCATACAGGCTGACCGGGATGATGGCCTTGGTGCGTGGCGTGATGGCGGCTTCGAGCCCGGCGGGGTCGAGATTGCAGGTGACGGGGTCGATGTCCACGAAGACCGGGCGCGCACCCAGCAGGCTGATGGTCTCTGCGGTGGCGATGAAGGTGAAGGGGGTGGTGATGACCTCGTCACCGTGGCCCACGCCCAGCGCCATCATGGCGATCTGCAATGCTGCCGTGCCGTCACAGACACCCACCGCGTGCTGCACGCCCACATAGGCAGCCAGCTCGCGTTCGAGTTCGGCCACTTCGGGGCCCATGATGTACTGGCCGTGCGCCAGCACGGCCGCCATGCGTGCGTCGATCTGGGGCTTGAGGCGCTGGTACTGCTGTTTCAGATCGATGAAGTCGATCCCACGGAGAGGCTGGGGCATGATCGGAACCACGAGAGAGGATGGGAGGACGCAGCCGCGGGGCTGTCGCGGGCCGGGGGCGGGCCAGGCAGGGAGGTCAGCGGTGCGGGTCGATCGGCTGACAGGAGGTGGCGTCGATGTGATAGGCGTCACCACATTCCGTGCATTCTGCACGACTGTTGGTGTCGGGGCGCGGCAATTTTACACCGCACTGACACACCCAGCCGGTCTGGCGCGCCGGCACGCCAACCATCAGCGCGTAGTCGGGGACATTGCGCGAGACCACGGCACCGGCACCGATGAAGGCATAGCGGCCGATGACCGTGCCGCAGACGACGGTGGCGTTGGCGCCGATGCTGGCGCCCTTGCGGACGAGGGTCTCACGGTATTCATGCTTGCGCGAGACATGGGCGCGCGGGTTGATGACGTTGGTGAAGACCATGCTGGGGCCGCAGAAGACATCGTCTTCGAGGATGACGTCGTCGTAGATGGAGACGTTGTTCTGCACTCGGACGTTGTTGCCCAGCCGGCCGCGATTGCCGACGAAGACGTTCTGGCCCAGCGAGCAGCGCTCGCCGATGACGGCGCTGGCGCAGACGTGGGTCCAGTGCCAGATGCGGGTGCCGTTGCCGATCTGTGCGCCCTCGTCGACGATGGCGCTGGGGTGGACGACGATGCTGTCGGGATGGCTCATGGCAAGCTCCTGCTCGATGGCTCTGCTGTGGCCGATGATAGCGGCTGGCGTTGTCGGGCCGTGTGACGGTGTGCCTTTTGGCGGACAATCCGCAAGCAGCTGCGCTGGTTCGTTACAGTGGGTTACTTAAAACATCGTGTGGAGCAGGCATATTGCTGAAGGTTGTCCGGAGGGGCTGATAGAATTTGCAAGCGTCTGCCTGTGTGAGTGAACGTTGCATTTCCGCATATCCTGTTGCTTGCATCTCCTGCCGCGCATGTTTTCCTGTCCCAGCGCTTGCCGTTGGGCCTGATGCCGGGAGCCTTCGGAACAGGCAGTTCCCTGGAAACAGACAACAGACAATTGGCAAAATCATTTTGAAGCGCGCCCTACTCATTGGTGCTGTGGCCGAGTCACTGGTCGAATTTCGTGCCGAACTCATCAAGGATCTGATTGCCCGCGGCTATGAAGTGACCGGAGCCGGTGCACCGCCCGTCACGCCAGGAATTCTCGACGAGATCAGCGCCCTCGGTGCCCGGTTCGTGCCCCTGCCCCTCTATCGCACGGCCATCAATCCTCTGCAGGACATCGGCACGCTCTGGGCCATTCGCCGGCTCCTGCTCGACCTGCGGCCCGACGTGATGATCTGCTACACCATCAAGCCGGTGGTCTATGGCGGGCTGGCCATTCGCCTCGCGGGCCTGCGCAACGTGCGCTTCGTTCCGATGGTGACGGGTCTGGGCTTTGCCTTTCACGGCGGCAGCTGGCGGCGTGACCTGCTGATGTCCTTTGCCACCCTCCTGTATCGTCAGTCGCTGATGGCGGCCACCTCCGTCATCTTCCAGAACCCCGATGACCGGGCCACCTTCGTCGAGCGCGGCATCGTGCCGCATGCCAAGACCCGCCTGGTGAACGGTTCGGGGGTGAACCTGACCAAGTATGCACGCGTGCCGCTGCCCGAAGGCCCCACCGTCACCTTCCTGCTGGCCGCACGCCTGCTGAAGGCCAAGGGTATCCGCGAGTACTGCGATGCGGCCGGCATCGTCCGCCGCAAATACCCCAACACCCGCTTCATCATCATCGGCCACCGCGACTCCTCACCCGATGCCATCGACGACGCGATGATCGAGAGCTGGGCCGATTCCACCGTCATCGACTATCAGGGGGGCGTGCGTGATGTGCGCCCCTTCGTGTCGCAGGCCACCGTCTGCGTGCTGCCCTCCTATTCCGAAGGGCTGCCGCGCACCATTCTCGAAGGGCTGGCGATGGGCCGGCCGGTCATCGTCACCGATGTGCCGGGCTGCCGCGAAACCGTCGAGCACGACGTGAATGGCTGTCTGGTGCCGGTACGTGACGTGCGGGCGCTGGCCGACGCGATGGAGCGTTACCTGGTCGAACCCGGTCTGGCCGAGCGGCACGGCGAGGCCAGCTACCAGATGGCGCTCGACCGCTTCGACGTTCGCAAGGTCAACCTCGACATCCTGAAGGAAGCCGATGACTGAGTGGGCGGGGGGGCTGCCTCCGACCCCCCGCTGCTCAGGCTTCCTGCTGTGGTGAGCCGCTCAGGCCGCCGCGCTTTTTTCAGGGAACAGGCGCTGCCCCGTTCCCGTTTGTGGCACCATTCCCTTTTTGATGGCCTTTAGCATCGAGGGCCGTTGCGTCCCATCACGCCGGTGTCAGGATTCCGACTTCGTTCCTGCCGCGCGCGCGTCACTGTCACTCAAAGGAAAGCAGCCTGATGGCTGATACAGCTTCCAAACCCAAGCCGAAGTGGCTGGTTCGTCTCTACACGATCTGCGTCATCGTGTTGTTGTTCCTCACCATGGTGGTGCCGAACTCCATCAAGGAGCTGTCGGCTGCCATGCTGTTCATCACGGCCGGCATGGGCTGGTTCCTCACGGATTTCACGCCGCCCTTCATGCGCGTGGTGCGCATGTATGGCGCCAGTGTCGGCGTTACTTTCGTCTACCTGCTGGTGGGCCTGATGCGGGGTTCCTCCGACCAGGCCCTGTTTCAGACGCTGTTCATCTACATCGTCTCTCCCGGGCTCTGGATTCTGATCACGGGTGGCATTCTCGCCACCTTCAAGACGGATCAGCTGGTTCGCCTGATGGAGAACTATGCCTTTCTGGGAGCGGCCAGCGTCGGCGTGTTCTTCTACATGTTCCTGAACATGGGCGGCCCCGAGGCGGTGAGTTTCTTCATCGACCCCGAAATGGCGAACGTGAACCTGCAGGAAGGTTATTCGGGCGCCACCATGCACGTGTTCGGCACGATGATCTTCGTGACCAGTGCGCTCTTTGCGATGCTGACCATCGGCGTCGTCAACACCAAGCTGCTCATCATGCTGGGTGCAACCGCCGTGGTGGCCATTTCCTCCGGCCGCTCGGCGCTGATGCTGTCCATCCCCATCGGCCTTGCCATGGGCATGCTGCTGCGTCCCGGCCTTTACGGCCAGCCATCCAACCTGATCGCCTTCGCCATCGGCAAGCAGGTGGTCATCGCCATTGGCGCAGCGGTGGCCTTCATTTCCATCCTCAGCGCACTCACCGAGATCGACGTGTTCTACATCATCGAGGGCTTCTGGGAAGAACTCACCGGCGGTGGTGGCAGCGAGCGTACCAACCAGGCGGCAGCGCTGTTCGAGGGCATCCTCGAAACCTTTGGCATCGGCGCAGGCCACGGTCAGGGCGTCAGCTACATCCGCAGCGAAAAGTATCCGTGGCGCTATGAAATCGTGCTGCTCGCCACCGTCTACCGGGTGGGCATTATCGGCGCAGCCATCTACGCCTGGCCCTTCATCCGCTATGGCTGGGGCGTGTTCGAGACCTGGAAGCAGAAGCGTCTCACCAATTTCGACGTGTTCCTGTTTGCCGGTGCCTTTGCGGCCTTCCTGGCAGCGGCCACCAACCCGTACATCGAAGCCTACACCTTCCACTGGATGTACGTGATGCCGCTGACGATCTTCATGGTGCGGTTCCCCGGCACCTCGATCTTCGATGCGACGCCCGTGAAACGTGTCGACCGTCGGCGGAAAGTATTTGCACCCGGGCAGCAGGTTCCCGGATACCAGGGGCATCCCGCCCGTCATGGGGTTGTTCGTCCTACGTCCAGCAGGTCTTACCGGTGAAACGCGCTTTTCTCAAGTCTTTGGGGGGCGGCGCCGCCGTGCTGCTGGCCTCCCGGCGGCTGATGGCCGCCACGCCATCGGGGCCTGATCGTCGCGCCCTTCGTGTCACGCCCTTCCAGTTTGGTGCCCGTGGCGATGGGGTCCATGATGACACCAGTGCCATCATCCGGGCGGCCCGTGCTGCCGATCGCTATGGCGGCTGGCTGGTCTTCCCCAAGGGCAATTTCCTCGTCACCGATCAGGTCAGTCTCTCCGGCGCGATAGCCGGCGTCTGGGGCGAGGCGGGCAGCTCCGTCACCCTGCGCAATGGCATCGGGCGGGCCGGCTTCATCATCCGCGAACTCACCGGCGTCGATCCGGTGAAGAAGCCTTTCCTGTTCGCCAACATGAAGATCCAGTGTCAGGTGACGTTTGCCGGGCAGGCGGCGGTCATCTACGGCATCGACATCGAGGGTGTTCATCTCGTCAACAACCAGATCCTCAACGTGCAGGTGGGGCGTGGCATCTATCTGCGTGGCACGCACAACAAGCTGGTCAATGGTCGCCCCATTGCCGTGGCCTCCAACGTGCTGAAGGACAATGTCGTCGAAATCCGGCCGCTGCCCAAGACCGACTGCTTCGGCATCGAGATCGAGGCCGAGCGCCTCTATCAGACTTCCGAACGCAATGCGAAGGATCTCTGGCTGAAGCATTTCGTGCTGCCGCAGGTGCCGGTGCCTGCCACCAGCAACGTGCTCGAAGGCAACCGGGTCACGGGTGGCTATTACGGCATTTCCTTCCTGGGCGTCACGCGCACGCTGGTGTCCAGCAACATCTGCGAAGGGCAGATGCGTTCGATGTCGATCCAGCACATGTCCAATGCCAACCTCTTTCTGGGCAATGAGTGTATCGACTCGGTATCGGCCTCCATCCACTTTGCCTATGGGGCGTCGTACAACGTCATCACCGAGAACCGCATCCGCACGAACCGGGCGCGGGGTGAGGGCCTGATGCAGGCCTATGTCAACGCATCGAACAACGACTTCTTCCTGAATGATGTCGAGGTTGGTCCCGAAGGGCTGCCCAAATACCACTGCTATACCGGCGTGGTCGCCAACAAGAATTCCTTCTGGGGCAATACGCTGTCGGGCCCCTGCGGGCGTGCCTACATTTCGGTGGAATCGGCTTTCAACAGTGCCAGCAACCGCAAGAGTGCGCGGGGATTCGGCATGCAGGGGGCCGACGACAATTTCACCGACCGTGGCATGTACGGGGTGCGGGTCATTGGCAACATCGTGCGGGCCACGTCGCCTGTGCCGGTGTTCGTGCTGGCGCAGGAAAGTGATCAGAACGGCGCCTATCCGCTGCTCATGTCCGAGCTGGCCGGCAATCAGGTCGAATGGACAGGCAAGGGCCCGCTGCTCGAAATGATCGAGAGCAGCCCCGGCATGCTGCGCGATGTGGTGTTCGATGGCAACCAGTTCTCGCCCGTTCCGCGTGCGAAACAGCTGGTGCTGCCGCGCGGTGGCAAGCATTTCGTCAGTCGCATCAATCGCCAGTACGCGCCCGAGCGGCCCGATATCTGAGGCACTGTCGCCGCTGCCTGTGCAGACATGCTGCGGCAAGGGCGTCGAAACATGCCAGAAAGGCGCATCACACCTGTTGTCGGGTGATGCGCCTTTTTGTTGGTTGTGCTCAGGCTGCCAGCGTGGTGACGCGCACCGTGGTTTCGCGGGCCGGAGGCTGTTTCGGGCCGCGGCCGGCGATGATCGCCAGTGCCACGGCATCGAAGACGCAGCGGCCCACCCAGAGGAAGGCAACGCCGTAGAGCCCGTGGGTGGGCGTGACGAGATAGAGCGCCGGAATGTAGATGGCCAGTTCGATGATCTGCAGGATGGCGCACACATGCACCCGGCCCTGCGCGTGCATGTACGAGGTGTAGACCACCGACACCGTGTAGAAGAAGGCGCCCAGGCAGAGGATCTGACCCACGGTGGCCGATTCAGGCCCCACCGAGTCGGCCATCCAGAGCTGCAGGATGGTGGGGAACACGAATACCAGCACCGCATACATCAGGGCCGAGACAATCAGCAGCCGGTTGCGCCACAGCGTGAAGATCTGCCAGGCTGCCTGCGGGTCCTGCTGGATGCGCGCCGTGAGCATCGGGAACATCACGCTGGTGACGGCCGAGGCAATCATCGTCGACTGATTGATGACTTCGGATGGCACCTGGTAGAAGGTGACGGCAGCGGCCGAGATCATCGCGGCAATCACGAAGCGGTCGGATTGCATCAGCAGCGGGTGCGCGATGTTGCTGACGGTCATCCACTTGCCGAAATGATTGAGCTTGCGCTTGATGCGCCGGCGGTCGGTGGCCGAAATGTGCTGGCGGGTGCTGCCGGCGGGGCGCAGCGGCGCCGTGTGCAGGCGTGAGCCGTAATAGAGAATGCCCATGCCGATGACGCGCGCCACCAGCAGGGAGGCAGCCAGTGCCACCATCGAATGCGTGTAGAAGGACACCAGCACCGGGCTGCCGAAATTCAGCACGCCCATCAGCAGCCGCACCAGGCTGGGTATCTTGAAGTCTTCAAATGCCTCGCAGATGCCGCGATAGAGCGCGCTGAGCACCTGAACCGGCAGGATTGCGATGATGATGATCGTGGCGTATTTCAGCTCCGCATCACCGATTTCCTTGTGATTGATCAGGCTCTCGATGTCGAACAGCGTGAGGAGCAGGAAGATGGCCGTGCCGATGCCGCTGTAGAGGATGGAGAGTTCCCAGGCCACCTCGACGGTGGGGGGAATGGCGTTGTGCAGTGTGCGGCCGCGCAGGGCTGCCACCAGCTGGGTGGCGGCGCGGCCTATGCCCAGATCAAGGGCCGAGGCGGCGCCCAGCAGCGACCAGGCCAGTGTGAGTACACCAAAGCGCTCGGGGCCGATGCGGCTGAGCAGCAGGGGAATGAAGACAGCTGCGGCCAGCAGGGGCATGGCAAGCCCCACCACTGACCAGACGAGTTTGGATCGATACATCAGGAAAGGATATCAGCGAGGCGCAGTTGCCGCCTGGGCAAGGAGAGCGGCAAGTTTGGGGCCGACGGCCTGGATGCTGTAGCGTTCTTCGGCCAGGCGGCGGCCAACGGCGCCCATGCGGGAGCGCAGTTCGGGCGATTTTGCCAGCGTTTCGAGGCTGTCGATCCAGTCCTGCCTGGTGTTGGTGAGCAGCCCGTTTTCTCCGACCTGGACGATGTCCTTGTTCATGCCTACATCGCTGCCGATGATGGGCAGGCCGGCTGCCATGTACTGGATGAGCTTGAAACCGCACTTGCCCTGTTCCCAGGGCGTGTTGAGCAGCGGCATGATGCCCACATGGGCCTTGTTCAGCTCGGCTGCCTCGGTATCGCTCGACCAGGGAATGCTGATCGTCTTGATCTCGGGCCAGTTGCGCTCGCTGCCGATGATGCGCAGTTCGAGCGGATGGCGTTCCTGCAGTTGCGCCAGCGCCGGACGGGCGAGTTCGAGATATTGCACCGTGTTGGGCGAGCCGATCCAGATGATGCGCAGCGGGTTGTCGGCGCTGATCTCATCCTGCACGGGAGCAGGCAGGGGACGATATTTCTCGAAGTCGATGGTGCTGGGCAGGATCTCGACCCAGGGGGCACCGGCGCGGCGGGCGCGGTCTGCCAGATAGCCATTGCCACAGATGACCAGTGAGGAGCGGGCCATCAGCTTGTCGATCTTGCGGCCCATAAGCATCCGGATGGCAGGATTCGAGGCGCAATCGTAGTTGTGGAAGATTGCGTCGTCGAAGTCCAGTGCGAAGGGAACCTTGTTGCCCAGCAACCATCGTTCGAGCCCGTAGGGCAGATAGGGCAGCAGCTCCTTCTCGATCCAGAGCAGGTCGAAGCGTTTCGGGTCTGCGATGGAAGGCATGGCACAGATCCGCTTCCAGAGCATCTGGAACTGCAGTGCCTTGGAGCGCTCGCCAGCATAGAGCCTTCTCACATACTCGTTACTCAGAAGGGGGAAGTGCTCCAGCTGCAGCCCCGCTGCCTCGAAGATGGGCAGATACTGGAGGCTGCGCACGCGGGAGGAGGCCCCCATCATGTCGTAGCGGGTCAGAAGGGCGATTTTTGGCATGGTGGCAAGCTAGGATCAATCTCGGACAGATATCGGCCGTTTACAGGAATGGCACCAGTGCAGAAAAGTACGCAGGAGGTACGGAAGCAGTGAGGCACATGCCGTCTTGGGGCGGTTCCTGCCGATTTTAGCGCGCATCGGGCGCGATGATTTCCCGATCTCCGAGAAACATGCGTGGTTGACACGTTGGTGTACAAAAAAAACGCCTTCGTCACGAAGGCGTTTATTGAATCACAGCATGTGGTTTTGTCGCCACCTCGTTTGACGAAGGTGGTGACAAATCGGGCGATCAGGCTTTGTGGTTTGCGCCGTAATAGCCCTGGCCATAGGACTCGCCATAGGCCGTGTATTCGCCGTAATACTTGCTGGCTTTCTCGAAGTCGTGATTGTTCAGGATGACGCCGAGCAGGTTCACGTTCGAGGCGGCCAGACGGTCGAGACCGCGGCGAACCATCGGGACCAGCGTCTCGTTGGCCTTCACGACATAGATCAGGCCGGTGGACTGCAGGCCGATCGGCAGCGCATCGGACACCAGCTCCAGCGGCGGGGTGTCGATGACCACCATGTCGAAATGCTGACGCAGTTGGTTCATCACTTCGCCGAAGCGCGGGCTCATCAGCAGATCGTGCGAATGCTTGGCCTTGTGCGAGCCGGCGATGACCACCGACAGGTTCAGGTCGTTCAGGTGCACGATGCAGTTCTGGATGGGCTCGCCGGAGATCAGGTCGGTGAGACCGCGCTGACCTTCGGGAATGCCCAGCATGCGACGGATGCTGGGCTTGCGGATGTCGGCATCCACCAGCACGGTGCGCTTGGTGCGGGCCTGTTCGATGGCAAAGCTGCAGGCCATCGTCGACTTGCCTTCGCCCGGCAGGGTGGAGGTGAAGGAGATCACCGGATTCTGCACGTGCATCAGCGACAGCCGAACGCCCGTGAGTGCCGAACGGATGGATTCGGCAAACAGCGACTGGGGTTCCAGCTGCTGGAGAACCGGCAGCTTGGCGGCTTCTTCCTCGACCAGTTTCGGCACGGCCACCAGCAGCGGGGCGCCCAGCTTGTCGACGACCTCGTCGCTGTTGCGGATGACGGCCTTCTTCTGCTCACGCGAGATGGCGATGGCTGCACCCAGCAGGGTACCCACCAGCACGGCCAGCAGGATGATCTGCGGCTTGGGCGGCTTCACGGCCAGGATCGGCGGAACGGCCGGATCGACCACGCGGGCGATCGGGTTCTGGAAGTCGGCCGTGGCGTTGGTTTCCTTCACGCGGGCCAGGAAGGTCTGGTAGATCTGCTGGTTGGTGGCGACTTCACGCTGCAGCACGTTCAGGCGACCTTCCTTGCGGTTGATCTCCTGGATGTTGCCCTTGGAGGCAGCCACTTCGGCCTGCAGGGCCTTTTCCTGCCCAACTGCCGTCTCGTAGGCCTTCTGGATACTGGAGATCACGCCCTCGGACTGGCGGCGCAGGTTGGCACGGGCCTGTTCCAGCTCGGTGCGGGCGGCGCGGTAGGCCGGGTGCGAGCTGCCCAGCGAACCCGACACGTCGGCCATGCGGGACTCGGCAGCACCGACGGCGGCACGGGCGTCGGCCACGGCCGGGTTGTTGAAGACTTCAGGCACTTCGTAGCGGTTGGGCGCGCCGCGGCGCACCTGGCTGTAGACGTGCTCCAGGCGCGAACGCTCGACGCGGGCGGCGATCAGGCGTTCGGACGAGGAGTCGAGCTGGCGCTCGTTGCCACCCAGCGTGGAGCCCGGCGTGGAGACCAGGCCGATTTCCTCGCGGTAGGCCTGCAGCTCGTCCTCGGCCTTTTCCAGATCCTGACGCAGCAGGTTCAGGCGCTCGTTCAGCCAGCGGCTGGCGGTCTGCTGCATGTCGAAGCGGGCATCGAGGTCAGCCGTGATGTAGGACTCGGCCGTCTGGTTGGCCACGCGGGCGGCCAGCTCGGGGTCGGGCGACTCGAAACGGATCTCGACCAGCTGGCTGTTCTTCACCGGCACGATGTCGAGGTTTTCCTTGTAGCGTTCCAGCACCCGTTCTTCGAGGGTCTGGGAGGTGGAACCCTGGCCGCCGGCGGGGGGCTGGGCTGCCGGATCGGCCTGCTGTTCGGCAGGCTTGGCCGCATCCTGCGGCAGATCCTTGTTGAACAGCGGGTTGGCGACGAGGTCGAGGCTCTTGATGACGCGGATGCCGACCTCGCGCGAACGCATGAACTCGGCCTGCGTCTGGAAGAACTCGCGGCTGCCTGCCGGCACACCGTAGATCTCCTCGAAGGAGACGACGTTGCGCTTGGCGTTTTCGATGAGGATCGTGGCACTGGCGCGGTAGATCGGCGTCATCACGTTGACGGCGACGGTGGCCAGTGCCGTGACGATGGCTGCCGTGGAGAGAACCAGCCATTTCCGCTCGCGGACGATTGCCAGATAGGAGCTGAAGGTGGGTGCCGGCCGGGGTGCGGCAAAGCCTCCGGCGCGCGCTGGCGCGCTGGGTAGCGGCTCCCCACTCGGCATATCGTCGTTGGGGAAGGGGTTGGACATGTTCATGGTGAGAGTTGCTTCTGGCGAGGTTGACAAGCCGCCGATGAAAAGCGGGCTGGCCCGGATGGCCGGGCCCGGACGGCGGCTGACACTAGAGAGAAATCGGCCCGTTCCGTGTGGCATGGGCGCCACGCCGGAGGCGAGGCCCGCAAGGAGGTGGTCAATCAGGAATTATGCCGCTTTCGCCGGGGGTCTGTCAGCTTCTCCGAGGACGGAAGATTGTGCAGGCCGGGCGCTGGCCCTATAAAGCCCGTGAGGCGGCTGCCAGGCCGGGCTGTGGCCGGGGGCACGAGCAGAAAACGAGGCGTCGCCTGCGCAAAAATCATGCAGTAAGTCGATTCTTGTCGATTATTTGTCAAAATAAGCGCGTTATTTGTCAGAAAATGAATCGGAGGTGAGCGTTTGCACCCGGGGCACGGCCAGCATCTGGCCGCAGCTTCGCGTGTTGCATCCGGTCTGGCGCACATCCGGCTGGTGCTCCGGGCTGTTTGCAGTCTTTTCCCGAAATCCATGATGCTGACATGGATTTTTCTGAAAGCCTCGGGGGAGGCCGCGCTCGAATCGGCGGCTTGCCGTTTCGCAAGCTGTGCCGCCTGATCCGGTGATCGTTTTGGCCGGTTTCTGCATAAAACCCGCAACCCTGTCGAGCAAATGTGGGGTTTTTGGTACGTTTTGCTGCGTTTCCGGGCGAAACTCTCATCCTTTGCGGATTGTCACTACCGGGATGTTGTGGATTGTCTATGCTTTGTGGACATTGCCATTGGGGTGTAAACAACCCCTGGGGCGAAGATTCAGGCCTGCGGCTGGCACCATGAAGCCCCGGCTGCTCGTCCGTCCCTGAATTCCTGAAGTCTGAATGTGGAGCTGTACCTTGGTAGCTACTGACAAACTCATCGTTCCGGCCGACCGCAAGATTCGTGTTGCCCTGGTCGGATGCGGGCGTATCTCGGCAAACCATTTCCAGGCCATCGAGCGTCATGCCGCCGAAGCCGAACTGGTCGATGTCTGTGACATCAACCCCGAGGCGCTGAAGGCTGCTGTCGAGCGTACCGGGGCCAAGGGACACGGCACGCTGGACGCCATGCTGGAAAAGACCACGGCCGACATCGTGGTGCTGACCACGCCGTCGGGGCTGCACGCCACCCAGGCCATCCAGGTGGCCGAAAGCGGGCGCCATGTCATCAGCGAAAAGCCGATGGCCACCCGCTGGAAGGACGGCCTGGCCATGAACCAGGCCTGTCAGCGTGCCGGGGTGCATCTTTTCGTGGTGAAGCAGAACCGCAAGAACGCCACCCTGCAGGCGCTGCGCCATGCCATTCAGCAGGGACGCTTCGGCAAGATCTACATGGCCGTCATCAACGTCTTCTGGACGCGCCCACAGGAGTATTATGATGCTGCGCCCTGGCGCGGCACCTGGGCGCTCGATGGCGGTGCCTTCATGAATCAGGCCAGCCACTATGTGGATCTGCTCGACTGGATGATCGGCCCCGTTGATCGCGTGCATGCTTTCACCGGCACGCTGGCCCGCAACATCGAGGCCGAGGATTCGGGCGTGATGAGCGTGCGCTGGAAAAATGGCGCACTGGGCAGCATCAACGTCACGATGCTGACCTATCCGAAGAACCTGGAAGGCAGCATCATCGTGCTGGGCGAGCGTGGCACCGTGAAGGTGGGCGGCGTTGCTGTGAACGAAATCACACACTGGGAGTTCGCCGACAAGCGCCCGGAGGACGAACTCATCCTTTCGTCCAACTACGAGCCTACTTCGGTGTATGGTTTTGGCCATCCGCTGTACTATCACAATGTCATGGAAGTGCTGCGTGGCCGGGCTCGTCCCGAAACCGATGGCAATCAGGGGCTGCGTTCCCTTGCACTTCTGTCGGCTGCCTATCGTTCCGCGTGGGAAGGCCGCGAAGTTGCCATCGACGAATTCCGCCAGGATGCCGTTGTATCGGTCTGAGCCGGTTTGGCTCGGCTGACCCCTGTCACCGTTGCCCGATTGTCCGATGATTGATCTCCATAGCCACCTGTTGCCCGGCGTCGATGATGGTCCCCGTACCATGCAGGATGCGCTGGCGCTGGCGCAGGCTGTCGTCGACGACGGGGTTCGTGCCTCGGTCGTCACGCCGCACGTCTATCCCGGCGTGTTCGACAACCGGCTGTCCGAGCTGTGGGATGTCTATCACGCCTATCGGCAGGCACTGGCCGATGCCGGCATTCCGCTGGAAGTCTATCTGGGTGGCGAGGTTCATCTGCATCCCGACATCTTCGACATGCTCGACATGAACGAGCTGCCGATGATCGGCCGCTGGGAAGGCCAGTTCCTGATGCTGCTGGAGTTTCCGGATGGCACCATTCCGGCCGGCGCCGAAATGGCCTGCCGTTCGCTGGCCGACCGGGGGGTGCGCTGCCTCATCGCCCACCCCGAGCGCAACAAGGCGGTCATGCGCAATCCGGCGGCCATCAAGCCCTTTCTCGACATGGGTTGCCTGCTTCAGCTGACGGCAGCCTCGGTCATCGGCGCCTTTGGCCGCTCGGCCGGCAAGACGGCGCAGTACCTGCTCTCGCATGGCATGGTGCACATCGTATCGAGCGATGCGCACAACATCGCGCATCGTCCCCCGCGCATGACGGATGCCCGTGCGCATCTGATGGGAGCCTTCGGCATGGGGCTGGCCTACCGGCTCACTGAAGAAAACCCGGGCCTCATCCTGGAAGGCCGGGGCGACAACGCCACGCGCGTTGCCGCTCCTGTCGAGGCTCCCCGGCCCACGTTGCCGATGCAGACCATCTCCGGCGGCGTGCCGCTGCTCCGCTGAGCTGGCGCACGGCCCTGTTCGTGCATCCATGAATGGGCGGCGTTTGCCTGTGCCTGAAATGTGGGCAGCGGGCTATGGCTGAATGCAGGCTCCTGGGTGGCTCCGCTGTGCAGCCCTGCTGCTACCAGTCAGTGTGCGCTTTTTTCCTGCGCTCCGCCGACCGCTTCGGCTCTCCTCCGCACCGATGGTGCAGCTGCCTGTGTGCCTTGTTCAGGCAGCCGGGCGCACGGCTCCGGATTCGTCGGCAAAGCGACGCAGCCATTCGGCCAGCCGGCGGATCAGCAACTGTCTGGATTCGACCCGGGTGAACAGGTGGTCGGTGCCTGGCACCATCTCTACATCGAAGTGGCTGGCAGGCCCCAGGCCCTGAAAGATGTCCTGCTGATGCTGGCGCAGATCGTGGCTGCCCATCAGGGTGTTGGCATAGATGAGGCGGATGCGCAGCCCGCGTGACAGCAGGGTGCGCAGCTCGCTGGAGAACTGCGTGGGCGAGGGGCTGGCGCGCACCGTTTCGTCGGGCGGCATGGCCGGCATCGCCGGGCTGTCGGTGCCGCCGGGGTGGTTGCGGTGGCCACGCAGCAACTGGATGATGCGCAAGAGGGCGCGACGCGGGCCGTATTCGCGCAGGCGCCGCAGTGTGCGCAGCGGCGCCGAATAGCGGTTGGGGAAATACCAGGGCTCGATCATGAACAGGCCGGCGACGCGCGGGTCGCGCAGCGCCATCTCGAAGCCCACGTCGGCGCCCGAGCACAGGCCGGCGATCACGAAGCGCCTTGGGGCGCACGGGCCCTCGGCCAGGAGCGTCATGGCATCTGCCAGTGCAGTGAATGCCTGTTCGTCATGCGAGGCGTCGGTGTTGATGAAGCCGCTGTCGCCCAGACCGGGCAGATCGAAGCGGATGGCGGCCATGCCCTGCACGGCGGCGGTTCGGGCCATCTCGACGTTGAGCCGGTGCGGCCCGATGCGCTGCAGGGCGCCGGCGTTGAACAGGATGAGGCCGGGAAGGCTGGAGGGCGCCGGGTCGCGCGGCAACGTCAGGGTGCCGATCAGGCGTTGATCGGGGCCGAAGCGGAGCGTGTTCTCGCGATACTGGAAGGAGGCGGTCATGGGGATCAGGCGTCGGGAGTGGCGCAGATGCTGAGCAGGGCCGCCAGTGCCTCGTCGGGAACCCACTGGCTTTCGAGTGCGGTGTTCGAGGTCCACTCGATGGTGCTGCCCAGGCGAATGTCATTGACCCGGGTGCGGTGGCGTGCGTGGGCCAGGAAGCGCTCGCGGCCGCGGAGCTGGGCATGGGCGAGCAGGTCGATCCGGCTGCCGCGGGGCGGCGTGAGGGTGTCGGGCTGGATGTGGCCGATGTGCCGCCGGATGCGGGTGGTGAGCAGGAAGCCCAGCGCCTCGGTGGTGACGTTGGCCTGGCGCGTCCAGAACTCGTGCATCCGGGCGAGGTGGGACAGATAGTGCCGGCCGTCCAGCACGGGCTCCCAGAGGACGATGCGTGCCGGCTGGGGCAGGTCGGGGTGCTGGCTGGCAGCCTGCAGGGCGATGGTGGCGCCCAGGCGCAGACCCAGCCAGATGATGTTGGGGCAGCCCGAGAGCTTGCGCAGCCAGCTGTCGGCGATGATGATGTCCTGCTGCCAGCGGTTCAGGTGGCCCACGCCGTCTTCGCCGGGGGAGTCGCCGGTACCGAAATAGTCGAAGCGCAGGCTGGGGATGCCCTGGCGAGCCAGGCGTTCGGACACCACCCGCAGCGAGCGTTGTGCGCGGATGGCTTCCTGTCCGAAAGGCGGGCAGATGAGCACGGCCTTGTCGAGTCCGCTTGCCGGCTGAAAGAGGGCGGCCAGCGCGCTTTCATCCTCACCCAGGCGCACGGGTTCGACGAAGGGCGGGCGTTCGCGCCGTGGCAGGGGAGCGCTGTTTGCGATGGCTGGTGCAGGATGCTGTGCCGCTGGTGTCGATGGCGCATGGGCTGCTGGCTTTCCTGCCGTGTCTGACGGGGCGTCGGCGAAGCGTCTGGCAGATGTGGCGGTGTGAGCTGGCGATTGCATGGCCGCGGCCGTCGGGAAGGCCGCCGGTTCCGTGGTGTGCGCAGACTCGGGGGGCGCTCCTGCCGGCAGGCTGGACAGCGTGCTGCCGCTGGTTGCCGGGGCGGGCGGCACCACGCTGAGGGTGGGGCGTCGGGGGGGGCGTGCGTGGGCGTGCGCGCTCATCGTGCAAAGAGGGGGGAGGCTATGATGACATCGAGGATGCGCTCGGCCGCACGGCCGTCCCAGAGGCGGGGGCGGCGCGGCGACGGCGGTTGCTGCAGCGATTGCCGGGCAGCCTGCAGGATGCGTTCGGGGTCGGTTCCGGCCAGCACGTTGGTGCCGTCGGTGAGGGTGACGGGGCGCTCGGTGCTGTCGCGCAGGGTGACGCAGCGCACGCCGACGGCGCTGGATTCTTCCTGCAGTCCGCCGCTGTCGGTGAGGATGATCTCGGCATCCTTCCAGAGGCTGAGGAATTCCATGTAGGACAGCGGAGGCAGCGCGATGATGTCGGGGCCCAGGTCGATGCCGTGGCGGTCGAGACTGGCGCGGGTGCGCGGATGGACGGGAAACACCAGCGGCAGCTCCTGTGCGATGGTGCGCAGGGTCTGGATGATGGCACCGAGTTTTTCGGGATGATCGACGTTGGACGGGCGGTGCAGCGTGATGACGCCGTAGCGGCGGTCGCCGAGGCGCTGGCGTGCTTCGGTACCGCGTCCGCCAGCCGATGGGTCCTGGTTCAGGCGCTCGATCTGGTGGAACAGGTTGTCGATCATGACGTTGCCGACCATGTGGATCTGTTCGGCGGGCTGGCCTTCACGCAGCAGCGCCGTTTCTCCCGATGGTTCGGTCACGAAGAACATGTCGGCGATGGCATCGGTGGCCAGCCGGTTGATTTCTTCGGGCATGCTGCGGTCGCCACTGCGCAGACCGGCTTCCACATGGATGAGCACGCGCTGCAGTTTCTTGGCGACCACGGCTGCGGCCAGCGTGGAATTCACGTCACCGACCACCAGCACGCCGTCGGCCGGGTGCGCCTGCAGATCCTTTTCCATGGCCACCATCACGCGCCCAGTGACTTCGGCCTGACTGGCACCGCCACAGCCGAGATGGGCATGGGGCTCGGGAATGCCGAGTTCGTCGAAGAACACGCGGTTCATGCCCGGATCGCTGTGCTGTCCGGTATCCACCAGGCGATAGCGAACCCGGTCGGGACGTGCGGCGAAGGCCCGGATCAGCGGGGCGATCTTCATGAAGTTGGGGCGAGCGCCGGCCACCAGGGTGATGTCGATGGGCTTCATTCAGATCGTTCAGACGGTTCTGGTGCGGCGGGGAGCGAGAGGAACTGTGCGAGAACCAGGCTGGCATAGGTGGGCAGGGCCAGCTGACGGCGCCAGCGCGACGGGTTCTCGATGAGGCGGTAGAGCCATTCCAGGCCGCAGCGCTGCCAGATCTGCGGTGCACGCACTGCCACACCGGAGAGCACATCGATGGTGCCGCCCACGCCCTGAAAGAGGGCAACCGGCAGATGCACACCCACTTCGCTCATCCAGAATTCCTGCCGCGGGCTGCCGAGACCGACGAAGACGATGTCGGGGCGTGCGTCGATGATGCGGCGGGCGGCCGTGTCCTTCGTGGGGTCGTGCAGATCGTCGAGGCTGCCGGGCGGCAGGAAGCCGTGCGCGGAGCCGGCGATGCGCAGACGCGGCCACAGGGCACGCATCGTGCGGAGGGCGCCGGCATTGGATTCGGGCGATGCGCCGTAGACGAAGACCGACAGTCCTTCGCGTTCGGCGCGATCACAGAGGGCGGGCATGAGTTCGGAGCCGGTGACGCGTGCCATGCGCACGCCATGCAGCAGGCGGGCACCGATACAGGTGCCGACGCCGTCGGGAATCAGCACGTCGGCGCGCTGCAGCAACTGCCGTACCTGCGGGTTGCGGTGGGACTGCACGGACTTTTCCGCGTTCATGGCGAAAACCAGGGAAGGGCGATGGGGGCTCCTCCGGTATCGCTCGATCCGTTCGATGCAGTAGTCAGCCACCGTATCAATGGGATGGCAGATCACATCCTGGTGGAACAGGTGGGTCGTGTCTGGCGAGAACGGCATGATCCTTCCCCTTGGCAATATGGTGGGGTGTATGGAAGCCGGACACGACGCGGCGAGATCAGCGAGGTTCAGGGAACCGCTGATGCGCCACGGGGCCGGAATGCCTACCCCCAGAAAACCGACCGCCGCCATCTGGTTTGTGGCGCAGGCGAAACCTCTGCGGTCTTTCAGCTTTTTGTACGGAGTTCAAGATACTTGAGGAAAAGACATGCGAGCCATTCGGGCGAGTGCGGCGCAGACGCGAGAAAGGCACGAAAAATCGTGCAGGAAGGCTGCAGGCACGCGCCCGCAGAAGGGCTTCGCCATAGTTTCCTGAATTCCGTTTCAGCAATGTCTCATTTTTTCTGACTTGAGTCCTTGCGCCTGTAACACATCAGTAGAGAGTTGGAGTGAAAAAAACAATTTTTTAAACTCGTCAGGACATTGGCTGCCAATCGTTGCAGGGCTTTCCGTTCATTGCAGGAGTTTGCATGCGTGATCGCTGGCGACAGCTGCTGGTGGCAAGGGAGGCTGCCTGCTTCCGGCAGCCGCAGGAGGGTCTGTGATCGGCTTCAGACAGCTTCCGGTGGCTGCGGGCTGGTGGGCTGGCCTGTGCCGGACCGCTGCAGCGTCATGGTGGCGCGGGTTTCGAGCACCAGCACCATGCCGATGATGAGATTCTGGAAGGAGTAGTCCATGCTCTGCAGCATGCCGTAGAGACAGAGCGCGATCAGGCAGGCGAGGCCGGCGGGGTGGCCGAGGCGTGCGTTGCGCCAGGCCAGCCGGTAGGCTGCGGCCAGCGTGGCCAGCAGCGAACAGAAGCCGACGATGCCGAAGGCACTGAGTTCGTCGACGAAGGCGCTGTGGGCGATGAGATGGCTGCCGGTGAGGCGCTCGTTGTTGTCGCGGGTGCCGGCACGGCTCACACCGAACAGCAGTTGCAGCGGTTCGCTCTGCGACCAGCCCTTCAGTGCCGAGGTCTGGAGCGTGAGGCGACCGCTGGTGAGCGTGTCGGCGCTGGGGCCCTTGGTGTAGAGGGTCTGCCCGGTCATGCGGTTCTGGATCATGTCGACCATTTCGGGCTTGACCATGGCCGTGACCAGCAGCCCCGCGACGACGAAGGCGGCAGGCGCAGCCAGCAGGCGCAGCTTGCGGCGGAAGAAGGCCACCACGACCAGGCCGACCATCAGGCCCAGCAGCCCCGAGCGGGCAGTGGTGAGCACGCACAGCCCGAAGCAGCCCAGCGCCATCAGCAGGTAGGGAATGGAGCGGCGCCCCGGAAAGCGCGCCACCAGCGTGAAGGCGCAGATGCCGGCGATGGCGTGCGCGAGTGAGGCCGAATGCTGGTTCTGGAAGACGCTGTTGTAGGCGGTGAGATCGAGCCCCGACACGGCGGCGAGCGACCATTGCAGGCCAACCGGAGGCAGCCAGCCGGCCAGCAGCGGAATGGACACCAGGCACAGAAAGAGGGGAAACACGCGAACCAGCAGATCGGCGATGTCGTAGCGGCGGGTGGCGAGCACCAGACCGATGAGGGCAATGGGCACGAACATCCGGTTGGCGGCGAGGTTGGCGGAGTAGCCGGCATCACTGATGCCCAGCCCGATGCCCCAGACGGGGCCGAGCGCAAAGAACAGATAGGCCCAGAACAGCGGCTTGAGCGCGTACGTCCCCACGGGCAGCGGGTTTCGCACGATGAAGATGATGGCTGGCAGGAAGACCAGTGCGCGCCAGATGATCGCGTATTTGACCCCGGCGAGGCTGTGGGTCTCGAAATAGGTGCAGACGAAGAAGATGAGCAGGCAGGTACCCCAGGCTGCGACGCTGTTGATCGGAGGGAGCGTGCGCTGCGTGAGGCCGGGTGCCACGAAGAAATCAGGCGTTTTTGCTTGCGGGATGGCCAGGGTGCGCATAGATGTCCTTGCGGCGCAGGTACAGTTCGGTCAGGTCGAAGGCAATGAGGGTGAGATAGCCCACGTAGGCGCCGGCGCTGATGGCGTGGTAGTGCTGGAAGTGGGCAGTGAGGCTGGCCACCAGGGCACCCAGCCCGAAGGCCGTGACGGCCTTGATGACATGATAGGTCTTGGTGGCGCGCAGCAGCAGCGGTGCCTGAAGGATGGACTGGGCAAACACGAGGGGCAGCAGCCAGCAGGCTATCTGCAGGTAGGTGCCCGATCCGGCGTAGTTCTCGCCGTAGAGTGTGGTCATCAGCGGCTGGGCGATGAGGCTGAGCAGCAGGCTGAGCAGTGCGGCGATGCTGGCTGAAAGACAGGTCATGCCCAGATGTTGCGAGGCGATGATCGGGCCGGGGCGGAACAGCGTCTTGGCGCCGACGATGGTGGCCAGCATGGTGGCAAAGGCAAAGGCCGATTCGAGCAGCGTCATGGCGGCCGAATACTGGGAGAGCACATCGGCCGGGATGGCTGCGCCGAGGGTGACCCGGTCGATGCGCGAGAGCGCGACCGATGCGGCGGAGGCCACGGCGAGGGCCGCACCCTGTGCAAAGATGTTGCGCATCAGCCGCCAGTCGACGAGGCCGGGCCGGATGCGGCTGCCGGTGAGCCAGTTGCGGCACAGCATGAGGCTGAGGACGAGAGCCTCGATGATCCAGCCCCAGACGAGCCAGACGACCGGCGCCTGGAAAACCAGCAGCAGCACCGTGACGACCAGCAGCCGCGCAATCATGCCGACGATGCGCGCAATCTGCGGAAAGCGGAAATCGTCGCGTGCATAGGCTTCATGCACGGCCAGCGACATGGGGGCGCTCACCAGCATCTGCAGTGCCCACAGCAGCGCCAGGGCGAATATCGTCGGGTTGTCGAGGGTGGCGGCCCAGAGCACGAGGGGTACGGCGGCGATCAGGCCGGTGAGCGCCTTGGCCGCGAGGGCGGTGTTCCAGAGCCGGGGCATGCCCTCGGGCGGCTCGGCACAGAGGCGAGGCAGCAGCACCCGCTCGCCGGTGATGTTGCCGATGGTGCCGAATACCAGCCACAGCGACATGGTGATCTGCCAGCTTGCAAAGGTGCCGTGATCGAAATGCCGGGCGATGGCCGTGGCAATCCAGAGGCCGATGAACATCTGCAGCACCCGCTCGGTGCCGAGCATGACGAAGGTGTAGAGCGAGGAGCTGTGGGTGCGGAAGAATTGAGGGAGTGCGTTCAGGCGCGCCATGTGTTCGACGAGGATGGAGGATGATCCTGCGACGGCTCATGCCGTGGCCGGAGAATGGTGTCGTGATGGCTGCCGGGGCGTGGGCGCCGGGGCAGGCGGCGATGTCATGGCAGCATGGGGCCGCCACAGCCACGGACGGGGGGGGCTGTGCAACTCACGGCATGCGGGGCAGCGCCGTCTGGTCAGGGGCCGCGTTCCGGCTGGCGCCGGGCCATCGGGAATTGTAGGGGGCCGTCATCCTGCCGGCACCTTCAGATACAGGCTGATGCAATCTGAAGCGCTATTGTGTTTCTTGGCGCAAAAAGGAACGATTTCGACGCTTTTGGGCAGGCGGCGACAAGGTCGCAGTTCCATGAGGTGATGGGGCGGATTTGTAAGAATCGATGCAAGTTGCAATCTGAAGCGCATATTGCGCTACCCGTTTCCTATCATCCATCCTCATTGCTGGTGGAGTCTCTTACAATAGCGCCGAATTGCTCGTGAGTATGTGTAAAGGATATCGACGCGACACCTGAGGTCGCGTGCATGTTCCGGTTCCGTTACCCGCGTGGCATCTGGGTCGTCGAGGCCGTCTGTCGACGATCGTTCCTGGTGGCGCGGCTTCCTCAAAAGGTTTGCCGTGTCAGATAGGTGGCTGTCTGCAATGCCTGCGCCACTGATTCGCTGGCTGCCGTTTCTTCCCATGAACCAGGGGGCGGCCGGGTGCGTCACGTCATGCTGCCTGATTCCGGGGCGTCGTGCCAGTGCCTGGGAGATTGTCTGGCGTGGACAGCATTTCCCTGCCTTCCCGTGTCCGTGGTGTTTTCATGCCCGCATTTGATCTTTCGGCGTTTTTCATGAGTTTTCCCTGGTCCGTGCTGGCCGGCAGTCTCGTGCTCTCGTTCCTGGCGACGGCGTTGCTGATGCCCGTCGCCCGGTCGATCGGGTGGGTGGACAAGCCCAGTGTCCGAAAGGACCACCAGGGCCTGATCCCGCTGATCGGCGGCTGGGCCATCCTCATCACGCTGGCCGTGATGCAGTTCATCGGTCCGGCAGGGCAGTGTGCGCCGCTGGGCTACTGGTTGGGGGGGCTGCTGCTGTTCTCGGTGGCACTGGTCGATGACCGCTTTCCCATTCGTGCCCGCTGGCGTGCGATGGTGCAGGTGGGGGCCGCCGTCGCGGCCGTGGGCCTGGGCGGGCGCTTTCTGCCTTCGGTGGGCGATGTGCTCGGCGTGGGGCTGGGTCTGGGGCTGCTGTCGAATCCCTGGGTCATGCTGCCGCTCAGTCTGGTGGGCACGGTGGCCGTCATCAATGCGGTCAACTTCACCGATGGTGCCGACGGCTTGTGCGGCGGGCTGAGTTTCATCAGCCTGATGTGGTTTGCGGTGGCGCTGGTGTTTGCCTCGCAGGCCGCGCAGGCTGCCGGCATCACGCCCGAGCCCTTTGCCGGGGCGATGGTGCCGATGGCCGCGGCGCTGATGGGGGGGCTTGCGGGCTTCCTGTGGTTCAACCTCCGCTCGCCGTTGCGCAGCCGGGCGGCGGTGTTCCTGGGTGACAGCGGCAGCATGCTGCTGGGATTCACGCTGGCCTGGTTCGCCATTCATGCCACCTCGGCCTACGGCAGCGCCAGCGTCAAGCCGGTGGTCTCGCTCTGGATCGTTGCCGTGCCGCTGGCCGATTCGGCCTCGTGCATCGTGCGCCGCATTCGTGCCGGGGTCACGCCGATGACACCCGACCTGAAGCACCTGCATCATCTGGTGGTGCGCCTGGGACTCACGCCGGGGCAGGGCGTCTTCGCCATTCACGTCGGCTCGTTCCTCTGTGGCCTGGTGGGCGTGGGGGGCTGGCTGCTGGGCTTTTCCGAGCGGGCGCTGTTCGGCACTTTCGTGCTGGTATTGCTGGTGTTCATCGCCTGGTCCAACCTGGCCTGGGCCCGCCTCGATGGGGCGCAGAAAAAAGTCACCGCAGACGATCCCGTCTCGCTCTGAGCGATGAACGGGGCTGCCGCCAGGCAGCCTTCCGCGGCGCAATCATGAAACCGGGTACGCATGCAGGGTCAGCCCCGTTGTGGGCTGTCCCGGCTGGCGCTCGCCCCGTGTCAGGAGATTCCGATGTCAGTTTCGTCATCCACCGTCATTTCCACCGGCCCCGCGCGCGGTCTGGTGGGCGGCATCACCCGCCACATGCAGCTGTTGGAGCAGATTGCCGGCCGGCTGGGCGTGCGGCTCGAACATTTCCAGATCGGCCGGCGCCAGGGCGAGGCGGGCGGCGGGTCGCAGCTTCGCCGGCTGCTGGATGATTACCGGGCCTTTGCGCAGACGCTGCGGGCAGCGCGTGCGGACAACCGCCGGGTGGTGGCTCACGTCAACAGTTCGATCAAGCCGGTGTGTGTGGCGCGGGATGCCGGTTTCGTGCTGATTGCCCGGGCGCTGCGGGTGCCGGTGATCTTTCAGGTGCATGGCTGTCTGCTGCAGGGCCGCTTCGATGGCCGGCGCTGGCTGCGGGTGGCCGCGCAGGGGGTGCTGGGCGTGGCCGACCGCGTGGTGGTGCTCAGCCGGGCGCAGTCGCATGCGATTGGCGGTGCGGCGGCGCAGCGGGCGGTGCCGGTCAACAACGCGGTTTCGATGGAGCGGGCCGTGGTGCGAGAGGCCGATCCGTCGCGTCCGCTGCGCATCCTGTTCCTGTCGCGGCTGGTGCCGGAAAAGGGCGTGACGATGTGCCTGGAGGCCATGAGGCTGCTGCGTGACTGGGGGCTGGATGTGCGGCTGGAGCTGGCGGGCGATGGTCCGCTGCTGGCAGGCTTGCCGCAGACCATTCGCCAGATGGGGCTGGAGGATTGCGTGACGCTGCCGGGGTTCGTGGCGCCCGAAGACACGCGCGTGAAATTGCTGGACAACGATCTGATGTGGCTGCCTTCGCTGGTGCCGGAAGGGCAGCCCTATGCGCTGCTGGAGGCGCTGGAGGCCGGCATGCCGGCCGTGGTGACACGTGCCGGTGCGGTGCTGGGCGAGATGATCGACACGGCGGCGGCGCATGGCGGCCCGCTGGTGGAGGCGAGGCCCGATGCGCTGCATCTGGCCGAGGCCACGGCGGCGCTCGTACATGATCCGGCGCGTCTGGCGGCATTGCAGCGGGCTGCACGCGATGTGGCAGAGGCGGCCTATTCGATGGATGCCGTGTTGCCACAGTGGCGCAAGGTATGGGGTCTGTCATGAATTGACCGCATCCTGACGCAAAAGAGTGCTTGTTTGTTTCCGGGTGTTACGTCGTGCTTCGGTGAAACTGGCAGAATCGCCAGTCGCATCGATACAACGTTCTCTCGTGACTGCGTCGTGTCGAGGATCCGTGCTTGTGCAACGTTTTTGTGTGTGAATCATGTGTGCTGCCCCTTCCTTCCTTGCCTCTTCTGATTCCACGCCGTCAAACGGGCTGGATGCGGTGGAGCAGCCCGGAGCGACTCCGCTGGTCGTCGAGTACTGGCGGTTGATCGTTCGTGAGCGTTTCAAGTTGCTGGCCGCGCTGCTGCTGGGGGCTGCGATTGCATTCGTGGTCTCAATACGCATTCAGCCGGTCTACGAGGCCAGCTCGTCCCTGATGTTTGAACGCGGCAAGGGTCCTGTCTCTGTCCAGGGGGCGGGCGGTGGCGTTTCCGAGCTGTCGGCAGAAGATGGCCTGTCCGAGTTCCTGAAGACATCGGAGGTGGCCTTGCGCGTGATCCGCAAGCTGAACCTCACGTCGCGCGAGGAATTCGTGGGCACCGACGATGGTGAGCAGGAGTCTGGCGGTGATGGCGAATCGCAGGCGCTGTCGCGTGAACAGCGTGCGCTGGAACATTTCGAGGACAATCTCAAGATAACCCGCATTCACCAGAATCCCCTGGTGAAGATCTCCTTCCAGTCGGAGGATCCGAAGCTGGCTGCGGCCATCGTCAACGAGGTGCCTGCCGCCTTCATCCATGCCGACATGGATGCGCGCCATGCGGCGTCGCGCGATGCCGACCGCTGGCTGAACGAACGACTGATCGAGCTGAAGGCGGGACTCGACCGCAGCGAGAAGGCGCTGGCGCAATACCGCAGCGATCATGGCATCGTGGCCCGCGATGGTGACGAGGCGTCCGAGCAGCACATTGCGGCGCTGACGCAGCGCCTGATCGACGCACGTGCGCGTCTGGCGGCTGCGGAAGATGCCCAGGAGCAGGCCACCAGCGAGGACATGACGCAGGTGATGGCCAGTCCCCGCATCGCCGGCAATCCGGCCGTGGCCCGTGCGCGGGAGGCGCGCAGCGTTGCAGCGGCGCGCGTGGCCGAGTTGCGCAGCCAGTTGGGCACGGCGCACCCGCAGTACCGGCGTTCGCTGTCGGAGCTGAGGCAGGCGCAGGATGATCTGCGGGAACAGGTGGAGGCTGCGCGCAGGGAAGTTGCCGGTGAGCTGGCGGCGGCACAGGCAAACGAGCGGCAGGTGGTGTCTGCCCTGAACGTCGCGCGTGAGGCGATGAAGAACCTGGGCGGCAAGGAGATCGAGCTGCGCCAGCTCGAACAGGAAGTGAACAGCAGTCGCCAGCTTTACCAGACCTTCCTTGGCAGGATGAAGGAGGTGTCGGCCGCGAGCGACCTGCATCAGCCTGCGGCACGCATGATCGACCGGGCACAGGTGCCCAACCTGCCGGTGAAGCCGCGCAAGACCCTCATGACCCTGATGGGGGCGTTGCTGGGTCTGGTGGTCGGGCTTTTTGGTGTGGTGCTCCGTGATCAGCTGGATGACACCCTGCGGCGCAGTGATGATGTCGAGGAGCGGCTGGGACGGCCGCTGTTCGGTTCCATCCCCCGTCTGGGGCGCTGGCATGCCGGAAAGGCAAGCATGGTTCAGCAACTGAAGCCGGATTCCCTGTTCGCCGAATCGATTCGCACGCTCGGAACCAACGTCCTGTTGTCCGGGTTGGGCAGGGGATCCTGCGTGATCACGATCTGCTCGACGGTCGATCGGGAAGGGAAAACCGTGGTGGCCACCAATCTGGCCATTGCCCTGGCTTCTTCGCGGCGGGTGCTCCTGATCGATGGTGACATGCGCCGGCCTGCGGTCATGACGGCCCTGGGACTGCACGCCGACCGGCCCGGCCTTGCCGAGGTGCTGTCCGGTGTTGCCGATGTGGATTCCTGCCTCACTTCCGTGCCCGATTCGTCACTGAAGGTGCTTGGGGCTGGCAGGGCAGCCGGCAATGCACTCGACCTGCTGATGGGCAAGAAGCTGAATCAGATGCTGGTCCGGTTGCAGAGCCGTTTCGATGTGATCATCGTGGATTGTCCGCCGGTGCAGCTGGTGTCCGATGCACTGGTGCTGGGCCGCGCGTCGTCGGGCATGGTCTATGTGGTGCGCTCCAACAGCACTTCCGTGCGCAGTGCCCGGCGTGCTCTGCGGCGTCTTGACAAGGCGGGTGTCGAGGTACTGGGTGTGGCGCTCAATGGCCATGATTTCGAGAAGGCCGACCGTTTCTACGGCGAGGAATCCGGCTACGGTCAGTTGCACTACAGCGAGGCCTATGGAAAACGCGGACGTGAACTGCCGTCGGCAGCACGGGCCGCGGGTGCCAGACAGGATGACGCTGCCGACAACACCCTCGACGAAGGTATCCATACGGTCGCTGTCGACAATTACCCCGGCTCGACGGGGGCCACGCAGTTCATGTTCCGTTCGGAAGACCTGCCGGAGTGGCCGGATACGCTGCCGCCGGATGGTTACGGGCGCTCGGGCAACACCAGATTCCTGTTTGCGGACACCCAGCAGCTGGAGGAGGAGCTGGCTGATGCGGCGAGGCGTGATGCGGCCTTCCCTGAGCCGGCCGCTGCCCTCTCGCCTCCGGCCGGTGCGTCGTCGCCTGCTGCTGATGTGCCGCCGCAGCCAGCCGATGCTCCGCCTTCAAGGAAGGCTGCTGCCCCGCCTGCCGAAACGGGTCTCGTTCTGCACGATGAGCTGCTTGCGGAAGTGATGAATCAGTCCAGGATGGACTCGGGCTGGTTTGCTTCGAAGGCCATGCAGGCACGTTCGGGCGCCGCCGGGGCCGAGGGCCAGGGGACTGACGACTCCGCGCCCGCGCCGGACGCGGCAGCCGCGGAAGATGGCGTGAACGGCGGGGATGCTGAGGCCGTCTCCGATGACGACAAGTCTCTCCCGTCGCCCTATGGTGATATCCCCCCATACGGAACCGATCTCAGGCCGGAACACTTGAGGCCGCGGCCTGCACGGATACGGTCGATCGCGCTGGACAAGGCGGTTTCGGCCCGTTGGTCGAAATATGGGTGAGGTTCTGTTTGCATGGCCCGATCCCGCGAAGCATCACGTGCTCGATGCCTCGCGGGTGATGTTGCGTCTGGAGTGTGTTGATGACTGATCTTCATGGGCAGCACGGGCAGCCGGTGCGCGTGCTGGTGTTGCTGGATGGTGTCCGGGTCAGCCGGCATGCGCGGGATCTGATCGCATTTCTCGAATCCGAGCCCGGGCTGGATCTCGTCGGTGTCCGGCATGCCGCCCGGCCCATGCCCGTTCCCCCCCGTCCGCTGAAGGCGCGTTTTCGTCGCTGGCTGTACCGGCTGGACGCGAGGCTTGCCCGGCTGGGCGCCTCTCACGATCCTGGGCAGGGCGTGCAGGAGGTGGCTGCAGAGGCATGGCCTTTGCCCGACCGTCACCCGGCTGATGACGATGGCCTGTCGGTGGCCGACACGGCTGGGGATGCGGCACAGGGGCCGGATGGCATCGCCGGTCTCCCCGGATTCGATCTGCTGATTCGCGCAGGTGGCGCCCCCGATGCGCTGGTGTTGCCGCTGGCCCGGCAGGCCCGCTATGGGGTGATCGGTTTCGATTTCAGCCTGAGCGCACCCCCCGATGAAACGGGGCTCGGGTTCGTCGAGAGCCTCGACGGCATGGATCAGGCCGGTATCGTGCTGTATGCCGCTGGCGCGGGGCTGGAGTCTCCCTGGGTCATTCGCCGGGGCTGGTATCAGACGCACTGGAGCGTGAGCCGGACGAGGGCGTTGCTGCTGGCCGCCGCGTTGAGGATGATGAAGGATGCGGTGCTGGAATGTCTGGCGTGGCATCGGCAGCAGCCTGTGCCCGGCGTCATCATGTCCGGCTCGGGTTCGTGTTCGGGTTCGGGGGAGGGCGATCTCCCGCCTGCCGAAGGCTTGCAGGGCGAGGCCCTGTTCCGCCTGATCTGGCCTGCCGGGTCGCAGGCGCAGCATGAAACGGGCCGCAAGCGGGTGCTGCCGCCCGAGCTGAACGGGAACCGTCTGGTTTCGGTGCCCCTGCATCAGCTTCTGGCCTATGCGGGGCGTACTGCTGGCCGGATCGTGCGCAAGGCCATCGACGCGGGCAAGGGGCGTTCGTATCTCTGGCAGTTGGGGTTCCTGCGGGCGGGCTCGCCAACCTCCCTGGATTTTGGCGGGATCCATCTCGCCAATGCGCAGGGAAAGCGTTTTCAGGCGGACCCCTGTCTGGTACAGGGGGCGGATGGCCAGCGGGTGGTGTTCATCGAGGAGTGGGAGCCCCGGCTGCGGCGCGGGCACATCTCGGCGCTGGCGGTGGAGATGCCGACCGATGAAGCAGAGCCTGCCCCGGCTTCTGCACCCGCCATTTCAGGTGGCTTGACCGAAGGCCATGCTGCGGAAAACCGCGATGCAGTCCCGCCTGCTGGCACTGCGCCCGAGGGGGGCGTACCGGCGGGGCGGGGGGCGCATGACCTGCCGGCGGTACGGCTCCGGCATCTGGGCAAGGTCATCACATCGCAGCATCACATGTCCTTTCCCTTTCATTTTCGCTGGCAAGGGGATGATTTTCTTTGCCCCGAAATGTCGGGGTCGGGGCGAATCACGGTCTGGCGTGCCAAACACTTTCCAACAGACTGGACACCGATAGCAACCTTGATGAAGAATGTAGCGGCAGTCGATACCATGCTTTTCGAGGCTGAAGGGCGGTGGTGGATGCTGACGAATCTGGATCGGACGGGGAGCACGCTCGTTCAGGCCAGCCGCGATTTTCATTCGGAGTTACACGTGTTTCATGCAGCGCACCCGTTGTCGCAGCATTGGACGCCTCATCCGATGAATCCGGTGCGGATCGACAGCCACGGCGGTCGCAATGCGGGTATTCTTGTGTCGGATAACAGTATTTTTCGTTACGGCCAGATCCAGGCGTTTGATTGTTATGGGCATGGAATTGCCGTGTATCGCATTGTTGAGCTCAGCGAACATGTCTATCGCGAAGAACTGGTAAGGGAAATTTATCCGGACACGCTGTCGGGACTGTCGGGTGCACATGGTCTTCATACTTTGAGTCAGGCCGGTGATCTGGCCGTGATCGACCTGTTACACCGGGGTGATCTCGGTCATCGGCCCGGGAGCCGGACAACCCGGTAAGCGCAGACAGCCTCATCCTTCCGAAGGATGCGGCTGTTGCTAGGAGGAAGTTTGTATGAAGGTGGTGAGTGGTTCACGGCGTTTCCCTGTGGCGGCGACCTCCTTCCCGGGCGGCTCTGAAGGGGTCGCCAAGGTGAACGACGGGTGATCGACGTACATAGCCATTATCTGCCTGCCGTCGATGACGGTCCCCAGGAACTGCATTCGGCGCTGATGCTGTTGCGTCATGCCTGCCGTGATGGTGTCGACAAGATCGTGCTGACTCCCCATATCCGGGCCGGCTATTGGGAGAACACGCTGAGCTACCTGCGCCCGCGCTTCGAGGCGTTCCGCAAGTTCGTGGCGGCCAAGAACATCGAGGTCGAGCTGTTTCTGGGCGCCGAGGTGCATTTCGAGCCCGAAGCCTTCAAGCTGCTTCGCCAGGACGAGTTGCCCTTCCTGGGCGGCTGGGAAGGCATGAAGGTGATGCTGCTGGAGTTCCCCGACTCTCACATGCCCGACAATGCACTGGATGGCGTGCGCTATCTGGTGCAACAGGGGGTTTTGCCGATGATTGCGCATCCCGAGCGCAATGAGGCCGTGATGGCGCGCCCCAGGTTGCTGGAGCCCTTCCTGGAGGAAGGTTGCCTGCTGCAATTGACGGCGGCTTCGGTGCTGGGCGAATTCGGCCAGCGGGCCGGCCGGGTGGCCAACGAGATCATCCGGCGCGGCTGGGCCACGATGGTGGCTTCCGACGCGCACAGCCTGCGAGCCCGGCCCTCACGCATGCGGGCGGTGCGGCGCTTTCTCACCGAACGCTATGGCGACCTGAAGGCCGAGCAGCTGACACACATTGCGCCGGCACGCCTGCTCTGGGAGCGGCAGTTGCTGAACGTGGACAGTACCTTGCGGCTGGCCGGGGCAAGCCCTTGGTCGTCGGCCTCGAACGGGGCGGTACCGGTGCTGGGCCTGCCGAACCACGCAGGTGGCATGGCTGCGGTTGCCCTGTCTGCCGGCGGCTCGTCGGCAGACTACTACGATGCGGAAGCCGGGCTGGTACTCAATGGCACGGGGCGAGCTGCTTCGCTGACGGAGGCGGACACAGCGCGGCTGACGCGATGGCCGGCGACCGGGGCTTTCCCCCCGACGGAAGTCTTTTCGCCTACCGAGGCGATGCCGGACGAGGAGGGGCGCGAGATTCCCACACTGGTGGCCCGCTATCGAGAGGACGTCGTGGAACAGGCGCCCAGGCAGGAGATGGCGCCAGCGGATTCGGCGGCGGCAGTGGCTGTCGTGATGCAGCGACTGGGGCCGGATGGCCTGCCACTGCGCCGTCAGCGGCTCTGGTCCGAGCGGACTGACGAGGGCCTCACGGCCGAAATGCGTGAGCAGCGTGCCTGGCGCGAAGACGTGTCGGGGGCGCGCGATCCGTGGGACGATCAGGATAGCAGCACGCCGCTGCAGGACATCTGGGGGCAGCGGCAGCCCAGTCGCCACGATCACGACATGGACGAGGACATCCAGCGGATGCGCCGCGAGTGGCAGCAGCGGATGGCGGTGCGCGAGAGCGCGCCGCCGCCAGCCCGTTCCGGTGCAGGCCGGCAGGCCCGCCCGCCGGCCCCTCCCATCACGGCGCGTCCGTCACCTGCGCCGGCTGCTGCTCCCGTTCCTGCCTGGGAGGAGGACGAGGGCGCGCCGTTGTCGAGCCGTCGTCGCAGCCGGGTGGCAGGCGACACCATCGCCATGCCCTCACGCAGCCCGGCTCCCGCCGCAGGGCGGCGCGCTGGCAGGCGCCAGCAGCGCGTCGAGGTGTCGGCCGATGGTGACGTGATTGATGTCGAGGTACTGGACAGGGAACGCTGAGCGCTGGTGCCAGGGGCTTGATCCTGGCGGGCGGGTCTGGAGCCTGGTATCAGGATCTCGATCTTCGGGGCCGGGGGGGGCGTGCCTGGCTGACCGCCCGGTGCCTGTGGCCCCGTCGTTCGCGCCGTCACCCGTGGGCAGCCGTCATGGTTGCGGGGCCCGTGATATCTCCCCCTGGCAAAGAGGGCGCTGTGCGAGCGGTCGGCACCGGGCCGAGATCGCCGGCGCCGATCTGATGGCAGGCGCCTGCTGGCCGGTGTTGCTCAGTGCCGGTGCCCGCAAACCGGGCAATCCGGGTCGCGCGGCACGCGGATGTCGGTGAAGCGCATGGTGAGCGCATCCAGCATCAGCAGCCGCCCGGTCATCGGGGTGCCGAAGTTGCCCGCCAGTTTCAGCGCCTCGGCGGCCTGCATCGTGCCGATGATGCCGGTGAGCGGCGCAAACACCCCCATCTGCGAACAGCGGACCTCGTTCACATCCTCGCCATCGGGAAAGAGGCAGTGGTAGCAGGGCGAAGTCTGCTGGCGCATGTCGAAAACCGAGAGCTGACCGTCGAAGCGGATGGCCGCGCCTGATACCAGCGGCTTGCGCAGTTGCACGCAGGCACGGTTGAGTGCGTGCCGGGTGGCGAAGTTGTCGCTGCAATCGAGCACCACGTCGGCCTGCGCAACGGCTTCGAGCAGGCTGGAGGGCGGGGTGCCATCGCCCCTTTCCAGCCCCGTTTCCTGCCCTGTCTCCAGCCGCGGCAGCGGCACCACTTCCACGCCGGGGTTCAGTGCAGCAAGTGCCTGACGGGCCGAGGCGGTCTTGGCCATGCCCACGCGGTCGGCGGTGTGCAGGATCTGGCGTTGCAGGTTGGTGAGATCGACCGTGTCGCCATCGGCCAGCAGGATGCGGCCGACGCCGGCGGCGGCCAGATAGAGGGCGGCCGGTGAGCCCAGACCGCCCGCACCCAGCACCAGCGCCGTGCTGCCCAGCAGCCGCTCCTGGGCCTCGATGCTGATTTCATCCAGCAGGATGTGGCGGCTGTAGCGCAGGAGCTGTTCGTCGTTCATGGCGGGGGTCTCTTGCATCGTGCAGAAGAAAAACGGCATCCAGAACCCCTGATGTCGGGCGCTGGATGCCGTGATGCCTGTGTACGGGCAGGCTGTGGCGGGCAGTGCCCCGGCCTGGGGCGCTCTGTTTCGGGGGCGCACGGTGGTCTGGGACCACGGGTGCGCCGCCCGATGCCATTGTCAGGGTTTGGCTGCGCCCTTGTCGCCTGCCTTTTCGCTGGCCTTGCCATTGGCGGCCGGGGCGTTCTTCGCCTTGTCGGCTGCATTGGCGGCCGGCTTGGCACCTGCGGGCAGCGGCGGCATCTTCACGATGGGCCGGTCGTGCAGGAAGTTGAGCGCCTGCTGGAGCTGGAAGTCCTGCTCGGGCACACCCAGTTCGACCGGCTTGTAGTTGCGCAGGCGCTGCTGGTCGATGTGGGTGGGGATGTTGGACTTCACTTCCGGCGTGGTGTCGCGGTCGTTGCTCAGGTGGCGCTGCAGGTCGGCCTCGCGCACACGCAGGGCATTGATCTCGGCATCGGCGCTTTCCTCGACGATGTGGTCGGGAATGATGCCGCGTGCCTGGATGGAACGACCGTTGGGCGTGTAGTAGCGCGCCGTGGTGAGCTTGATGGCGGTGTTGCGGCCGGTGATGCTGATGGGCAGGATGGTCTGCACCGAGCCCTTGCCGAAGGTTTGCGTGCCGATGATGGTGGCACGCTTGTGATCCTGCAGGGCACCCGCGACGATCTCGGAGGCCGAGGCCGAACCGGCGTTGACCAGCACGACCATCTTCGCCGTCTTGGTCCAGGCCGGCAGGTTGGCCAGCGGGTCGATGGAGCGGCTGGTGAGGTAGTCTTCGGGCGCGGCGCGGTAGCTGCGCTTGGAATCGGGGGCGCGGCCGTTGGTGGAGACCACTTCCATGCCGGGCTTCAGGAACAGCGCCGAGACGCCGATGGCGCCGTTGAGCAGGCCACCCGGGTCGTTGCGCAGGTCGAGGATGATGGACTTGAGCGGACCGCGCTTGCCCATCTGGCGGATCTGGTCGGCCAGGCTTTCGACGGTGTGTTCCTGGAAGGCGGTGACGCGGAAGTAGCCGACGCCCGGTTGCAGCTCCTTGCTGCGAACCGACTTGACGCGGATGATGTCACGCACCAGGTTGACGACGATGGGCTGGGCCACGTCCTTGCGCTGCAGCGTGAGGGTGACGCGGCTCTTGGGCTTGCCGCGCATCATCTTCACCGCCTGATCGAGTTGCAGCCCCTTGGTGGGGGTGTCGTTGATCTTGACGATGAGGTCGCCTGCCTTGATGCCGGCGCGCGATGCGGGGGTGTCCTCGATGGGCGAGATGACCTTGACGAAGCCGTCTTCGGTGCCGATCTCGATGCCGAGCCCGCCGAACTGGCCCTGCGTGTTGGCCTGCAGGTCGCCGAAGGCGTTCTCGTCGAGGTAGGCCGAGTGCGGATCGAGGCCGGTGAGCATGCCGTTGATGGCATCGGCAAACAGCTTCTCGTCCTTCACGGGTTCGACGTAGAAGGACTTGATGGTGCCGAAGATCTCGCTGAATTCGCGGATCTCGTCGACGGGCAGACGGGTGATGTCGCTGCTGGAGCGTTCGGCAACGGCAGTGAGGCCGAGGCTGAGCGCGATCCCGGCGATGGCGCCGATGCCGACGAGTCTGGCAGATCTGAGGGATGTGGACATGAAAAAACGCGATCCTTTTTCAGCGATGCGGGCAGGAACGGCACACCGCACGATCCATCGGGAGGGATGAATCGCCCAGTATACCGTCTAAACGCGGCCGGCGGCGCGGTCAACCGACAGGCTGACTGCGCCGCATGAGGATCGGAGGCTGGCTGGGCCAGCGGGAGGGCGGGGCCTCCTTACTTCTTGGCGCTGCCCTGCTTGGCCACGGCGGCCATGGCTGCCTCGATCTCGGCCTGGTTGCCCAGATAATAGTGGCGAATGGGCTTCAGGTTGTCATCCAGCTCATACACCAGCGGACGGGCGGTCGGAATGTTGAGTTCGACGATGTCGTCGTCCGAGATGCCGTCGAGGTGCTTGACCAGTGCGCGCAGCGAGTTGCCGTGGGCGGCGATGATGACGCGGCGGCCCGAGCGGATGTCCGGGGCGATGGTGTCGTTCCAGAAGGGCAGCACGCGGGCAACCGTGTCCTGCAGGCACTCGGTGCGCGGCAGGTCGCTGGCCGGCAGGCTGGCGTAGCGCGGGTCCTTGTTCTGGGCGATGAGACGCTCGTCGTCCTCGGCCAGCGGCGGGGGCGCGATGGCGTAGGCACGGCGCCAGATCTTGACCTGGTCGTCACCATACTTGGCGGCGGTTTCGGCCTTGTTCCAGCCCTGCAGGTTGCCGTAGTGGCGCTCGTTCAGGCGCCAGCTGTGGATGACCGGCAGCCAGGTGCGATCCATTTCTTCCAGCACGGTCCAGAGGGTGCGGTTGGCGCGGCGCAGCACCGAGGTGTAGCACACGTCGAAGTCGTAGCCCTCGGATTTCAGCAGCTGACCGGCACGGCGTGCTTCCTCGACGCCATTGGGCGTGAGATCCACGTCGGTCCAGCCGGTGAAGCGGTTGTCGAGGTTCCACTGGCTTTCGCCGTGGCGGATGAGCACGAGTTTGTAAGTCATGAACAACTCCGGGGCAGCCGAACTGCCGTCTGTCGTGGCGGAAGCTATAATTCTCGCCTATTTTTCAGGGATCGTCCCAGTGAACTTCATAAGCCAGAATGTCTTTCTGATCGTGCTCGCCCTCGTGTCGGGCGGCATGCTGCTGTGGCACACCATCCGGGGCCGTGGCGGCGCGGCGCTGGGTTCGTACCAGGCCACGCAATTCATGAATCAGGGCGCCCAGGTCATCGACCTGCGCAGCGACGCCGACTTCCGTGCCGGCCACCTGCCGGGTGCCCGTCAGGCCCAGCCCGATGCAGTGCTGCGTGCCGTCGAGGGCGTCGAGCAGGGCAAGTCCATCCTCGTCGTCTGTGCCGACGGCAGCAAGTCGGCCAGGGCCGTGGCCGCCCTGAAGGGCACCGGTCGCCAGATCCACACCCTCGAAGGCGGCATGGACGGCTGGAAGCAGGCCGGCCTGCCGCTGGTCACGTCGAAGAAGTAAGGGCTGGCGTGTGTCCTCTGCCGGCCGGGCTTGAATTTGCCGGGCTCCGGCTGCATGTGCGGGGGGCATCGGCTCATGGGCATGGTGGCGCTCCGGGGCTATCGGGCTCCGGCAGGGCGGGCGATGTGCTCTGGTGGCGCTGCGTGCCGGATGTTGCCGGTTGTGGTCATTGCTTCGGGCCGTGTTCTGCTGGCGGCACGTGCTCTGTTTTCCGGGCGTTCCCGTTGCGGAAGCCTTCCCCTCCATTGTTTGTCGGGCACGTAGGCGTGCCCGCTTCTTTTTCAGGAATGAATCATGGCTGCTCAGGTCATCATGTATGCGAAGACGACGTGCCCCTACTGCCACCGCGCCGAGCAGTTGCTGCGCGAACGCGGGGTGACGCAACTGGACAAGATCCTGATCGACCATGATCCCTCGCGTCGGCCGGAAATGATCGAGAAGGCTGGCGGCCGGACCACGGTGCCGCAGATCTTCATCGACGGCAAGCACGTGGGCGGCTGCGACGACCTGATGGCGCTGGATCGCGCCGGCGGTCTGGTGCCGTTGCTGGGCGCCTGATCGCGTCTGATCGACGCCGTTTGCCGTACTTTCCCCGCATGTATGCCCCAGCGGGGGCGGGGGCCGGGACGCTCTGTGCGGGCCTGTGGCCTTTGGCAGCCGTCTGGCTGGCATTTGCCGGCAATACGGCCTAATATCCGTGCAAGAACGCATTTCCCGCCCGGCTTTTCCGTCGGGGCGCTGGCGTGAGGTCGTCTGCCGTGGCCGACAGGGTTGTGGCGGGGCGGCCGGGCGGCCTGTTCATCAACGGGGAAACCGAGCGCTTCCTTTCAAACCAACCGAGTCCCGAGCATGGCAGAAGAAAACAACAACCCGGTCTTTCAGATCCAGCGCATGTATCTGAAGGATCTGTCCCTCGAAATCCCGCACGCCCCGCAGATCTTCCTGGAGCAGGCGCAGCCCACCGTCGAGGTCGCCATCGACACCGGACATGAGAAGCTGGCCGACGGCATCCATGAAGTCACCGTCACGGTCACGGTCACGACCCGCATCGACCAGGAGAAGGTGGTCTTCCTGGTGGAAGGCAAGCAGGCCGGCATCTTCGAGGTGCGCAACATCCCCGAAGACCAGATGGACATCGTGCTGAACATCGTCTGCCCGAACACCATCTACCCCTATCTGCGTGCCAACGTCGCCGACATGATCTCGCGTGCCGGCTTCCCGCCGATCCATCTGGCCGAGATCAATTTCGAGGTGCTGTACCAGCAGCGCGCTGCCGCTGCCGCCCAGCAGGGCGCTCAGGGTGACGACGCTGCACCTGCGGTCACGCACTGAGGCAACGAGAGTCGTCATGCACTGAATCGACGGAGGCTGCACTGAAGGGCCTCCGTGCAAACCGGGGAGCAGCGAGATGAAGACAGGACGGATGGCGTTGTGGGCGGTGCTGACCGCGCTTTGCCTGTCGGGCACCCAGAGTGCCTGGGCGGCAGAACCGAAGGCGCCGGCCGGGGCCAAGGTCGAGGAAGCCAACCCCGTGAAGCTGATCGACGGCGCGATGGTGCCGTCCGAAACCCTGGGGCCGACACGGAAACCGGCGAAACGGGATGCTGCGGGCAACACCAGCGGACCCTCGTCGCAGGTCCGGGTGCCCGGCATGACCCGTTATCGTTCCGTGGGCCGCGAAGACGCCGTCCTGTTCGATGCACCGTCCGACAAGGCGAAAAAGCTCTATCAGGCTCCCCGTGGCATGCCGGTGGAGGTGCTGTCGGTGCTCCAGGCCTGGGTGAAGGTGCGCGACATGCAGGGCGATGTGGCCTGGGTGAACCGCGATGACCTGACCGACCGCCGTACCGTGATTGCCACCGATGTGATCCCGCTCTACAAGGAGCCCAGCGCTGAGGCCGGCGAATGGTTCCAGGTGGCACATGGGGTGGTGTTCGACCTGCAGGAGGAGCGCCCGATCAGCGAGCGCTTCGTGCGGGTGCATCATGCCGATGGCCAGACCGGCTTCGTCGACATGAATCAGGTCTGGGGGCTGTAATCCTGTATGCAGACTTGGTCTGTGCTTCCCGGTTGCCTGTTGTGAGGTGTGCCGGGTGGCTCGCGTGGGGCTCCGGTTGTCGCCACCATGGTTTGCCGGCAGGGTCGTGCCCCGCAGTGCCCGCCCATCCTTGAGGAGACAGGATTCACGATGAAGATCGCCATTCTGGGAGCCGGTGCCTGGGGAACCGCGCTGGCGGTGCATGTGGCCGCCCGACATGAGGCGTTGCTGTGGTCGCGCAATGCGGCCGTTATTGAAGCCGTTCGCACGACACGCATCAACCAACCCTATCTGCCCGACGTGCGCCTGCCCGAGGGGCTGGGCATCACCGATTCGCTGTCCGGGGCCGTGGCCGGGGCCGATCTGGTGGTGCTGGCCACGTCGGTGGCGGGCCTGCGGCCGGTGGCCCGGACGCTGTTTTCGCAGGTTGTCGGGGAGGCGGCGCCGGGCGTCGTCTGTCTGGCCAAGGGGCTGGAAGCGGGCAGCGGAAAGCTGGCGCACGAGGTGCTGGCCGAAGAACTGCCGGGCTGGCGTATCGGCTGCCTCAGTGGCCCGAGCTTTGCCGAGGAAGTGGCGGCCGGTCTGCCGGTGGCGCTCACGGCGGCCTCGATGGAAGCGTCCCTGCCGCACCAGATGGTGGAGGCTTTTCATCATGGGGCCATGCGGGTCTACCGCAGCGGCGATCTGGTCGGCGTGGAGATTGCCGGGGCGCTGAAGAACGTGATGGCCGTGGCCAGTGGCATCTGTGACGGCATGGGGCTGGGGCTGAATGCCCGCTCGGCCCTGCTCACGCGCGGGCTGGCTGAAATCACCCGCTTTGGCATGGCGCACGGTGCGCAGCCCGAGACCTTTCTGGGGCTGGCCGGTGTGGGCGATCTGGTGCTCACCTGCACGGGCGATCTGTCGCGCAATCGCCGGGTGGGGCTGGCACTGGGCCGGGGCCAGACGCTGGCCGAGGTGCTGGCCGGCCTCGGGCATGTGGCCGAAGGCGTGGCCTGCTGCCCGGCGGTGGTGGCCAAGGCCGAACGGCTTGGGGTCGATCTGCCCATCAGCCGCACGGTGCTCGCTGTGATCGAAGGGCGCCTCTCGGCGCGTGAGGGCGTGGCAGCCCTGCTGGCGCGGGAACCGCGTTCGGAGTAGGGTGCAGAGGGGGCAGTGCAGCACTCAGGGCGCAGTGCCCCGTGTAAGGCACGGGCTCGGTGAGCCCGGAGCGGCCCCGGGCCGCAGGGGGGAGCAGGTGGTTAGCGCCGTTGATGCGATGCGGTGGGATGCGACACGCACGCAAGGCGCGACACGAAGCGGCTGAGGTGCCAGCAGCTCAAGGGGCCGCGCCGGCAAAGCCGTGCTGGCGCCATGCCTCGAACACGCTGACCGCGACCGCATTCGAGAGATTCAGGCTGCGGTTGTCCGGCCGCATCGGCAGGCGCAGCAGGTGCTCGTCGTCGAAACTGTCATGAATGGCGGCCGGTAGCCCGGCTGTTTCCTGTCCGAACACCAGATAATCGCCCGCCTCGAAGCGGGTGTCATAGGGGCTGCGCCGGCCGCGGGTGCTGAAGGCAAAGAGGCGGCCCGGTTGTTCCGTTTTCAGGAAGGTGTCCCAGTCGGGGTGAACCCGCATCGACACGAACTCGTGGTAGTCGAGTCCGGCACGGCGCATGCGCGCATGGTCGATGGGAAAGCCCAGCGGCTCGATCAGGTGCAGGGTGCAGCCGGTGTTGGCGCACAGGCGGATGACGTTGCCGGTGTTGGGCGGAATCTCCGGGTGGACGAGGACGACGTGGAACATGGGATGAAGGGATTGGGTGAAAGAGGCGAGTGGAAGAAGCCTCGGCAGTAGACGGACAGACAGGCAGACAGGCAGACAGGCACGGCACCGCATTACGGTATGTCTGCCTGTCGCGTTCCCCGCTGGTGTACAGCGGCTGGATGCCGCAGTTTGCCAGAGTCGGGCGGCAATGAAGGCTTGCATGTCGAAGGGGGCTGAACCCGAGACGCAGATCCGACCCCCGACTCGACCCCCCACACCCTCCCTCCTTGTGCCAACAGCCCATGCCTCGCTCCCGGGCGCCCGCCCATGCGTCAGGCCGGGGTGCGGGCCACGACCAGGGCGAACACCTCGGTGGCGCCGGCGGCCAGCAGGCAGCGGGCGGCTTCGTGGAGGGTGCTGCCGGTGGTCATCACGTCATCGACCAGGGCGATGCGCTTGCCGGCGACGAGTTCGGGGTTCGGCACCCGGAAGGCGCCGATCAGATTCGTCAGTCGTGCCGCCCGTGACAGGGAGGATTGCGGGGCGGTATGGCGTTGGCGCTGGAGCCAGCCGGCCTCGATGGGCGGGCATTGTCCGGGGGCGTGAGCGCGCATGCCGCGTGCAATCTGAAGACTCTGGTTGAAGCCACGTTCGGCAAGGCGCGAGCCGGCCAGCGGGATGGGAACGAGCGCGTCGATCTGCGCCAGCAGTGCTGGCTGGTTGTGTTGAAGGTGCGCCATCAGCAGGGCACCCAGTGGCGAGGCCAGTGCCAGCTGGCCGTCGAACTTCAGTGCGCTCAGGGCACGGTCCAATGGCGGGGCGTAGTCGCCCAGGGCAATCGTCGCCGCCAGCGGCGGTGGCTGCAGGTGGCACCCGGCACAGAGGAGGAGGCTGTCTGTTGACTGCTGCCGGGGTGTGGGGGTTGCCGGAGTGTGGGGCGGAGGCACAGGCACCAGCATCGGCATGGGCATGGCGCACAGTGGGCAACGCGGGCGCTTCTGGTCTTTCAGTAATTTTGCACAATGAATGCAGATTGCGTGGCGGCCGTAGGGGGCTTCACACAACAGGCAGGCGCGGGGCAGCAATTCTCCGAGGAGAGAGGCGCGCAGATCACTGGCGCGTTGACGCAGATGGATGAGCCAGGAAGTTCGGCTTGCACCGATGGATGTCGCTTGATCTTCGTATCCTCTTGTAATCATGGGGAAATCCTGTTTTATACCGCGATGTGATTACATAATCAGAAATTACAAAACTGTGCTGCCAGAAATGCGAGGAATGGATGGTGCGGGTGTTGCAGGCCGGATGTGGTTGCGACCGCCTCTCTCCGCATCTTTGGGGGCGGATCAGCCTCCGGGTTGCTGCCGGCCAAGGCGCAACCCCGTGTTCCGAATTGGCTCAGTCCACCCCCCATCCTGCGCCACCACGAGGGGCTTTGCTGTGCGCGGTCTTCTATACTCGCCATCATGCTTAAACCAACTGGTCTGGATCGGGTTGCATTGCGCGCGTCGTTCAATGCGAAGGCGGAGGCGGCCGATCGTGCCGAGTTTCTGCTGTCGGATGTCGAGCGGCGGCTGGACGAGCGGCTCGACTACATGAAGCTGCCGACGGTTGCGCGGGTGCTGGATCTGGGCTGTGGCCTGGGGCGCTCGCTGCCGGTGCTGGCACGGCGCTTCCCCGATGCCGAGCTGCTGGCGCTGGATTTCGCCGAGCTGCCGCTGCAGGCCCGGCGCCGGGTGTCGGATCAGGCTCGTCGCGGCCTGCGCGGGCTGCTGTCGCGCTTGCGGGAGCGTGAGCGGACACGCCAGCCTGTCTGGCTGGCGGCCGATGCGCATCAGCTACCGCTCGCAGCGGACAGCGTCGACGTGATCTGGTCGAATCTGGCGTTTCACTGGTTCGACGACCCGCTGGCGGTGCTGGCCGAGTGCCATCGGGTGCTGAAGCCCAACGGGTTGCTGATTTTTTCGGCATTTGGCGTGGATACCTGCCGCGAGTTGCGGGCGGAGTCCACGCGGATGTTGCTCGACCGGCCCGGGGTGCCGACCGCAGGGCAGGTGGAGGGTGAGCATGGCCGGGTGCCTAACAGTGGCACCGGGGCGGGCGGAGACTCGCACTCGCCCGCGCCACGCGCCACCTGGCCGAGTTTTCAGGACATGCACGACTGGGGCGATGCAATGGTGGGGGCAGGGCTGGAAGCGCCGGTGATGGATGCCGAGCGCCTGCGACTGAGCTACCGCACGCCCGAGGCGTTGGCCGCCGACATGCAGGCGCTGGGCTTTCCGCATTGCGCCGACGCTTTCGTTCCCCTGCTCAGTGTGGAACTGGTGTTCGGCCATGCCTGGGTGCCGGTGCAGAAGGGGCAGAGGGCGCGGAAGGCTCGGCCCGACGGGCTGGCCCCCATTCATTTCATTCGCCGCAAGGGAGGTAAACCGTGACCACGAATTTCGTGCTGGAAGCGATGATGCAGGGCGGTGGCCTGCGCCTGTGGCTGTTCATTCTGTGTGCCGTGGTCGGCATCGGCGGATGCGGGCTGATTTTCTGGGTGACGATTCGCCATCATCTGCGACGTGACAAGACCGCAGCAAGCGGAGATGGCGGTGATGAGGAACCTGTCATTCATGATTCTTCATTACTGGCAGAGATTTTCTGGGTGCTGATCCCGATGCTGATGATTCTGGGGCTGGCAGGCTGGGCCTTGTTCGATGCCTGGCCGGCTTCTGCTGCGCCAGACCGCAATTCCCTGTTCGGAGCCATCTCCGGGCTGCCGGCGCAGGTGGCCTGAGATGACGCATCGTCCTGAAAGCCATGCCGGTGGCGATGACGCCCGCAAAACCAGCACCCACGAAACGAGCGCCGCTGAAACGAAGGCCCTTGAGGCTGACGCTCGCGCAGCGGTCGTCCGCGAAACCAACGTTCTCAAAGGCCATGCCCGCGAGACCGATGCGCGTGAGCCGGATGCCCGCGAGGCACATGAACGCCTGCGCCGGCGCTACCGGCGCCTGCTCACCTTCACGATCTTTCTCACCTTCGATCTCATCATCTTCGGTGCCTTCGTGCGGTTGGTGGATGCCGGGCTGGGCTGCCCCGACTGGCCGGGCTGCTACGGCAAGCTCACGCCCTTTGGTGCGATGAACGAGATCATGGCCGAGGTGGCAGTGCAGCCCGATGGCCCGGTCACGGTCTTCAAGGCATGGGTGGAGATGCTGCATCGTTACATCGCCACCGGGCTGGGCATGCTGGTGATTGCGCTGGTGTGGCTGAGCTGGCGCTGGCGCCGGCAGGCGCAGGCGCTGGAGGTATCCGTACAGAATGCGGCTGATCTGCGGGCTGCCGACGACGCTCCCGCCGCTGCCGCTGCGGCTGACGCTTCCCGGGTTGAGGGGCTCTCTGCGGCTGCGCACGGGGCCACGAGCCACAAAGTGTTCAACAGCAACCCAGCGGCGCCCGCCGCGCTGCGCTACGCCGACGGTAGCTTTGCACCCTCGCTGGCGCTGGCGGTGTTCACGCTGGCCTGGATCATCCTGCAGGGCATGTTCGGCATGTGGACGGTTACGCTGAAGCTGATGCCGCTGGTGGTGACGCTGCATCTGCTGGGGGCGATGATCCTGTTCATGGCGCTGATGGCGCAGTACAACCGGGTGCAGCCGCAGCCGGTGGTGGATGTGGCCGCGCGGCCGCTGCGGCCGTGGGTGCGGGCGCTGCTGGTGCTGGTGGTGGTGCAGGTGGGGCTGGGCGGCTGGGTCAGCAGCAATTATGCGGCGCTGGCCTGCACCGACTTCCCGATGTGCCACGAGTCGTGGTGGCCCGAGATGGACATGGAAGGTGCTTTCGAGCTGTGGCGGCCGCTGGGCATGCGCGCCGATGGCAATGCGCTCGATTACACCGCGCTCACCGCCATCCATTATGTGCACCGGCTGGTGGCCTATCTGGTCTTCGTCTGTGCCGGCGTGCTGGCCTGGCGGGTGCGCCGCATGACCGGGCTGGTGCGTCTGTCGGCCTGGCTGGGAGCGGTGCTGACGGCACAGTTGCTGTCGGGGCTCGCCAATGTCTTTCTGGGCTGGCCGCTGCTGGCGGCGCTGCTGCATACGGCCGGGGCGGCCGCACTGATCGGCATCGTCTTCATGCTAGACTTCAGAATCCGTCATGCCGATGCGAATTGATCGCATTCATTGAGGCTGAGGCGCCTCGTCCGAAGATCCTGCCGGAAGGATCGCCGGGTGCCGGCATGGAAGCCGTCGGGTAGTGCCCGGGCCGGACTCGTCTGCCCGCCGCTTGCCCTGCTGTTGCTGGCATTGGCGATGATGCCCTCATCACCGGGTGGCTGTTGCTGCCCGCGTGAGAAAATGCCCGCGTGGTAGTCCGGCCGTTCCGGTACTCGTTACCCGGCCGGCCTGCCGTCTTGATTATCAGGGTCTGTCGGGGCTGTCCTATCGTTTCTGCCCCGGCGATGTGGGTGGCGGCGTGCCAGCCCGTACCTTTTGTTCCTGTTGCCTGTGCCCGCCGAGGGCGCATCTGCTTTCCTCTGGGGGGCACCATGTATTCCCTGTCTGCCATCCGCCAACAGTCGCTGCTGCGCAGTGCCCGACACTATTACATCCTGACCAAGCCGCGCATCGTGCTGCTGGCCATGTTCTGCTCGATGATCGGGATGTTCATGGCACCGGCTGACGCGCTATCGACGCGGGTGCTGCTGGCGGGCAATCTGGGGATCGGCCTGCTGGCGGCTGCCGGCTTTGCCTTCAACTGCCTGGTCGAGCGGCGCATCGACGCCGTGATGTGGCGTACCGCGCATCGTGGCTCGGCCCGTGGCGAGGTCAGCAACATGGGGCTGGCCGCCTTTGCGCTGGCGCTGGGCACCACGGGCGCGGTGCTGCTCCACCTGTTCGTCAACACGCTCACGCTGGTACTGACGCTGCTCACCTTCGTCGGCTATGCGGTTGTGTACACGGTGCTGCTCAAGCCACGCACGCCGCAGAACATCGTCATCGGCGGGGCCTCGGGGGCGATGCCGCCGGTGCTGGGCTGGGCGGCCGTCACGGGTGAGGTCAGCGGCCCGGCCATCATCCTCTTTCTCATCATCTTCGTCTGGACGCCGCCGCATTTCTGGTCACTGGCGCTCTATCGCGCCGCCGACTACCGCCGCTCCGGCCTGCCGATGCTGCCGGTCACGCACGGCCCCGCCTTCACGCGGCTGAACGTCTTCCTCTATACCGTGGTGCTCACGGCCGTCACGCTGATGCCGTATGTCGTCGGGATGAGCGGTCTGCCCTATCTTGTCAGCGCACTGTTGCTCGACGGCGTTTTCCTGTTGCTGGCCTGGCGCATCTGGCGGCATTATTCCGATGCGCTGGCGCGCAAGACCTTCGGTTTCTCCATCCTGTATCTGGCGCTGCTCTTTGGCGCGCTGCTGATCGACCACCATCTCTGACCATGAACACACCCGCCTCCGCTTCCCGCATCATTCACCAACAGGCTTTGCCGCAGGGGGGAAGCGCCGGGGGCAGGGAGCCGGATGGCGGCCGGCGGCGCGTGGTGCGCCTGGCAGTGGCCGGGTCGGCGGCGGGCATGCTGGCCGCCTGCACCAGGGAAAAGGAACAGGCCAAACCGGCCTTCCGCCTGCTGGATCTGAGCGATGCCGACTATGGCCGCAAGCTGTCGCTGACCAACACCGCCTCGGGCGCGAAAGTGTCGCTCGACGACTTCAAGGGCAAGGTGACGCTGCTGTTCTTCGGCTTCACGCACTGCCCCGACGTGTGCCCGACCACGCTGCTGAAGGTGGCCGATATCCGCACGGCGCTGGGTGAGGCCGCCAAGGATTTTCTGGGGGTGTTCGTCACGCTCGACCCCGAGCGCGACCAGCCGGAACTGCTGAACAACTACGTGTCGGCCTTCGACTCCACTTTCGTCGCCCTGCGCGGCGATGATGTGGCCGCCACGAAGAAGGTGGCGCAGGAATTCCGGGTGTTTTTCCAGAAGGTGCCCAACCGCGATGGCTCCAGCTATACCCTCGATCATACGACCGCTTCGTATATCTTCGACAGGAGTGGTACCCTTCGGCTGCTGGCACGCTATAACGACACGGTCGAGGACATCGTTCACGATCTGAAGCTGTTGCTTGCCTGAGCATGCCCGGCCGCCGTGCCGGGGCATCCGACGCATTCTCTGCCGGGGTGCGGTCCCTGTGACCGACACCCCTTCCGTTCGTTTTTCGTGGCCAGACTTCCCCATGCAGACATCCCCTGGGCGGCACCCTGAGATGGCGGTCTGGGCCCCTCCGATTCCATGTCCGCTACTGACGCCCCTGATTGCCTGGTCATCGCCGCCCGGTGCAATCGCCACGGGGCAGGAGACTTTCCGGTATGAACGCATTGGGTTGGCTCGTCCTGGGCCTGCTGGCTGGTTGGGTCATCGAGTTTGTCATCGATTACCAATACTGGCGCAAGAAGGCACGTCTGGAAGCCGATCGGCTGGCCCAGCGCGAAAGTGCGATCGACGCCGAGCAGACCGAGATGGGGCAGCGCAAGGCCGCACTCAAGCTGCGTGAACGCGAGATGGCCGACTTCCAGTCGTCACTGGCCTCGCGCGATGCCGAGCTGCTGCAGGCCGCCCAGCGCATCGAGGAACGCGCCGACGACCTGGGCCGGCTGGAACAGGCCACCGAGAAGCGTCGCGCCGAGATCGACCGCATCGGCCTGAACCTGAACGAACGCGAGAAGGAAATCAGCGGCCGGGCCGACCAGTTGCGCAGCAAGGAAGGCGACTACAACCGCCGCCTGCACGCGCTGGAAACCACCGAGCAGGAGCTGGCGCGCCGGGTGGCCGTGGTCGGCAACCGCGAGGAAGCCATGCAGAGCTGGGAAGGCCGCATCCTCAGCCGCGAGCACGACGTGGCCGACCGCGAAGCCTCGGTCAATTACCACGCAGCCCGCATTGCGGCCGATGCCGGCGCCTTCGATGCCGCCAAGCACCTGCTCGACCTGCATCAGCGCCCCGATGGCGTCGACAACCTGCAATCGCTGATGGGTATCGACGCGGCCACCGCCGAGTTGCTGAAGGATGCCGGCATCGACAGCTTCGAGCGGCTTTCTGAAACCCCGCTGGGCGAACTCACCCGCGTGCTGCAACGCGGTGGCCCGAAATTTGCGCTGGTCGATCCGCTGAGCTGGCCGGAACAGGCCGCCTACGTGCTGGACAAGGACTATGTCGCCCTCGACCGCCTGCAATCGCGGCTGAAGGGCATCGAGCGCGAGTCGGTGGGCGATGTGCTGCTGGCTGCCATGTCGAAAAAATCCGGCAAGCCGGCAACGCCGGGCGCGGACGCTGGTGCGGATTCGGCTACGCCCTCGGATTCGGCTTCGGCCGAGGGGGCGGCCGGGCAGGTGCCGGGGAGTGTGCTTGCCGGAGCCGCAGCAGGTGTGGCTACGGGTGCAGCCCTGGGCGCGGATGCTGCCCTGGCCGCCGATGCTGGCCAGACGGCAGCGGATGAGGAATCCCGCCCGCTGGCCGGGGTTGCCGGTGAGGCTGCTGCTGGTGCTGCCGCTGGTGCCGAAACGGCAGGCGCGGATGATGCGTCTCCGGATGGGGCGGTGCTTGACGACGCGGCCGCTGCTGTGGCGTCGGGTGTGGTTTTGCCGGACGTTGAGGGTAAGTTGGATGCAGATGACCCCACTTCGGCGCAGGAAGCCCGGTTGTCGGCGGGTGCTGATGCCGTTGATGCTGGCGCCTACGCTGATGCCGATGCTTCGGCCGGCGCGCCGGGTGCGGCAGACGGAATGGATGCAGCCGGTGTGGCGGATGCCGTTGATGGCGCCCATGCCGATCATGCCGCTGTCTTTGCCGATGCGGCCGGGGCCGTGTCTGCCGCCACCGGATCGACCCTGAACGGGGAGCAGCGGGGCGCAGCCGGTGTCGACCACGCGGATGCCGGCCATGACGCAGCCGGCGACGCCGTGGCCGCCACGGTCGCCGGGGTGTCTGACGCGGTTGCGCAGGCAGAAGCCCTGCTGGGTGAGCCCACCGACGAGCGCTCGCCGGTGATGTGGGACGACGACAGCGGCGATGGCGCCGAGGGCTCCGATGTGCACGTGGCCATCGAGCGCGTCCAGGCCGATCCGGTCGATGAGGGGGCGCACCCGTGGTCTCGCGGCGGCGCTGACGAGGTGTCCGACGCCCAGGTGCTGTCCGAGCGCCCGCTGAATCGCTGAGCCTCCGCCCGTCTGCTCTCCCTGCCTGCCGTGTGGCGCAGACGCCGCCACCGGGCAGGGGAGAATTTGTACCATTCCTGTAACCAATTTCCGGCCGGTTGCCAGCCGCAGCCGATGGCCTTTGTTCAGAAGGGCGTCGCCGCATGGCTGATGCCCGGCTCCTGCTGACGGAAGCTGTTCCATGTCGTCACCTTCTCCGCTGCACCCGCCCGAATCGGTCCGCCGTTTCACCTCCGTGAAAATCGGCATCGTGCTGCTGCTCCTCCTGCTGCTCGCGTTCTGCGGCGTTCGTCATGAGGCGGACGACAGCGCATCGCAGCAGCCGCTGGCCGAATCGGGGGCCGATGCTTCCTCGCCCTCGCCCACCGGGCAGGTGACGGAGGCTGTCCCGCTGCCTGTGCCGGGTGGATCTGCGCAGCAGGAACAGCAGGCGCAGCCGGCGGACAGTGCCGGAGCCGCGCCGTCGCAGGCCGATGCGAGCGGGCAGTCCGGAAAACCGGCCGATCCGCAGGGTGCCTCGCGGCAGTCGGCCGAGTCCCGTGGCAGTGCGCTGAAGCCTGCAACCGGCGACGCAATGATCGAGCTGCCGACCCCGCTGGCCTTCTCGCTGCAGAATGACCCCAATGGCGGCATGCGCCTGAAGGGTGAGGTGCCCGACGACACCACCCGCGACCACTGGATGAACGATGCCCGCCTGGGTGCCCGGGGGGTGGAAGTGAGCGGTGATCTGCGCCTGGGGCGTGTCGATCCGGCCAGCGCCGCCCTGTGGGAAGGACGCCTGAGCCCGCTGGTGGCGGTGGTGCGTGAACGGGCCGTGTCCGAGCTGCGCGTGCGGGGCGAGGTGATCGAGCTGTATGGTCAGGCCGCGTCGCAGCAGGAAGCCGACGAAACCCTGAACCTGATCCGTGCGCAGGTGCCCGAAAGCTATCGGGTGGTGCCGCGCTTCGGCCAGCGGACGGCATCGTCTGCCGTTGCCCAGGGCGCCGAGCAGGCCGCTGCTGCTGCAGCCTCGCAGTCGGGCCGTGAACGTGCGCAGGGCGGGGCCACGGGTGCTGCCGGCAGCGCATCGCAGTCTTCGTCGCGCTCTGCGGCCGCAACCAACACCAAACAGGCAGCCGCACGCCAGCGGCCGGGGAACTGCCCCGCCTCGGTGCGCAGTCTGGCCGGATCGGTGTACTTCGATTCGGGGGCCTCCATGCCCACGGCAGCCGAACGCCGGCGCCTGCGCCGTCTGGGTGCCTGCCTGGCCAACAATGCGCGTCTCCGCCTCACCGGCCATGCCGACTCCAGCCACACGGCTTCCTACAACAAGAGCCTCTCGGAGCGCCGTGCGCGTTCGGTTGCGAACGAGATCGCCCGTGGCGGTTTCCCGTCGGCGCGCATCATCATCATCGCAGCCGGCCAGCAGCGCGCCAGTCGCCAGAAACAGCGCAGCGAGAAGGCAATGCGCCAGAGCCGCCGGGTGGATATCCGCGTGAACTGAGGCATGAGGCGGTAACAGCCTGCAGCCGAAAGCGCATGAAAAACCGGCCCATCGAGGGCCGGTTTTTTTGTGGGTAAAGGCGTCTCCGGACTGCCCGGTCGGGCCATCTGGAAGGGATTTCAGACGGCCCTTCTTTCAGGCGGCCTTTGTGTTGCCTTCCACCTCTTTTACGCTGCCGGGTACCAATTGCCGCCGCACGTCATCGAGCGAGCCCTGGTATTCCCAGTACATCATCCGCCCGAACGCGCCCGTAACCAGCAGGTATTGTTCGCTGACCGACTGGATGCGGGTGGTGTTGATGAGCTTGGGCATGAAGTCGGCGGGTTCGTGCTGCTCGATGATTTCGCGGTTCTGTTCGTCGTAGCCGTGGACCGTCAGGGCGTTGCGCACGGAAAGCAGGATGTAGTCGGGCATGGAGGGTCTCCTTGGTTGCAAGTGGCGCGTGTGTGCGGAGAGACGCGCGCAGCCCGCGCCCCCGTCATGGCTCAGAAGCCATGTCTCACTGCACTTCAACCCGCTTGCCGATGTCTCTCAGGTTCGAGAATTGTTCCAGCAGCCGCGGTGCGTCGTCCAGGCTTATCGCGAATGTCCACAGGTATGTGATGACCGCATAGATGTGACCTGCCTGAACGTCGGGTGTGGTTGCAAGCCGGGTGACGGTCACGCCGAAAAGCACGGCCATTGCCACACCAATGGAAAAATATCCCAGGGATTCGCGGTTCGACAGCCGGATGCGAAGCCTTGCCAGCTGGACATAGTGCCTGTTCAGGCGCAGGGGGCTGCTCTTGCCGATCACGTCCACGTCTTTTTCGAGCCTGTCGTTGAGTTTCAGGTACAGCCGGTCGTTGGTGCGTGCATATCTGGGCATGAGTACCGCGAAAAACAGCAGGATCAGGCACGCGGTGAGGCCGGACCAGAATTCGATCAGCAGCAGCATCACGGCTGCGCCGACGATGGAGAAGCTCGACATGATGAGGGTTGGCAGGTGCAGCTCGAAAAAATCGACGAACTGACGTGACAGGGCGACACGCGCAGTAATTGCCGATGTATCCGTTCCTTTTTCGCGCTGCCCCAGCACGAGGGGCACGGCCAGTTCCGCATAGATGCGCGCAAATGCGCGCGTGTCGACGGCACGGCGGCTTGCGCCGACCGCCCAGATAACCAGCACCAGCAGTGCGTAACTCAATGCCCCCCAGACATCGCCTGCCATCATCGCATTCACGGCAAAACTGCCGAACAGCGGGTAGGTGATGAACAGGATGTTTTCCGAGAACATCAGAAAGAAGGTGGCAAACAGGCGTTTCCAGTTCTGTCGGGCAATGGATCTGATGCTGTCCATTGCGCCTGATCGTTTCATCATGGGGTAGGCACCGGGATTCCGGCCCGGCTGCTTCAGGGCGGAGAGGGGCACCATTTTAAGAAACTACCAGAAGGTCGGATAACGCCGGCCGTCCAGATTGTTGTAGACCAGCGCCACGGCGACCAGAATCAGCGAACCCAGCAGGGTGGGCGTGAGCAGGAAATCCCAGCCGGCGCCTGCCAGCATCACGATGAACGGGTTTGATCCGGCGGGCGGATGTGGCACGCGCAGGATCAGCATCAGCGCAATGGCGGTGCCGACCGCCAGGGCCATGCTCCACCAGCTTGCGCCGAACAGCGTCAGAAAGACCAGGCCGGTGAGCGAGGCGGTGAAATGTCCGCCGATGACGCTGCGCGGCTGGGCAAAGGGACTTTGCGGATAGGCGAAAACCAGCAGGCAGCTTGCGCCGAATGAGCCCAGAATCATCGCCACGCCCGTCTTGTCCTGCGTGAGCGACACGGCGCCTGCCGCCAGGGCCGCGCCCAGCCATGCCAGTGCAATGTTTCGCCAGGGTTGCCGGGCGGGGCAGCGTTCGCTTGGGTGGAATAATCTGCGCTCTGGAGTCATGGATCTCGTCCCTGTAGCATGTTGTGTATACCGATTGGTGTACTCAAGAATACACCGATCGGTATACCTGCACAAGGACACCGCATGGATGCCCGTCAGATATGGATACCCGTCAGAAAATCGTCCTCTCTGCCTATCAGACCTTTTATCGGCAAGGGTTTCACGCTTGCGGGGTGGAGTCACTTGCGCAGGGCGCAGGCATCACCAAGCGCACGCTCTACGCCCATTTCGGCAGCAAGGATGGGCTGATTGCCGCCGTGCTCGATTACCGGCATCAGGATTTCATCGGCAGGATGCTGGCCGCACTGGCACGGCAACCCGAAAGCCAGACGGTGGACGCCTATCTGCAATTCATTGCCGACTGGACGCGCGAACCGGATTTTCACGGCTGCCTGTTTCTGAATGCCTGCGCCGAATTTGCGGCCGGCAGCGAACCGGCCATTCGCTCTGCCGCGCACAAGCGGCATATCCGTACCCTGCTGTGCGAGCGGCTGCAGGCTGCGGGCGCAGATGATCCGCGGGCGAAAGCCGACCGTGCTTTCCTGCTGGGAGAAGGGATGATTGCAGCGGCGCAGGCAGGCCAGGGCGATCTGATCGCCGGGGGGATATCTGCCTGAGAGTCGAGGCATGAGGCGGTAACAGCCTGCGGTACGAAAACGCATGAAAAAACCGGCCCATCGAGGGCCGGTTTTCTTTTGGGCGCAGGCGTCTCCGGACTGCCCGGTGAAGCTGGTGGAGCCGGGACGGGCGGGGCCGCAGAGCGGCGCAGCGTCCGGTGTGGAACCGTGCGCTGTGCCACCACCCGTTCGCCGATCAGACCGAGGGCGTCGTGTCCGGGTTCTCCAGCAGGGTGGACAGCGGGCCGAGGCCCGATCCGACCGTCGGGCCGACCGTGGCCACCGGGGGTGGCGGTGGTGCCGTCGGGGTGGGCGAGGCGAGGTCGATCGTCTCGCTGCTGCCGACCAGATCCTTCAGGCTGAGCGCGCCGCTGCCGAGCCCCGTTGCGGAGCCTGCAGAGGGAGCTCCGGCGGGCGGCGTTGCGGCAGGCGGCTCCGTCGGAGGTGCAGCAGGTGGCGCAGCCGGAGGTGCGGAATCGTCGGGCGGAGACGCGGCAGGGGGGCCTGCCGGAGGCGTGGTCCCGCCAGGTGGAGGTGCCGCGGGCGGTTCAGCCGGAGGGGTGGTCCCGCCAGGTGGAGGCGATGCAGGC
>JAUNHU010000095.1 GCA_030523825.1 Lautropia sp. | reverse complement strand
ATCACCAGCAGGGGCGCGGAGATGTTGCGTACCGATTCGCCGGGATAACCATCCGGGCCATCATCCAGCCACAGGGCCGATACGCGCTCCACCAGATCGTCGAAGTCCGGCGCCGGGCTCAGCGCATGATAACGCTCGTATTCCTCCGGGAAATTCGTGCGCCAGAAATCGGTGGTGATGCCGGCAAACATCTCCCGTGTCGGATCGTCTTCGGCCAGATGCCAGTGCGCACCGATCGTGATGAGCCGGTCGACAGGGTTGGCAGGATTGGCCGCCAGCCGCAGCGCAACGATGCCGCCGTCGCTGAACCCCACCACGCCATAACGCGACAGACCCAGCTGCTGCACCACGCCCTCCACGTCCTGCTGAATCTGCCGGTAAGTGAGCGTGCGTGTGCCCAGCGTCGACTTGCCCTGGCCCCGGCTGTCGATGCCGATGAGCCGGTATGTGTCTGCCAGTGCCGGGGTAATGGCATTGAAGGTTTCGATGTTGCCAAAACCCCCGTGCAGAAAAATCAGCGCAGGCCCATCGGGATTGCCAATTTCCTCCACATACAGGCTGGCGCCGTCCACCAGCAGATGATGCCCGTTCTGATGATCGAATTGTCTGGCCGGCATGATTGTCTTCCTTGGAAACGGTGCATGCAGCGTTATTCTGATGCCCCGCGGGCATGCCCCATGCAGTGCAGAAGGTGCGTCGATGATGCGATGTCAAGGTTGTTTCCGGGCAATAGTGGGCTGCCCGTGCAACACGTGCTGTGGTCAAAGCCTGACGCTGTCGAGTCCCATTGCCTTGTCCATCGAACCGATTTCGGTGTGGAAGGCCACGCCAAGGCGGTTCCAGGCATTGATGACCGCAATCTGGAACACCAGGTCACACAACTCCTGCTCGCTGAACACGGCCAGGGCACGCCGGTACAGCGTATCGCTCAGGCCCTCGGGTTCGATATGCGTCATCGTTTCGGTAATTTCCAGTGCCATCCTTTCCCGGTCGGAAAACAGTGTGCTTTCACTCCATGCCGCCACATGATGCAGGCGCAGCTCGCGCTCCCCGTGCTTGCGTGCCGTCTTGATGTGCATGTCCAGGCAGAAGGTGCAGCCATTCATCTGTGAGGCGCGTACCTTCACCAGTTCCTTCAGCAGTGGATCGAGTGAGCCGGCGGCGAGAGCGCCTTCCACCTGAAGCATGGCCTTGAAAGCATTGCTGCCCAGCTCCGGATAATTCAGTCGTTTCATGGTGTGCTTCCCCGCTTGCAAAGAATCATTCCCGATCTCGGAGTCTAGCCTACTGATCTCCATTTGCCGAACCCAGACCTTGGTGCAGGCAGTGTTGATTTCATTTCCATGATTCATGGCCCTGACAACTTGTTGAAATGCCGTGGTTGAATCTTGCACTGAACGATGGGGGCAGCAGATCGGTATGTGGGCGAGAGGCGGGGAGGTTGCGTGCTCAAACACGGCATGCCTTTGGCTGGCATTGTCGTGCCATCTCGATGGCTTGCCGGCGGGTGCCTGTTTCCGGCATGACCCTCGATGCGACAATGAGGCATCATGAACATTACCCAACTCCGTCGCCTCGCCCTGGCATCGCAGGGGCTTTCCAGCCAGCAGCCCTTTGGCAAGGGTGAGCGCGGCGCGCTCAGGGCCATCGAACATCTCGGCTATGTCCAGATCGACACGCTGGCCGTCATCGAGCGAGCCCATCACCACGTGCTGTGGACGCGCGTGCCCGGCTACCGGCCCGAACATCTGCAGCGTCTGGTAAAGCAGCGCGAAGTCTTTGAACACTGGTTCCACGCAGCCGCCTATCTGCCGATGCGCGACTACCGCTTTGCGCTGCCGCGCATGCACGCCATCCGCCGCGAAGGCCACATGTGGTTCAAGGATGTGGATGAGCGCCTGATGCGCGAGATTCTGGCCCGCGTGCGTGCCGACGGACCGCTGCGCCTGCGGGCTCTGCATGGTGCGGGAAGCGGCTCGATGAAAAGCGAAGGGCCAGTGTCTGCCGCGCAGGGGGCGCCCGGCACCGGCGACCCCGGCTGGTGGACATGGGGGCCGGTGCGCAAGGCGCTCGACAAGCTGTTCATGCAGGGTGACCTGATGATCTCCGCCCGTGAAGGCATGGAAAAAATCTACGACCTCACCGAGCGCGTGCTGCCACCGGGTGTCGATACCCGCACGCCTTCGCACGAGGAATATGCGGCGTGGCTGTTGGACACCCACCTGCGTGCCCACGGCGTCGTCAACAGCAGGCAGGTGCTGCACCTCCGTACCGACGGTGCCCTGCGCACGGCACTGCGCGACATCATCCATGAACGAATCGGGGCAGGGCAGTTGCGTGCACTCGACAAAATCGGCCTGCCCGGCGCTTATGCCACACCAGAGCAGATTGCGCGACTACTGAAAGCGCCCCCCAAAACCGTGCGCCTGCTGTCGCCCTTCGACAATCTCGTCATTCACCGCGAAAGGCTGCACCAGCTGTTCGGCTTCGATTACCGGCTGGAATGCTACCTGCCCGCCAGCAAACGGGTTTACGGCTATTTCTGTCTGCCCATTCTTTACGGCGAGCAATTCGTTGGCCGCGTGGATTGCAAGGCCCACCGCGCCGAAAAGCGCTTTCAGATCCTGCGCCTGCATCTGGATACCACCGCCATCGACCGCCACAGCTTCGAGATCCAGCTTGCTGATGCGCTCCTGCGGCTGGCGAATTTCAATGGGTGCGATCAGCTGGATATGATCCGGGAATAGCGCGCATCTGTAAGCGAAGGTCCTTGCATGCTGTGCAGGAAGCATGCCCAGTATGAAGATCCCGCCGTCAGGCGTTCGCATCACACTGACACGAACCCCAGCGCTGGCGCTGGAAGGATGAAGGGAGCCGCAGGTTGTCTGCGCTGGGATCGCTTCGGATTGACATGTCGCTTTTCAGCTCTCTAAAATCACGTTCAAGTTTTTGAACCTATCGACGTGAGCGTTGCCATGGGCCAGCAGACGATGCATATCCTGCGGGAGTGCATCCCGACTTTTTTCATTCTCAGCGACGAGAATCGTCAGCAGATCCTGCATGTCCTGAGACAGGAAGGGAAGTTGAACGTGAATGCGCTTACCGAACGGTTGCATCTGTCGCGCCCGGCCGTTTCTCATCATCTGAAACTGATGCGGGTAGCTGGTATGGTGCAGATGGAGCAGGTCGGCAAGGAGCGTTATTACTCGGCCTCTCTCAGCTATTCCATCCAGCTGTTGCGGCGCATGCTTGATTCGATGGAAGGTTGCGACTGAGTCCATGCACCAAACCTGATACTGGTAGGCCCGCCTTTTTCGTCGTTTGGTTTTTGCCCCGTTGAAACGGGGTTTTTCAGGGTAAACGGGTTTACAGGATTAAACCTATCAACATCGTGAACGTGTGGATGCGTCAGCCCTTTGCTGTCAATCCACGCTTTCGGCTTCATTTCGCCATCAAACCTCGGAGCTTCTCATGAAACATGCTTTCGTTACAGGCGCAACCGGCCTTCTGGGCAACAATCTGGTACGTGCGCTGCTAGAGAGAAATGTGCAGGTCACGGCGCTGGTACGCAGTCGGATGAAGGCGGAAACACTCTTTTCCGGTCTTCCTGTCACGCTGGTTGAGGGGGATATCTGCCAGCCCGACAGCTATCGTAAGGCGCTGCACGGTTGTGACAGCCTGTTCCACACCGCTGCTTTCTTTCGGGACAACTTCAAGGGTGGAACACACTGGCCTGAGTTGCACGCTACCAATGTAAAGGGTACGGCGGATCTGCTGGAAGCTGCGTGGCACGCGGGCATTCGTCGCATGGTACATACGTCGTCGATTGCCGTTCTGCACGGTGAACCCAATCAGCTCATCAATGAGAGCATGTCACGCCAGGCTGCGGAGGCCGACGACTATTACCGCAGCAAGATCGAGAGTGAGGAGGTTGTTCGGCTGTTTCTGGCGAACCATCCGGAAATGTTTGCCTGTTTCGTGTTGCCAGGCTGGATGTTTGGTCCGGGTGATCTGGGCCCAACGTCATCCGGTCAGTTCGTGCTTGATTTTGTGCAACGCAAGTTGCCTGGTGTACTGCCCGCCACTTTCAGTGTGGTGGATGCACGCGACGTGGCAGAGCACGAGATTCTGGCAATGGAAAAGGGGCGCAGGGGAGAGCGTTATCTGGCCGCAGGATGCCACATCACCATGGCCGATCTGATGCAGGAGCTGTCCCGCGTCAGCGGTATATCTTCACCTTCGCGGAATATTCCGCTTTTTGTGCTGCGGCTCATTGCACTGCTGCAGGAGATTCAGCATTCGGTCACGAAGAAACCGATCCTGCTTAGCAGGGCCAGTGTCGAGCTGATCGCCAGCGAATATCAGCGCACGAACTTCAGTCATGACAAGAGCAGGAATGAACTGGGCGGTAGTTTTCGTCCGCTCGACGCTACGCTTCGCGATGTGCTGGCGTGGTATCGGCAACATGGGCAGGTGGCTGCCTGAACCTGTCCCCCCATCACCCCCGCTGCGGCGCCCCGCGCCGCTTCGCCTGCAGCGCCACGATGAACATCAGGTTCAGCAGTATTACGATGGTGGGGGCCGGGGATGCCTTCCTGGAGCCGTGATCCCGGACTCGTGCTGTCCGCATGGAAGGAATGGCGAGAGGCGATTGCCTGCTGCTTTCCCGGGAGCAATAGCTGATCTTCGATTGTTCAACGCCGCGTTGACCCAAACCCCAGCGCCGCATGGATGAAGGGAACCGCATCCAGGATCACATCAAGGTGATCCGTTTCTGCCAGTCGTGTCACGTGGATGTTCGGGTTCGTCTGTTGGGCGATGAAGGCGACGAGACGATCCGGGTCGATGAGCTGATCCTGTCCCGCAATGCCGATGTGGGTGGGTATCGTCAGGCGTTGTAACTGGTGGGCAGGATTGTCTGGCGTGAGTGCATTTGCCATGCCGACCGTATAGTATGAAACCAGACCTGCCACATTCTGCACCTCGGTCGGCGGATCATATCCGGCCCGCTCGTGGGCTGCTCCGCCGTGGTAGAAGAAATGGTACCGTGCAAGCAAACACCGTTCTTGATTCCTTCAATGCTCTCAGGTAGTCTCGGCTTTCAAGGCCACAAGATCTGCCGCACCAACCATGAACCTGCTCATGAGGAATGCTGAAATGGAGCCGCGTGATGAACGGCGCGAGGAGCGCGTGCCCGGTATGACGGCCAGCGTCGGCAGGCTGCGTCCATCGGCCATTTTCGATGCAAACCGTGATGCCATCCGGGAGGCAGTCAGGCGCTACCCCTTGGCGAACCCGCGCGTGTTCGGTTCGGTGCTACACCGCACGGACACGGAGCGCAGTGATATAGACATCCTGGTAGACGTGCTGCCGGGTGCTTCGTTGTTCGATCTTGGCGGATTGGAGGAAGATCTGAAGCTTCTGCTGGGTGTCAGGGTCGATGTGCTGACCCCCGGGTTCCTGTCGAAGAAATTCCGGGACAAAGTGCTTGCGGAGGCGCAGCCGGTATGAGTGACCAGCGTTTGGAGGATTTCCTTGAGCACATTCGGAGGGCTGCTTCAGAGTCGGCAGCCTTCATCGAAGGAAAGGAGCGGAGCGATTTTTTCCAGAGTCCTCTTGTCCAGAAGGCCGTTCTGATGAATTTTGTCATCATTGGGGAAGCCGCGCGAAATATCATGGATCGCTATCCGGAGTTTGCCGAGGCTCATCCGGAGGTTCCGTGGCATGGGATGCGTGGCATTCGCAACCGGGTCACTCACGTATATTTCGATGTTGATCTGGATCTGGTCTGGGAAACAGTGAAAGTCCACTTGCCGAGGATGATTGCAAGGCTGCCAGATGTTCCAAAAAATGAGAACAAGAACGGCTAATGAATATCTTTCCCGCGACCACCATCACCCCCGCTGCAGCGCCCCACGCCGCTTCGCCAGCAGTGCCACGATGAACATCAGGTTCAGCAGCACGACGATGGTGGGTGCCGGGGCGCTGTCCAGATAGAAGCTGAGGTAGATGCCGCCGGCAGCCGCAAGTACCGACACGCCGACGGAAGTGAGCAGCATCGCACCAAAGCTGCGGGTGAGCAGCAGGGAGATGGCGCCTGGGGCGATCAGCAGGGCAATGGTGAGCACGATGCCCACTGACTTGAGTGCGCTGACCACGGCCAGCGACACGCCCGCCAGCAGTCCGTAGTGCAGCAGCCGCACCGACAGCCCCGCGGTGCGCGCCTGCACCGGGTCGAAGGTCTGCAACAGCAGGTCGCGCCATTTCAGGCCGATCCACAGCGTGATGACGCCGGCAATGAGGCCGCTTTCCAGCATGTCGGCGGGGCCGATGCCCAGCACGTCGCCAAAGAGCAGGTGATCCAGATGAACATCGCTGCCGGCCCACACGTGCAGCAGCAGGCCCAGTGCAAACAGCGCCGAAAACACCACGCCCATCACGGTGTCCTGCTTGATGCGGCTGTTGTCGTTGATGTAGCCGGCCAGCAGGGCGCAGCCCATGCCGGCCACGAAGGCGCCCACGGCCAGCGGCAGCCCCAGCATGTAGGCCAGCACCACGCCCGGAAACACGGCATGCGAGATGGCGTCACCCAGCAGCGCCCAGCCCTTCAGCACCAGAAAGCAGGAGAGCAGCGCGGTGGGGACGGCGATGATCATCGACAGGATCAGCGCGGCCTGCATGAAATCGAATTGCAGCGGAGCAAACAGCCAGTCCATGTTCACTCCTGTTGCTTGAGCGCAAGACGGCCGCGACGGCGTGCGGCCAGCAGCCCGTGCGTGGGCGCCAGCACGAAGGCCAGCGCAAAGACCAGTGCCTGCAGCAGCACGATGATGGCTCCGGTGGCGCCATTCAGGAAGAAGCTGAGATAAACGCCCAGCGCACTGGTGATGACACCAATGGTGATGGCAAGGAGGATGACGACGCCGAAACGGTCGGAGAGCAGGTAGGCGGTGGCCCCCGGCGTGATGATGAGCGCAATGACCAGAAAGGCGCCCACCGTCTGCATGGCTGCCACGGTGGATGCAGCCAGCAGCGCAAAGAAGATCACTTTCAGCAGTTGTGGATGCAGGCCCATGCTGCGAGCGTGCGTCTCATCGAAAAACACTGCCAGCAGATCCTTCCATTTCAGGGTGAGCACCAGCAGCGTGATGGCGCTGATGATGAGCAGTTGCTGCGTGTCTTCCGGCGTGATGGCGAGGATGTTGCCTTGCACGATGGTCTGCACGTCCACCGCCACCGGCGACACCGAGATCATGAAAAGCCCCAGCCCGAAGAAACCGCTGAAGATCAGTCCGATGACCACGTCCTGCTTCAGATGGGTATAGCGGTTGAGGGTGAGCATGGCGGCGGCAGCCAGCAATCCGGCGAAGAAGGCGCCGGCCGAGAAGGGCAGGCCCAGCATCCAGGCGCCGGCCACACCGGGCACGATCGAGTGCGACAGCGCATCGCCGATCAGCGACCAGCCCTTCAGCATGAGGAAGCACGAGAGAAAGGCACAGACGCCACCGATGAGTGCAGCCACCCACAGCGCGTTCACCATGTAGGCATAGCCAAAGGGTTCCAGCAGCACGTCCAGCATCATGATGCCTCGCGCTTGCCGGCTGGCGTCGATTTGGGTGGTGGCATCGGCACCGGGGGCGGAACCCATTCCGGCGCCGGCGCGGAGCTGGGTACGCCACGTACCGATGACAGTCCGTCCACCAGGATCAGCGGGCGTTCGTCGTCGGTCATGATGCCCATCACCGGCGCGCTGTCGTTACCCGTTGCCGATGGCAGATCGAAGTGCCGCAGCACGCCACCAAAGGTTTTCTCCAGGTTCCTGCGGGTGAATACCCGTGCGGTCGATCCATAGTCGAGCACGGTGTTCTTCACCAGCACCGTGCGGTCGCAGAACTCTGGCACGCTGCCCAGGTTGTGGGTGGAAACCAGAATCACCCGACCTTCATCGCGCAGCGTTTGCAGCAGTTCGATGATGGCGTCCTCGGTTTTCACGTCGACGCCGGTGAAGGGCTCATCCAGCAGGATGACCTGCGCATTCTGGGCCAGTGCCCGTGCCAGAAAGACGCGCTTTTTCTGTCCACCCGACAATTCGCCAATCTGCCGCTCGCGCAGATCCTGCATGTGGACGCGCACCAGGGCCTGTTCCACTGCCTCGTGGTCTGCCGGACGACGCAGGCGCAAAAAGCCCATGTGGCCATAGCGCCCCATCATCACCACGTCCTTCACCCGCACCGGAAAATGCCAGTCCACTTCCTCGTTCTGCGGCACGTAGGCCACCAGGTTCTGCCGGATCACGTCCTGCACCGATTGCCCCAGCACATGCACCGTGCCCTGGCTCGGGCGCAGCAGGCCCATGATTGTCTTGAACAGCGTGGATTTGCCGCTGCCGTTCACGCCCACCAATGCGGTGATGCTGCCTACAGGCGTGCAGAACGAGGCATCACGCAGCGCGGTGTGCCCGTTGTTGTAGGTGATGCTGATGTTGCGCACGTCGATGCCTGCGGCACGCGGGTCGGTGGCGCTGGCACAGGTGCAGGCTTCGGCCGGGTTGCCGGAGCAGACGGTGTGGGGGGGGGGGGCAGGCAGGCTCATTCCGAAAGCCCCTCGATGATGGTGTCGGTGGTCTTGCGCAGCAGATCGAGATAGGTCGGAACCTCACCGTCGTCGGTGCTCAGCGAGTCCACGTACAGCACGCCGCCATAGCGGATGCCGGTTTCGCGTGCCACCTGCTGTGCTGCGGCAGGAGAGACGGTGCTTTCGCTGAAGATGGCGGGCACGTGTCCCTTGCGCACCGTGTCGATCACCTTGCGCACCTGCTGGGGCGAGCCCTGCCGGTCGGCATTGATCGGCCACAGGTAGAGTTCCTTCAGGCCGGCATCACGTGCCAGATAGCTGAAGGCGCCTTCACTGGTGGCCAGCCAACGTCGTGATTCGGGCAGGGCTGCCAGCCGCGTCTGCAGGGGGCCGGCAATGGCTTCGATCTTCTGCTTGTAGGCTTCGGCATTGGCGCGATAGGCGTCGGCATTGGCCGGGTCGAGCCCGATCAGTGCGTTGCGGATGTTGTCCACATAGACCAGAGCGGCCTTGGGCGACATCCACGCATGCGGGTTGGCCTTGCCACGGTAGGGGCCATCGCCAATGGGTACTGGCGTCACGCCCTCGGAGACGACCACGCTGGGCACGTTCTTCAGGCGCCGGAAGAATTTCTCGAACCAGCGTTCCAGATTCAGCCCGTTCCAGAGGATGAGCTGTGCGCCCTGTGCCCGCACCAGATCACCCGGCGTGGGCTGGTAGTCGTGAATCTCGGCGCCGGGCTTCGTGATGGACTCGACCTCGGCCTTGTTGCCGGCCACATTGCGGGCCATGTCGGCGATCACGGTGAAGGTGGTGACAACCTTGAGCTTTTGCTGCGCCTCGGCGTGGGCGTGTGGCGCCAGCAGCATGAACGCGAAACCCAGCGACAGGGTGGTGAGCAGGTGGCGTCGAACCGGCGGGGCAGAGGGATTGGGTTGCATGATTGCCATGACAATAGTCAAGAAATCTGCGCACAGTATAGCAGGTGCTATACATTGCTCGTGCCAGAAATCATGGCATGCCGTTCTCCTGTATGATCGGGAAAAACTTGGCCTTGGCCTCAGTCTGGCGTCTGTCCGGGGCGTTCGGCATTTCCCCTTGCATCACCTTCATCTGCCTTTCTGCGCACAGCAATCTCCCATTCCTGATGAGCGACTCCCGTCCCGTCTCTCCTCCTGCCAGTCTGCATGCCGGTGTTGGTGCTGCCATTGCAGCCGGGCAGGGCGTGACTGATGAGAGGACAGAAACCGTTCGGGCGGCGGTGGGGTCGGGCTCCGCAGAGGCCGATGACAGCCTCGTGCGCACCGAAGGTTTCCAGCAGGTGCGCGATGCCCACCGGGTGGAGCTGATCGAGGATTACGTCGAACTCATTGCCGAACTCATCGCCCGGCATGGCCGTGCCCGGCAGGTGCAGATCGCCGAATGTCTGGGTGTGTCGCAGCCCACGGTGGCGCGCATGCTCAAGCGCCTCGACCGCGACGGCTATCTGGTGCTGCGCCCCTATCAGGGCGTGCAGCTTACCGACAAGGGGCAGGAAGTGGCCGAGGCCAGCCGCCGCCGTCATCTGCTGGTGGAAGCCTTCCTGCGCGCCATCGGAGTGGATGAAATCACCGCACGCCGCGACGCCGAGGGGCTCGAACACCACGCCAGCCAGGCCACGCTCGATGCCTTCAGCCGCTACCTCGAAAAGGTGGGCAAGCTGCCCTGACGTTCAGGGCGTCTCAGAGGCTGCTTTCCTGGGTCGCGGTCCGAACAGCGCCGTGCCCACGCGCACCATCGTGCTGCCTTCGGCAATGGCCGCTTCCAGATCGTCCGACATGCCCATCGACAGCGTGTCGAAGGTGGCTCTGGCCTTGCTGCCCTCCGTCTCATCCATGCGAGCCAGCTCCTGCCGGATCTGCGCATGCAGCTCGCGCAGCATGCCGAAGCGCCGGCGCTGCAGGTTCACATCCTCTGTCGGCTCGGGAATGGCCATCAGCCCGCGCAACCGCAGCCGGGGCAGGGCGGCCATCTCGCGTGCAAGGCCGATGGCCTCATCCGGCGCACAGCCCGACTTGCTGTCCTCGCCCGACACGTTCACCTGCAGGCATATGTTCAGCGGCCCGAGGGGGTCGGGGCGCTGGTCGGACAGCCGGCGTGCAATGCGCAGGTTTTCCACCGAATGCACCCATTGGAAGTGTTCGGCAATCTTGCGGGTCTTGTTCGACTGGATCGGGCCGATGAAATGCCATTCCAGCGGCGTGTTGCCGAGCAGGGCCTGCTTGTCCAGGGCTTCCTGCAGATAGTTCTCGCCCATCGCATGCTGGCCGCATGCCGCCAGTGCTGCCACCTCGTCGGCCGTGCGGGTCTTGCTCACGGCCAGCAGCGCCACCTCTGTGGGTGAGCGGCCGGCTGCCTCGCAGGCAAGCCGGATGCGATCGCGTACCGATTGGTGTGCCGAAGCCAGGGTGAAATTGCCGTTCATCGCCTCTCGCTGCAAGTTCGCCAGCCCACATGTGGAAGCAGG
>JAUNHU010000094.1 GCA_030523825.1 Lautropia sp. | reverse complement strand
AGTACAACCAGTACGAAGTCGATGGCGAGAACATGGGCGACGCGCTGAACTACCTCGAAGAAGGCATGCCCTGCGAGGTGGTGATGTACAACGGTCGCGCCATTTCGGTGGAACTGCCGACCTCGCTGGTGCGTGAGGTGGAATACACCGAGCCGGCCGTGCGTGGCGACACCTCGGGCAAGGTGCTGAAGCCCGCCCGCATCAAGCCCACGGGCTTCGAGGTGCAGGTGCCCGCCTTCGTCGAAACCGGCGACAAGATCGAGATCGACACCCGCAACGGCGAATACCGTAGCCGCGTGAAGTGATCCCCGGCCTCGTCACAATACCGACGAGCTGAACGAAACGCCCGCCATGAACCTTCCTGGCGGGCGTTTTTCATTCATGGTGCAAGCACGTGACTGAGCAATCCAGGCTCAGGATGAGGAAAATTCAGGACGAGGGAAAAGGCGGACAGGCCAAAGGGCCTGTGTCAGGCCAGCGCACGGTCACGGCGGGTGCCCGCAAGACCGGAAAGCGCGTTTGCAGGAGCTGACCTGGCGACTGATTGTGCGTAGACGATGTCACGGACGGCCCCACTGCCAGCCACACTGCCCACCGCCTTGTGTGCAACGCCCTGCCCCAGCTCGACCAGGGCATGGGAGCTGCCCGGACGCCAGACGGCCGTCGCGGAAGGGCTGAGCAGCAGGGAGTTCACACGGGCGCCATCCCCCTTCACCTGCCCCCGGTTCAGGCGGGCCTGCTCACGGGCACGTTCCAGTACCTGTCTGGCGTGTTCGACATCGCTGAGATGAGTCTTCCTGAAGCCGATGCAGAGCTTGCGGAAAGCATCGACGATGCGCCACGGAAAGACGGGCTGCGACCGCGCCTTGCCCCTGGCGGAAGCCGTCATCGGAATCTCGCCGATGACGATGCGCTGGCGACGATAGACGCGACCAAGAAGAATCCTTCTGGCGGTGGCGTGCAGTGCCGGCATCGACAGCGGCTTGACCAGGTAACCATCACAGCCAGCCACTGCGGAACGCAGCAGATCCTTCAGGCGCGAGCTGGCGCTGAGCACCACCACGGGCACGCGGGCCCCGGTGACACGCTTGAAGCGACGCATCATCGCCAGACCACAGCCATCGGGCTGACGCGGGTCGATGATGACCAGATCGTAGGTGCGCATCGACAGGACATCACCCGCCTGTTCGAGATTGCCGACGCCGTCGACCTCGATCCCGAGCTGGCGCATGCCGATGGCAACCTGATGGCGACTGGAAGGACTGGGGTCGATGACCAGCACGCGCAACGGTTCGGGCAGCGACTCGACCGCAGCCGCATCGTGGAACATGCCGGCCACGGTGGAACGCAACATGCTGCGGCACTGGGCACGCGCCACGAGTGTGTCGGCAGCACGATTCAGCACGCTCAGCACGTCACGGGCGAAGGAGGAAAACAGCAGGTCGTCTGCACCACGCAAGCGGTTGGCGCGACGGCCCACGCCGATGACGGGCAAGGCGCCCGGCAGGGAGCGCAGACGGCGGGCGGTATCGACGCCGCCGGCAACGGTGAGGTTGACCAGCGCAATGTCGAATTCGCCCATCGTCCGGGTGTTGGCAAGCTGGAAGGCGTGCGGATTGACACGCTCCCCCTGGAAGATGACCTCGATCAACCGCAGGAATCTCGGCCCGAGACCGAACGCGGCGACCCGGAATGGCTGCCGCCCGGCTACCTGAGCCGATGCTGCAGTCGGGGCTACCTGCCCTGTGGGTTGAAGGAGGTTCGTTCGCATGGTGGCAATGTAATCGTTAAATGGCCATCCGACAAACGAATTCTCTAAAAACTTTGTTATTTCATGGATTTACCCACGTTGTCTGTTAAAAGACCGTAGCTTTTTGGCCCGCTCTGCTCCCTAAAAACGCACTCAATCAACAATATTTGTTAAACATAAAGCCTGGCGACAGATTTCATGAAGCCAGCACTTCGGTCCTCAGTCCGTTATCGCGCGCAAAGTTGATGACGAAATGGTGAGCCATCGGCTCAATGGCATGCAGGCGCCGGTCGATGAAGACGGCCTTGAAGCCGTTGTGGTTGCCGGGTTGCACATAGGGCGAGTAATCAAGCTGGCGCTGGCTGCCCATCGGTGCCCTGCCCGCCGCCGAACGGGAAGGTCTGAAGGGCGCCATGACGCCGGCCAGGCGCTCGGCCCAGTCACTGGGCCTGAAGGTTCGGCCATCGAGTGTCTGGCCGATGATGACGAAACGCTCGGCCATGCGGATGGTTTCGAGCGGGTCGCCCGTGAGTGGTTCTGCGTTGACGGTTCTCATGAAATCTCGGCGGTCTCCATAGCCGGTCTGCACACCTCCGGGTGGGTGGTGGCGGATGCTGTCGCACGCTTGTATCAGCTTGTCATGCCGCAGCGGCATGGAACGAATGATACCGATCCCCTACAATGTTTCGTACCCATTCCTGTGCAAAAAGCCATGACGACACCCTCTGCCCCCCTGATGTCGACCTATGCCAGACAGCCCATCGCCTTCGAGCGCGGGCAAGGCGCCATTCTGTTCGATGATCAGGGCCGACGCTACCTCGACTGTCTGAGCGGCATCGCCGTCAATACACTCGGTCATGGCCACCCGGTGCTGGTCGAGGCGCTGCGCGATCAGGTCGGCAGGATGATCCACTGCTCGAACCTGTTCGAGGTGCCGCTGCAGAACGAGGTTGCCGAACGGCTGATCCGGCTGTCGGGCATGACCAATGTATTCTTCTGCAATTCGGGACTGGAAGCCAACGAGGCAGCGCTCAAGCTGGCGCGTCTGCACGGCCACGCCAAAGGCATTGCCGAACCTCATGTGGTGGTGTTCGAGAAAGCCTTTCACGGCCGCTCCATCGCCACGCTCTCGGCCACCGGCAACGCCAAGGTGCAGCAGGGCTTCGAGCCGCTGGTGCCGGGCTTTCCGCGTCTGCCGCTGAACGATCTGCCGGCGCTCGAAGCACTGGCCGAGCGTGACCCGAACATCAGCGCGGTGTTTCTGGAAGCCATCCAGGGCGAAGGAGGCATCACGGCGGCCACCATCGAGTTCCTGCAGGGCGTGCGCAGGCTCTGCGACGCGCGGGGCTGGCTGATGATGATCGACGAGGTGCAGTGTGGCATGGGCCGCACCGGACGCTGGTTTGCCCACCAGTGGGCAGGCATCACGCCCGACGTGATGCCGCTCGCCAAGGGGCTGGGCTCGGGGGTGCCGGTGGGCGCCGTCGTGGCGCACGGCCCTGCCGCCGCGCTGTTCAAGCCGGGCAACCACGGCACCACTTTCGGCGGCAATCCACTGGCCATGCGTGCCGCAAAGACCACGCTCGACGTGATGGAAGCCGACGGGCTGGTCGAGAATGCTGGCAGACTGGGCGACTGGCTGCGGGACGCGCTGACGCGCGAGCTGGGTGACACGCCCGGCTTCGTCGAGATCCGCGGCAAGGGCCTGATGATGGGGATCGTGCTCGACCGCCCCTGCGCGCCGATCGTGGCAGAAGCGCTGGCAGCCGGCCTGGTGCTCAACGTGACGGCCGAGTGCATCGTGCGCCTGCTGCCCCCGCTGATCTTCACGGAAGACGATGCCCGCGAACTGGTCGAGAAGCTCGTGCCGGTGATCCGGCGCTTCCTGCAGGCCTGACGATCCGCTGCCCGGGGGTGGGCGTACCCGGTACGGCGGGCGCCTGCCAGGAAAGGGCCGCCGTTTCGTTGTGGAAGGCTGCCGTTCAGGCCACCGGGCTCCGCCCGGCCAACACCAGACACGCCCTGCCACCCGATGCGCAGGGCTGACCGGGCAGCACCTGGCGCCAACTGCCCTCAACCACCATCGGAGAGACGACTCGACCATGAACACCCCCGCCATCAAGCATTTCCTGAAGTTCGATGACTTCACCCGCGAGGAAATCGAGTACCTGCTGACCCGCGCCGAGTTCATCAAGAAACGCTTCAAGCTCTATCAGGCCTATCACCCCCTGCAGGACCGCACACTGGTGATGGTGTTCGAGAAAGCCTCCACCCGGACCCGGCTTTCCTTCGAGACAGGCATGCTGCAACTGGGCGGTGCAGCCATCTACCTGAATACCCGCGATTCCCAGCTGGGCCGCGGCGAGCCGGTGGAAGATGCTGCCAGGGTGATTTCGCGGATGTGCGACGTGGTGATGATGCGCACCTTCGAGCAGTCGATCGTCGAGCGCTTCGCGGCCTCCTCGCGCGTGCCAGTCATCAACGGTCTCACCAACGAGTATCACCCCTGCCAGGTGCTGGCCGATGTCTTCACCTACATGGAGCACCGCGGCTCCATCCGGGGCAAGACCGTGGCCTGGGTGGGTGACGCCAACAACATGAGCTACACCTGGGTTCAGGCAGCCCGTCTGCTCGATTTCAAGATCCATGTCTCGACACCGGCAGGATACCGGCTGGACATGTCGCTCATCAGCGAGGCCGAGCAGAAGCACCTGCAATGCTTCGACGACCCGAACGAAGCCTGCCGGGGGGCCGACCTGGTCACGACCGATGTCTGGACCAGCATGGGCTTCGAGGACGAGAACGAGGCACGCCGCAAGGCATTTGCCGACTTCTGCGTGGACGAGGAGATGATGGCCTGTGCGCACCGTGATGCGGTGTTCATGCACTGCCTGCCGGCTCACCGGGGCGAGGAAGTCACGGCCGGGGTCATCGACGGCCCGCAGTCGGTGGTATGGGACGAGGCCGAAAACCGCCTGCACGCCCAGAAGGCACTGCTGGAATATCTGGTGATCGGTCGCGTGCCGACCTGAGCGACACAGGCGGCGTGGTCAGTCTGACCACGCCTGCCCCCACACGGGTAATCCCCTGCCCGTATAACCCCTCGCCAGCGCCCGATTCGGCCGTGCAGCGTGGCTTCTGCCGGTATCATCCCGAAAAACCAACGGGCCTGACGCATCCAGCTTCCCCATGTGCCGCCGGGGTTGCCACGATTCTCCAGGTCGGGATAACACCGGAGAACCACTCATGTCATCGCCCCCGAGGGACGAGGCGAAACGTCCACCCTACTTCGTCTGGACATCCGCCCTGGTCGGCGTGATGGCCATCCTGGCCGTCGTCGAGCCCACGCTGTTTACGGGCGCCATCACGAAAGTCAGCAGCTTCTTCTACCAGAAGTTCGACTGGCTGATCATGTGGCTGCCCCTGCTGGCCATGGGAGCGGGTCTGGCGGTGGCGATCTCGCCCCGCTTCGGCAACATCCGCCTGGGCGGCCCCGATGCAAAGCCCGAATACCCCTTCGTCTCGTGGATGAACATGCTGTTCACCTCGGGCATCGGCGTGGGCGTGATCTTCTTCGGCCCCATCGAGGCCATCTGGGCCTATTTCCAGTCGCCACTGGGCAAGCAGGCCGAAAACCTCCCCGAATACGAGAAGATCGGCAATGCGATGAGCATCGCGCTGCACATGTGGGGCGTGCCGGCCTGGTCGCTCTACATGATCGTGGGACTGGTGTTTGCCTATTTCACCTGGCAGCACAACACCGAATGCACGCCCGCCGCCCCCCTCACCCACGCCTTTCGCAAGAAACGCTGGGCAAGGCCGCTGGGCATTTTCGTGACGGCCACCGCCATCCTGTCGATCGCGCTGTCGGTATCGGCCTCGATTGCGATGACGGCCGAGCAGATCTCCGCCGGCCTCACGGTCATCACCGGCAGCATGAGCTTCGACAGCATCTTCTGGAAGGCCGTGGTGCTGGCCGTGCTGGCGGCGCTCTACATCATGGGCGCCGTCATGCCCATTCGCAACGGCATGCGGGTGATGGGCGACTACACGATCTGGATGGCGCTGCTGCTGGCGGCCTTCGTGTTCGTGGTGGGCCCCACGCACTACTTCCTGTCGACGATCACGGTCGCCATCGGCAAGATCATCACGCAGACGCTGCACCACTCCTTCGAGCTTTATCTGTTCCAGAAACGGGACTGGATCGTCTGGTTCCCGATGTCGTACTGGGTGTGGTGGATTACTTGGGCGCCCTTCGTCGGCATCTTTCTGGCAAGAATCTCGCGTGGCCGCACCCTGCGGGAATTCGTGCTGGCCTCGGTGCTGGTGCCTTCCGGGTTCATCGTGATCTGGTTTTCGCTGTTCTCGGGCTTTGCGCTGCTGGACATGGTGGAAGGCACGGGCAAGCTCGCCGAGATCGCCAATGGCGACCAGTACGAAGGTGCCTTCTACCACGTGCTGAACATGCTGCCGCTGTCGGGCCTGACCAAGGTGCTCACGGTCGTGCTGTTCCTCGGTTTCGTGGCCACCACGGTGGTGAGTGCAGCCATTGCGCTCGGCATCATGACCAGCGACGACGGCCACCGCGAGAACCGCTTCCGCGCAGCCGTCTGGTGTGTGCTGATGACGCTCATCAGCTATGCAGTGGTGTTCACCGGCCGTATCGAGGGCATCAAGGCCGTGGGCTCGTTCGCAGGCTTTCCCTTCGTCTTCGTTCTGTACCTGTGGATGGCAGCACTGTGGCGCCAGCTTAACCGGGATGTGCCGCGCGTGAGGAACAAGGCTGCCGGGACTGCAACGCCATCCGGCCCTCGCGAGGGAGGCAGCCACGCATGAAAACCGCACCCCTTTACTGGAATCAGTCCCTCACCGACAACATGCTGGAAACGGGGATGCTGCTGCTGGCCATCGTCTTCCTCTGCTACGTGATCCGGCTTGCCTTCTTCGAGCGGGATGACGACGAGGACATCGGCCAGTAGCCGCTTTGGCAGACTGTCGAAATCACCCGCCCGAACCATGCACGGAATGACACCACATCTGCCAGACAAAGGATTTGCAGCGCTGTCAAAGGCGGGACTCACGTGTATTCCCTGCATTTCAACAGCCTGTCAGAGCATGTTATGAACCCTTCCATTTCATACCCCGACATGACGACAACCGCCCCCCTGCGCCTGCCCATTCCCTCACTCACGGACACCTGCCAGCGCTACCTGCATCAGGTACGGCCGCTGCTGTCGGACGAAGAATATGCCCGCACCGAATCCGTCGTCGGCGAGTTTCTGAACGGGGTTGGCCCGACGCTGCAGGAAGCCCTGCAAGGATTCGACGCCGCCCCCGAACGGGCCGAGGAGAGCTGGCTGATCGGCGCCTGGCTGGAGAGCTATCTGAGCGGACGAACGCCACCACCGCTGAGCACCAGCATTTCCATCGCCATCCCGATGCACGGTCATGATCTGGCCGAGTGGCTGGCAGCCTTTGCCCGGGTGTGCGCCGACCATCATCATGGCCGCATACCCGTGCCACAGGCCCCTGGCGGTACGCCACACTGCATGGAGCAATGGCGCGTCCTGCAGGGTGCAAGCCGCCTCGCCTTCCCGCAGATCGACGGCTACACCATCAACGAGCACGGCAGCCGGCACATCGGGGTGCTGCACAACGGCTACTACACACGCCTGCTGGCACTGGACGAATCCCATGAGGCGCTGCCGGCCGAACACTTCCGCCAGGCGCTGGCACAGATCCGGCGCGACCCGGCCTCGAACCCCTTCCCGGTTGCCACCCCCTGTTATCTTGGCGGCGAGACAACCTCCCATGTACTGAATGGGCTCGACCAGATCCATGAGGACAACCGTCGCCTGCTGGACGACATTCGCAACGACCTCTTTCACATCTGCCTGCGCAACATGGCGGAAGACGAAGATGCGGAACTGGCCTCCACAACCTTTCTCGGGGCACAGGATGTCTGGTGCTACAAGCCGTTCTCGCTGATTTACAACGACAGCACGCAGCGCCTGCACATGCACTGCGAGCACACCCACGAGGACGGCGGCACACTGCGGGGCATCATCAAGCGGGCGTGCAACCTGCTGCCCTCATCCGAAGGCGCTGGTCATGCGGAAGCTGCCGGCGATTCGGCCGCACATGCGGAGATTGCCGCGCAGGACAGAGCCGGCCTCACGCGCCGCGCCTGGCATCTGGATGCCGAGCTGGAGCGCAAATGGCCGGCATGGCAAACAGACTACGCCAGACAGGCCAGTGTGCTGCGTATCCGCAGCGTGCTGGTCCCGGCTGATACGGCCGGTGTGCCCAAGGGAATCAGCCACGACGCGCTGATGCAGTTCCTGATGCAGTATGCGCAGCAGGCCACCTGGGGCAAGGTGCGCAACACCTACGAGGCGGTGGACGCCAGTCACTTCCAGCGCGGCCGCACCGAGTGCGTGCGCCCCGTTTCCACCGAATCGCTGGCCTTCGTGCAGGGACTGCTGAAGGATTCACCCAGCGAGGAAGCGTTCCGCGCCGCATTGCTCGAACACAAGACACGCATCAAGCTGTGCAAGCAGGGCCAGGGACCGAACCGGCACCTGCTGGGTCTGCAACTGACGGCAACGCGAGAAGGCATGGAGATGCCGGCGCTGTTCCAGGATCGTGGCTATCAGGTCTTCAGCACCGACTTTCTCTCCACCTCCACCCTGGGAACCGATGACATCATCCGGGGCTTCGGTTTTGCCCCGACATCAGCCGGCGGCCTTGGCATCAATTACACCCTCAGCCAGAAGGGCTGGCAGTTCATCGTCTGCCATCATCAGGATCAGGCCGCCGATGTAGCGACCTTCATCGGGCATCTGCAGGAAGGGGGAGCGCGCCTGCTGCGCTTCCTCGAAAACCTTGGCTGATGCCCCTGCCCTGAACCGTGCTCCGGGCGATCAGCGGCAGAGATGCAGCCGCACGCCGGGGCGCGTATTGATGACGGCAGTCGAAGCCACCGAAACCACCTCGGGCGGCGGTGCCACCTGGGTACGCGGAATGGCGCGCCGCACAGCCTCGAAATTTGGCAACAGCGCCACGGTGCGATAGGAACCGGACAACAGCAGGTTGAACTTGCGCAGCGGCGACAGACGCTCGGCACCTTCCCCGATGGCCTCATCCAGGCGCTTCATCAGCGACTGGGCCAGTGGCATGGCCAGCACCTCGTCGATCATCTGGCGCAGCGAGCGGTGATAGGCCACGCACTCATCGAACACCGGCGACTCGGGCAGCGGATGGAAACCGTAACGCGGCATCAGCTCGCGCACTTCCCGGTCGATGGTTGGCTGATCCGGCTCCAGCAGCGCCAGCACCTCGGACGCCACCGATTTTTCCACCTGCCCCGTCAGCTCGCTGATCTGCATCAGCACGTCGGGGTAGTTCCTGTTCGGCACACGACGGATGCTGTCGAGAATCAGGAACAGTTCTTCACGGCGCATGCGCAGCTTGCCTCGCATGCCCACGTGGCGGCAAAAACGCCGCTGGAAATCCGTGTCATTGAGCACATCGGTGGTGCCGATGTTTTCAAGCAGCCAGAGATGCTCGCGCGCATCGGCAACCACACGGCTCATTGTCTTTACAACCGCGATATCCAGGTCCCGCAGAAGGCGTTCGGCGGCGGCCTGGGTAATGGAGTATCTCGACATCGACCATCACCTCGTTTCGATCCAGACCTCATGATCCGGTGTTGGCCGATCGGACTTTGGGGGCACAGGATACGTGGATACCGGATACGGATCAGCGGCAAGCCTCTTGTTGCGCAAAACCACGAAATGTGGTGCAAAACACGACAGCGATTCACTTGCTGCAACAAGCAGCGAGACGAGGCACGGGCCGGAAAAATGCGCGCAGGAAACGATCAGGCAACAGGCAAGCGAACGCCCGGAGAGCCACTGAGGAACACCCGGAAAGCGGCCAGGGATAACCGAGTCCCCCCCAGAGAGGCATTGAGGATCGCCCGGAAAGCCGCAGGGACATGAAAAAGGAAACGGCAAGACCAGCCCCTGGGAAATTCGCCAAAGCGGCCCGAAATGTCCTGCCCCCTCTGCAGACAAGGCTGAAAAACGAACCGGCCGCGCAGGAAACCCCACGCGGCCGGCTCGGTATCAGAATGGCAGACGGATCAGCTTTCGACGGTTTCGACCGTTTCCTCGTCGTCCTCGGCAGGTGCCGGCGGCTCGAAGGACTCCTCGTAGCTGAGCGCCACCTTGCCTTCGACGTCGAGATCGACGGTGACACGGCCGCCATGCTGCAGGCGGCCAAAGAGCAGCTCGTCGGCCAGTGCCTTGCGCACGGTGTCCTGAATGAGGCGCTGCATGGGGCGCGCGCCCATCAGCGGGTCGAAGCCCTCGCGTGCCAGATAGCGGCGGAAGGCATCGGTGAACAGCACCTCGACGCGCTTCTCGTGCAGGGTGTCTTCCAGCTGGATCAGGAACTTGTCGACCACGCGCAGGATGATCTCCTCGTCGAGCGGCTTGAAGTTGATGATGGCATCGAGACGGTTGCGGAACTCGGGCGAGAACAGCCGCTTGATCTCGGCCATCTCGTCACCCGGCTGGCGGCTGTCGGCAAAGCCGATCGAACGCCTCTGCAGGTCGGCCGCACCGGCGTTGGTGGTCATGATGAGCACCACGTTGCGGAAATCGGCCTTGCGCCCGTTGTTGTCGGTGAGCGTGCCGTGATCCATCACCTGCAACAGGATGTTGAAGATGTCGGGGTGCGCCTTCTCGATCTCGTCGAGCAGCAGCACGGCATGCGGCTTCTTGGTGATGGCCTCGGTGAGCAGACCGCCCTGATCGAAGCCGACGTAGCCCGGTGGCGCGCCGATGAGGCGCGAGACGGCATGGCGCTCCATGTACTCGGACATGTCGAAACGCACCAGCTCGATGCCCAGCGTGAAGGCCAGCTGTCGTGCCACCTCGGTCTTGCCCACCCCGGTGGGGCCGGAGAACAGGAAGGAGCCGATGGGTTTTTCGGGACGTGCAAGGCCTGAGCGTGCCATCTTGATGGCCGCAGCCAGTGCCTCGATGGAGGAGTCCTGGCCAAAGACCACGTTCTTCAGGTCGCGCTCCAGATACTGCAGCTTGCTGCGGTCGTCGCTGGAGACCGAGGCCGGCGGAATGCGGGCGATCTTCGAGACGATGGCCTCGATGTCGGCCTTGCTGATGACTTCCTTCGCCTGCTCCTTGGGCAGCACGCGCTGCGCGGCACCGGCCTCGTCGATCACGTCGATGGCCTTGTCGGGCAGATGACGGTCGGTGATGTACTTGGCCGACAGCTCAGCTGCAGCAGTGAGGGCAGCCCCCGTGTAGCGGATGCCGTGGTGCTTCTCGAAGTAGCTCTTGAGGCCGCGCAGGATCTGCAC
>JAUNHU010000093.1:1807-11229 GCA_030523825.1 Lautropia sp. | reverse complement strand
GCAAAAGAACGGACTGTACCCGATGCCGGGAAAAGTTTCAGGATGAGAGCCTGCTACCTGCCGAACGGCCCCGGCCACCGTAGCTGCAGGACACGGGCGGGAAGCGGACGGGAGATGCCCCGTGGCTGGCCGGGATGAGCCGCCAGGGGCGAAACTGCAGCCCGCTACTGCGCGATCGGGCTGCCATGCGCGCTCAGCCGCATCAGCAAGGCTCGTCTTGCTTGCGGCCACTCGCTCGCCAGCATGCTGTACATCACGGTGTCGCGGATGGTGCCGTCACGCCGTAACGCATGGCACCGGATGACGCCGTCCTTCTTCGCCCCCAGCCGCTCGATGGCCTGCTGGCTGGCATGGTTGAGGATGTCGGTGCGCCAGCCTACCACCGGGCAGCCCAGCGTCTCGAAGGCATGGCGCATCAGCAGGAACTTGGCCGTGCTGTTCACGTGCGTGCGCTGCACGCTCTTGCGATACCAGGTGTAGCCGATCTCCACCCGCTTCACGGGCGCGATGACGTCGTGGTAGCTGGTGGACCCCAGTACACGGCCCGTGGCGGATTCGATCACGGCAAAGGCAAAGCGGGTGCCTTCCCTGCGGGCAGCCAGCGCAGCCTCGATGTAGTCGCGGGTGCAGTCCGGCTCGGGCACGCTGGTCACGCGCAGTGTCCAGAGTTCGCCATCGGCGGCGGCCTCTCTCAGGCCGGCTTCATGGGCCAAGGTGAGTGGTTCCAGCCGCACGCCGTTGGCTTCCAGCACCACCGGGCCGAAGAAGGTTCCGGTTTCCATGTTCGTTGTCCTCGTTCGAGCGATGATGCCACATTGTGCGTCATTGGCTGGCAGCAGCCCCGCCCAGGATGTCCTGGCAGGTTCCCCAACAGCCGGGGCCAACGCAGGAGAACGCACATCCTGTCCTTGATACCCAGGGAACCGGGATACGGGTCAAGGGGCAGGTCGATGACCCGCCCCGGGCAGCCGAGGCCCAGCCTTACACGTCGATGTTCTGGGCGCCGAGCGCGTTCTGCTCGATGAAGACGCGACGGGGTTCGACGTTGTCGCCCATCAGCGTGGTGAAGATCTGGTCGGCCGCGATGGCATCGTCGATCTGCACCTTCAGGAGGCGACGCACGTTCACGTCCATCGTCGTTTCCCAGAGCTGCTCCGCGTTCATCTCGCCCAGCCCCTTGTAGCGCTGACGCGAAACGCTGCGTTCGGCATCGGCCAGCAGCCATTTCATCGCATCGCGGAAGTTGCTTACCGGCTGTTCGCGGGTTTTCTCGCCCTCGCCCCGGCGGATGACGGCACCCTTGCCGATCAGGCCGGTCAGCGTCTGGGCCATGTCCTTCAGCACGCGATGATCGGCCGACTGCAGGAACTCGGCCGGAATGACCGTGGTCTTCTGGTTGCCGTGCCGGTGGCGGGTGATGCGCAGGTGCCAGTGCTCGCCCGATTCATCGCCGTGTGCCGTCACATCGACAACCGGCGAGAGCAGCGGCGACTGGCCTTCCTGGTTCAGCGCGGCCTGCAGGGCCTTGGCCGATGCCTGGGCCGATTCCTCCGCCGACAGATCGAGCACCACCCCATCCATCAGCGCATGGAGGGCATCAGGGTCGATCTGGCGGCTGAGGCGATGGACGACCGCCTCGGCCAGCACGTACTTGCGGGCAATGGTTGCCAGGGCGTCGCCCGTGATGGGCTCGGCCCCTTCCGAAGGCACCAGCGCAGCCTGTGCCGTCGAGAGGTTCAGCATGTACTGGTTCAGCTCGGCATCGTCCTTCAGGTAGCGCTCGTCGCGGCCATGCTTCACCTTGTAGAGCGGCGGCTGGGCAATGTAGACGAAACCGCGCTCGATCAGCTCCGGCATCTGGCGATAGAAGAAGGTGAGCAGCAGCGTGCGGATGTGGGCGCCGTCCACGTCGGCATCGGTCATGATGATGACGCGGTGGTAGCGCAGCTTCTCGATCTTGAAGTCGTCCGACCCCATGCCGGCACCGATGCCGGTTCCCAGCGCGGTAATGAGGGTTGCCACCTGCTCGGAAGCCAGCAGCTTGTCGAAGCGGGCCTTCTCCACGTTGAGGACCTTGCCGCGCAGCGGCAGGATGGCCTGGAACTTGCGGTCCCTGCCCTGCTTGGCCGAGCCACCGGCGGAGTCACCCTCCACGATGAACAGTTCGCTCTTGGCCGGATCACGTTCCTGGCAGTCGGCCAGCTTGCCCGGCAGGCCGATGCCGTCGAGCACGCCCTTGCGGCGGGTCATGTCGCGCGCCTTGCGGGCTGCTTCGCGCGCCCGTGCCGCTTCGACGATCTTGCCGCAGATGATCTTCGCATCGTTGGGGGTTTCGAGCAGCCAGGTTTCCAGGCCCTTGGCGATGACTTCCTCGACGGGCGCCCTCACCTCGCTGGACACCAGCTTGTCCTTGGTCTGCGACGAGAACTTGGGCTCGGGCACCTTCACCGACAGCACGCAGGTCAGGCCCTCGCGCATGTCGTCGCCGCTGGGATCGACCTTGGCCTTCTTGGCGATCTCGTTTTCTTCGATGTACTTGTTGATGACGCGGGTCATCGCCGCCCGCAGGCCGGTCAGGTGGGTGCCGCCGTCACGCTGCGGAATGTTGTTGGTGAAGCAGAGCACCTGCTCGTTGTAGCCGTCGTTCCACTGCAGTGCCGCTTCCACCGTCACGCCGTCCTTCTCGCCACGGATGTGGAAGATGTTCGGGTGCAGCACGTTCTTCGCCTGGTTGATGAACTCGACGAAGCCCGAGACGCCACCGGCAAAGGCGAAGTCTTCTTCCTTGTTGTTGCGCAGGTCCTGCAGGCGGATGCGCACGCCGTTGTTCAGGAAGGACAGCTCGCGCAGCCGCTTGGCCAGCGTCTCGTAGTGGTATTCGACCTTCGAGAAGATCACGTCATCGGCCAGAAAATGCACCTCGGTACCGCGCTTGGTGGTGTCACCGATGACACGGATGGGCGAGATCTCCACCCCGTCCTTCGTCTCGATCTGGCGATCCTGCGTGACGCCACGGGCAAACTCGATGGCGTGGGTCTTGCCGTTGCGGTTGATGGTGAGCTTCAGCCAGCGTGACAGCGCGTTCACGCACGACACGCCCACCCCGTGCAGGCCGCCGGACACCTTGTAGCTGTTCTGGTCGAACTTGCCGCCGGCATGCAGCTCGGTCATCACGATCTCGGCCGCACTGCGCTTGGGCTCGTGCTTGTCGTCCCACTTCACGTCGGTGGGAATGCCGCGACCGTTGTCGCGCACCGAGATCGACTCATCCGCGTGGATCGTGACCAGAATCTCGTCGCAATAGCCTGCCAGGGCCTCATCGACCGAGTTGTCGACCGTCTCGAACACCAGGTGGTGCAGGCCGGTGCCATCAGAAGTGTCTCCGATGTACATGCCGGGCCGCTTGCGAACCGCCTCCAGCCCTTCCAGGATCTGGATCGAGGAGGAGTCGTAACCGGGCGCTTCGCGCTTGGGTTGGCTGGTGTTGTCCGTATCGGTACTCATCAGATCAAACGTATCCCTGAATGGTTGGACAGGGGGTGCGCCGAAGACACCCTCCCCTGCCGGACCGGAGCAAAGCATCTGCCATGAGCTGCCAGGCGCCGGGAAGCTCCGCCAGTAACGGAAAGCCCCCTCGCCTGCTGCCAGCCGGCATCGCACCCACCTGGATGCGGATTTGCCCAGTCAACCCGATAGTGTACCGTTCAGATGCGCATTGGCATCAAAACATAACGGAAACCGTCGTCGTCAGGCAGCGACAGCAACGCACTGGACGACGCATTGCCGAAGGCCGCCGTCACTTTCTCCACCTTCAGGTTGGCCAGCACGTCCATCAGGTAGGACACGTTGAAGCCGATCTCCAGCGCCTCGCCCTGGTAGTCGATGTCCAGTTCTTCCGAGGCTTCTTCCTGGTCGGTGTTGCTGCTCTGGATGGACAGGACACCCGGCGCCAATCCGAGCCGCACCCCGCGGAACTTCTCGTTGCTGAGAATGGAAGCCCGTGACAGCGCCTGGGCAAACAGCTCACGATCCAGCGTGACCAGCTTCTGATAGCCCTTCGGAATCACCCGCTGGTAGTCGGGGAAGTTGCCTTCCAACAGCTTGCTGATGAACTCGATTTCGCCGAAGTTCAGCCGCAGCTGCGAACCGATGATCTGCAGGCGCACGGGTTCATCGCTGTCGCCCAGGAGACGCATCAGCTCCAGCACCGACTTGCGCGGCAGGATCACCTGAGCCTCACCCGCTGCATGCACCTCGGTGTCTTCGCAGAAAGCCAGGCGGTGCCCGTCGGTGGCAACGGCGCGCAAACTGGCCGGATTCAGCACCAGCAGCAGCCCGTTCAGGTAGAAGCGCACGTCCTGATGCGCCATGGCGAAATGCACCATCTGCAGCAGATGACGCAGCTTCTTCTGGGGCAGGCTGATCTCTGCGCGCAGATCGTCGGCCGAATTTTCGGCCGAACCGGCTTTCAGCACCGGAAAGTCGGCAGCCGGCAGGGTCTGCAGGGCAAAGCGTGATTTGCCCGACTTCAGGTTCAGCTTGTTGGCGTTCAGCTCGATGCTGACATCGGCATCTGGCATGGCGCGCAGGATGTCGATCAGCTTGCGTGCAGACACCGTGGTGGCTGTCTTTCCCTGACCTGCGCCCACGCTCGCCTGGGTACGGACCTGGATCTCCATGTCGGTACCCGTGAATGTCACCCGCTCTCCCTCCTGGCTGATGAGCACGTTGGCCAGGATCGGCTGGGTTTGCCGTTTTTCGATGATCCCTGCCACCGTTTGCAGCGGTTTCAGGATGGCGTCCCTTGGGCCATGAATGATCTGCATGCAGTCTGCTCCGATGTTCCAGTAGGTTTTAAAGAATCTTTATATATATATTCTTTGTTGTATTGTTAGGCTGGCGCAAGTGCTGTGAACAACTCCGGAGAGTGGCTTCCAGTCTGGATCTTCACGATGGCCAACTCTGTGGGTGTGTGTGAATCGTCGAGTGATCGGATTGTGGACAGTTTCGGGTCCGTTGTCATGAGGGCAGTTTATCCACAGCTTGTCGATTCGCATCTTTCAGACTTGTCCGTGTCTTATGCACACCCCCTCAAAAACTGCCTGTTTTTTGAGCAAATTGGCGACCAAATCCGAACAACCCTGTGCAAAGCAGCGACAAATCTTGTGGATAAGCGCTCTTTCGCCAGTTTACTCCGCCATTCGCGCCAAAAAGCGGCCTTATGCACAGTTTCCAGCGTGATGATACGTGCGGGCTGCGAACAGACCCAAGTCAGGCCATTGGAGGCCACCCGCATCTTGCAGGCTTTCGCCGTATCAATCAGCAGGGGCATGTCGAACGGCTGGGGTAGGAGGGATCAGTGACGGCGTGGTGAGCGGAAGCTGGAAAGAAGGTCTGTGCCCCGGCGTTGCGGGTGCCTGATGCCCTGCATGGTTTGCTGCTGATCTCTATGCCTCTCATCTCGCCGGCATCCTCTTGCCCCGATTTCCGATGCCCTGCCCGGTGGCCACACTCGTCCTTGAGCTGTGTTCAGTCGGACTTGTCGGTCCTGTCAGCCTGGCAGTGTCGGCATGGTTGCCATCGTGGTGTTGGAAGCTTTTCAGCGGCACGAAAGTGCGCCGTTAGATGCGGTCTGATCTATCGGGCCTGAACAACAGGTGTGCTCGGACATGAGCGTGAGCCACCACGCCTGGCTTGCCGCATCAAGACCAGGCAGCAGAGCAGGCAGGCGAGCAAGCAAGACGGATCAGGGTGAACTGACTGATGAAAGCGACGTGATGACGGGCGGCAGGCAGAGAGGCAGCCTCGCCTCGTGAGGCAAACAGGCTGAAAATGGCATGAAAATCAGCCAAATCACCCTCAATCTAATGTAATTTTTAATTCTACTGTTTTTCGAAGGGATAGAGCCCTGCATTACGGCAAAAAAATAGGCCAACAATGTGGCCTGGAGATTCCTTGAGGCTGGAGGCCGGTGGGCTGGGTAATGGCTCCGGCGCGCTCGCGGCAAACTCTTTACAGAAACTCGCGCAAGGTCTGATCCAGCACATGAATCTGGCGATTCAGTTCCGATTCATGTGCTCGTAATTCTGTAATTTTGCGTACAGCATAGAGCACGGTGGTGTGATCCTTGCCGCCAAAGGCTTCGCCGATCTCAGGCAGGCTCTTTTGGGTCAGTTCCTTGGCCAGATACATGGCAATCTGGCGGGGAAGGGCGATCTTGGCCGGCTTTCGCTTGGAATACATGTCGGCCAGCTTGATCTTGTAGAAGTCGGCAACGGTACGCTGGATCAGGTCTATCGAAATCTGACCGCGGTTGAAGGACAGGATGTCTTTCAGCGCTTCCTTGACCAGATCGAGGGTGATGGTCTGCGATCTGAATGCTGCATAATGAATAACACGCTGCAGCGCGCCTTCCAGTTCCCGCACGTTCTGGCGGATGTTCTTGCCGATGAAGTAGGCCACGTCCTCGGGCAGGCGCACGCGGGCCTGTTCCGCCTTGCGCTGCAGGATGGCAACCCGCATTTCAAGTTCGGGCGGCTCGATGGCCACGATCAGGCCCGAGTTCAGGCGTGAGATCAGCCGGTCGGGCAGGGCCTTGATCTCCTTCGGATAGGTGTCGCTGGTAATCACGATCTGGCGCTGATTGATGACCATCGACTCGAAGATGTAGAAGAACTCCTCCTGGGTGCGCTGCTTCTCCGACAGGAACTGGATGTCGTCGATCAGCAGCATGTCGAGTGAACGATAGGCGTGCTGGAACTTGTCCATCGTGTCCTGCCGCAGTGCCGACACCATCTCGCGCAGGAATTGCTGCGTGCTCACGTAGCGGATGGCTGCCGAGGGCTCGCGTTGCAGCACTGCGTTGCCGATGGCCTGCATCAGGTGGGTCTTGCCCAGGCCCGAGCCACCGTGGATGTAGAGGGGGTTGTACGAGGTGCCGGGGCGCTCGGCCACCTGCAGGGCCGCTGCGCGGGCCAGGTCGTTGGCCTTGCCGGTCACGAAGGTGGCAAAACTCAGACCGGGGTCGAGGCGCGAACGCTCGTGGACGGCCCGGTTGGCCAGCCCGCTGAAGGCGTTGGCCGAGTGATCGCCATCCGCGTCTCCGGTGTCTTCCTCGTCGATCATCGGCAGGTCATCATCGCCGGCCGTCATTGGCTCACGTGGTGGCTGCATGCCAGAGGCCGGGGCGATGGTCGGTCGGGCAGGGGGCTGCATGCTGGCGGCAGGGGCCGATGGCGGCGGCGCCATGACGGGCGCTGCCGTGGGTGGCGCGACATTGGCGCGATTCACTTCCACTTCCACCCGGATCGACGGGTCGATGGCGTCGCGCAGAACTTCCTGGATGACGCTCAGGTACTGATTGCGGACGATATCGGCCTTGATCTGGTTGGTGGCGCCCAGCCGGATCAGGCATTCATCGGTATTGAATTCCAGCAGGACCAGGGGCTTGATCCAGGTTCGGTATGCCTGTTCCGGCATCCGGCCCATGATGGCTGCACTGCATGCTTCCCACTGTTCCTGCATGATGACTAGGTCGCTCCAAGGCGGCGAAAAGGTTTGGTGTGTCGGCTTGTCGGGTCTGCGGCGACCAGCTTGTTGTTGCCGGATCGGAAAACGGGCTGATCGAAGGGCTTGGGTTGCCAGACCGCTCCAGAACCCGATCCGGGTCGGGAACGGGCAGGGGAGGGGGCCATCAGCGGGTCTGTTCCGATTCGTGCGCCGCATCGGTCAGCTCTTCGGATCCGGGCTGACCATCGAGGTCGTTGGGGCGGGCCTCGACTCAGGCATGACCTGCATCGGGACGGCGCGCCGACAAGGACTGGAATTCTAACTTGTCCACCGATAAAGGTTTCAAGATTGACAAACAGGCCCGGAACACATTCCAATAGAGGGCTTTTCCCGAATTCCCGTTTGCGACCAACTCGCACCCGATCATGAAGCGTACTTACCAGCCCTCCGTTTGCCGTCGTAAAAGAACTCATGGTTTCCTGGTTCGCCAGAAATCCCGCGGCGGCCGTGCCGTCCTGCGCGCCCGTCGTGCCAAGGGCCGTCATCGTCTGGCAGTCTGATCCCGACCGGATCTCCGTCAGCGCGGTTGCCTGCTTGCAGGGTGCCGCGCAGCTCTTGTCGTTCCCGCTTTTCCGGCAGCCCTGATTTCCAGTTGTCGTGCTTTCGTGCGACCTCTGGCTGCCTTTCCGTTTCCTGGTGCCGGCCTTTCCGGTACGCCGAACCACGCTGTCAGGTTCGACAGGTGCCCGCATGGCTCGATCGCATCAAGACCATCATGGCGTGCCCGCCCTGTCATCCAGCGGGTGCAGGGAATCGGGCATGCAGAATTCCATCCCGGTGAGTGCTCCAGGTGCATCGCCGGGCTTTGTTGCGTCCACTGGTTTTGCGTCTGATGCCAATGTGCCCTTGGGCCGCGCGCAGCCGCCTGCAGGAAACGTATCGTCCACCCCGCAAAAAACCGGGCGCAAGGTACATCATGGCAACCGGCCCCTGCGTTTTTCCGGTCGTTTCTTCGAGCTGAGCGTCGTGCGTGCCCCCGGGGCCAGGTCAGATTCTTCCGGTGCGCAGCAAGACACGCAGCCGACGGTGCAGGTCAGTGTCGCCAAGCGTCTGGTGCGTTCGGCAGTGCGCCGCAACACGGTCAAACGCATCGTGCGCGAAGCATGGCGCCAGTTTCTGGTGCAGGCTGCGTCCGGTGCCGAGTCGCTTGCCCAGACGGCGCAGGGCGAAAAGGGTATGCAGGTTGCACAGGTTGGCGGGCATGGCTGGCGGGTTCGGCTCAAGGCGCATCCGTGGGGTACCCACGCTGCAAAAAGCCAGTTTGCCCGGGCGGCCCTGCGTCGGCAGGCACTGAAATCAGGCAAATCCCCCGTCGGCGTGTTGCCCGGATTCGGCGAAACCAAACGTCAGTTGCGTGCCGATATCGACAGCCTTCTGAACGATGCCGAAAGCCGCCTGAAGAAAGTGCAGGCTGACAAGCCGAGGCCGCGTGCGCTCGGCAAGCCTGCCGGGCATGGTGGAGATTCCCGATGAATCCGCAGCCGCGTCCCCTGGTGCGATGGCTGACAATGGCCGTCAAGGGTTACCAGCTCACGCTGGGCACGGTGCTCCCGCCCTCGTGCCGCTACTGGCCGAGTTGTTCCGCCTATGCCATCGAAGCCCTGCAGGTTCATGGCGCACGACGCGGCAGCTGGCTCACCCTCCGGCGGCTCTGTCGCTGTCATCCCTGGGGCGGGGAAGGCTTCGATCCGGTACCCCCTGCGTCAAAAGATCCGTCTTTTTTTGCGTCTGGCGATCCCGCCAGCCCAAATCGTCCCTCATCCTCGGTTATGCTTCAGCGTCGCCGCTGATCCACATCGCCTTCGGCTCCACTCAATCCACACAGGTTTCCTGTTTCCACGATGCAGCAGACC
>JAUNHU010000093.1:0-1707 GCA_030523825.1 Lautropia sp. | reverse complement strand
GCCTTCGGCTCCACTCAATCCACACAGGTTTCCTGTTTCCACGATGCAGCAGACCCAAAAGACCATTCTCTGGGTAATTTTCGTCATGTCGCTGTTGTTCCTCTGGGACAACTGGCAGCAATACAATGGCCAGCCCTCGATGTTCGGCGGTCAGCCCGCCAGAACGCAGCAGGCCAATGCCGGCGCACAGCAGGGTGGCAGCCCCAATGACGGCTCCACCGTGCCCAATGCGCCCACCAGCCAGGCAGCGGCCGTTCCACCCGGTAGCGCCAACGTGCCCGGCAGCACCCCAGCCGCTGGCAACGCCGCAGCCGAGCGCATTCGCCTCCAGAACGACGTGATGAAGATCGACATCAGCACGGTCGGCGGTGAAATTGCCTACAGCGAACTGCTGCACCATGTGCATGACACCACCCGCACCGACAGTGGCAATCTGGTCATCCAGTCGCCGGAGCAGGGCAAGTACTTCGTCGGTCAGACTGGTCTGGTCAGCGTGCCGGGCGCGCCCAACCATACCAGCCCCATGACTGTCGTCCGCAGGATCGAGGCCAACGGTCAGGTCACTGGCGTGGTGCTGGCTGCCGAAGGTGGTGGCCTGCGTGTCGAGCGCACCTACCAGCTGTCGCCCGGTTCCTACGAGATCAAGGTCGACAACAAGGTCTCCAACATCGGTCAGGCGCCCGTTGCCCCCACGCTCTACGCCCAGCTCACCCGTGACACGCACACCGCGCCGGGCCAGTCGGGTTACTACAGCACCTATGTGGGTCCGGCCATCTACACCGATGCCGAGAAATTCCAGAAGGTTGCCTTCGAGGACATCGAGAAAGGTGGTGCACGTCATGCCACCCGTGCTTCCGATGGCTGGTCGGGCATCGTTCAGCACTATTTCGTTTCGGCCTGGGTGCCCAAACAGGGCGTAGACCGTGAGTATTACGCCCGTCGCGTGGGCAACGGCACCTACTCGGTGGGCGCCTTCCAGCCGCTGGGTCAGATTGCGCCGAACCAGACTGTCGATGTCAGCGAAACCCTGTTCATTGGGCCGCAGGATCAGAATGTCCTCGAAAAGGTGGCACCCGGCCTCGACCTGGTGGTCGACTATGGCTGGCTCACCGCCATCGCCAAGCCGCTGTTCTGGCTGCTCACCTTCCTGCACGGCATCGTCGGCAACTGGGGTTGGGCCATCGTGCTCCTCACCATCGTCGTCAAGCTCGCCTTCTTCCCGCTTCAGGCCGCCAGCTATCGCTCGATGGCCAAGATGCGCAAGGTCCAGCCCAAGCTCGACAGCATCCGCGAGCGTTACAAGGACGACCGCATGAAGCTGCAGCAGGCGATGATGGATCTCTACAAGACCGAGAAGATCAATCCGCTCGGTGGCTGCCTGCCCATCCTCGTGCAGATTCCGGTGTTCATCGCCCTCTACTGGGTGCTGCTCGCCTCGGTCGAGATCCGCAACGCGCCCTGGATCGGCTGGATTCGTGACCTCTCCAGCCCCGATCCCTGGTACATCCTGCCGCTGCTGATGGCAGCCACCATGTTCATCCAGACCTGGCTCAACCCGAAACCGGCCGATCCGGTTCAGGCCAAGATGATGACCTGGATGCCGCTGATCTTCTCGGTGATGTTCTTCTTCTTCCCGTCGGGCCTCGTGCTCTACTGGGTGGTCAGCAACATCTTCTCCATCTGCCAGCAGTGGGTCATCACCCGTCA
>JAUNHU010000092.1:8929-11331 GCA_030523825.1 Lautropia sp. | reverse complement strand
CCTTCCTGCGCCAGCACGGCGCGGGCGGCGCTGACGCGCTGGGCGGCAGCGGCTTCATCGGCCTGGGCGCCGCGCAGCTCGGCGAGGCTGCTGCGGGCGCGGGCCTCTGCCTGTTCCAGCGCTTCCTGCGAGATCACATTGCTCGGGCGAAGGGCGCGGGCGCGGTCACGCGAGGCCAGTGCCAGTTTCCAGGCGGCGCGGGCCGAGCGGATGCGTTCGCGGGCGGCGTTCTGCTGGGCCAGTCCGGTCTGCACGTCGGCTTCGGCGCGTGCCCGGCTGCTGGCATCGAGCAGGGCGCTGGTGGCGGGGGCGATGCGGGCCAGCACCTGTCCGGCCTGCACGCGGTCGCCGGGTTCGAGGTCGATGCGCAGCAGGGTGCCACTCACCGGCGCGGTGAGCACGTAGCGGGCTTTCAGGCGGGTCTTGCCTTCTTCGGAAAACTGCCGGGTGATGGGGCCATGCCTGACCTGTTCCACATGGGCAAGCTGTGCCGGTTCCTGCAGGGCAAACCAGGTGAGCAGGCCGAGCACGGCGATGCCGATGAGCAGGCGAAACAGGGTCCGGGGTGCGGGCAGTTTCATGATGGATCACTCCGGTCATTCATGGGTTTTGAGGGCCTCGATCATGTCCAGACGACGGACCTGGCGCAGGATGATGAGCGCAGAAGCAAGACTCGACAGCAGGGTGACGAGCATGCCGATGGTGTAGTTGCTGAGCGGGACATGAAGGGGAATGCGGTAAAGGTCGGACTGCGAGCCCTGGACGATGAGCCAGGAGAGCGCCAGGCCGGCAAGGCAGGAGAGGGGAAGCGACAACAGCACGAGCAGTGCCATTTCGCCGAGCAGGATGCGGGCCACTTCGCCCTGCGAGAAGCCGAGCACGCGCAGGCTGGCCAGTTCGCGGGCGCGTTCGGCCAGGGTGATGCGCGCCGCGTTGTAGACCACGCCGAAGTTGACGATGACCCCCAGGATGAGGCTTATCCAGGTGAAGGGGCCGGTGATCTGGTCGAAGGTTTCCATGAAGGCGTCGATGGCTTCGAGGCGCGCGTTGGCAGAGGCCACACCTGGCACGTCGTTGAGCCTTTGCAGCAGGGAGGCTCGGGCCTCGGGCAGCACGCTCAGCAGGGCGCCATCCACCACGCTGCCGTCGCCGGTGAGGCGGTCGAGCGCATGGCGGTTCATGATGGCGAGCATCCCCATGTCTTCGTGGAACAGCGCGCTTATGGTGACAAGGCGTTGCGCCCGTTTGCCTGTCAGTACCTCCACCCAGACGGGATCGCCGAGTCTGACACCCAGGCGCTGAGCCATGTAGGTGGAAATCATCAGCCCGTCATCGGGGAGCGCCACCGGATGGTGCTGGCGGGTGAGAACACGGCGGAAGTGGCTGTCGGGGGAAATGCCCTCGATGCCGGTGGAGAGGGTGACGGTGCCGTGACGCAGCTTAACCGGCACCGAGCGTGTGCCTTCCACATGCTGCACGCCGGGCAGGGCACGCAGTTCGTGCAGCGCCCGTGGTGCGGTCTGCTCGGTGAAACTGACGACAATGTCTTCGTGTTGCTGCAGACGCGAGGGGATGTCGATCATGTAGAGCAGGGTGCCACTCTGAAAGCGCGCCAGCATCATGATGGCACCGGCCAGGGCCAGGCCGATGATGCTGAAGGTGGCTCGCCAGGGGCGGCGCTCGACCTGGCGCAACACCATGCGTGCGGGTTGCGAAAGCCAGCGTGCGAGCCCCAATCGTTCGGGCAGGGTGGGTTTGTAGCGTTCGGGCGCCACGGGGCGCATGGCCTGCGCGACCGGCTCGCGGGCGGCGCGCAGCACGGCATGGCCGGTGCCACCCACCGCCGCCAGCAGCGAGATGGCGATGCCGATGAGGCCGACGTCGACATTCACCCGGAAATCCAGATAGGGAAAACGGAAATTGGTCTGATAGAGGGCGGCGAGATGCTGGCCGAGCCAGGTGCCGGCGCCCATGCCGATGAGTGCGCCCAGCAGACAGATGAGGGCGGACATCAGGCCGTAGTGGAGCATCACGTCGCGGGTGCTGTAGCCAAATGCCTTCAGGATGGCGATCTGCGCACGCTGGGTGCCGATGAGGCGGGTGAAGACCACATTGAGCAGGAAGGCGGCCACGGACAGGAAAATGGCGGGAAAAAGCCGGGTAAGCGTGCCGAGCTGCTGCAGTTCGTCGGAGAGGAAACGCCAGGAAAGCTGGTCGTTGCGGTTGATGGTGTTGCCGCCGCCCCAGCGTGACAGCAGGCGGTCTATCTCGCTGATGAGTTCGGCCTGAGCCTCCCGCTGGCTGGCATCGGCCGTGACCCGCACGGTGAGCTGGTTGAAGGCGCCTGTCATGTTGGTGGCCGCGGCCAGTGTCCGGCGCGGCATCCAGACGATGGCGTAGCT
>JAUNHU010000092.1:5748-8829 GCA_030523825.1 Lautropia sp. | reverse complement strand
GGCTGGCTGCCGTCATCCGGCAGCGATTGCAGCAGCGAACTGATGGGGCCGTCGTAACCGGGCAGCGAGAGTTTCGCGCCCATCTGGATGCGGGTTTCGATGCTGGCCACGCCGGGCAGTTCGACCACCCGGGCTGCCACGCCCTCGGGCGCCCGCTTGATGCTGGCCCAGATGTCGGAGAACGCGAACTGCTCGTACATCCGAGTGCGGGTGTTTTCCAGCGACAGCAGGGTGGATTGGGCCATGACCAGCATGGCAATGCCCGAGGCCACCACAAGCGCAATGGCCAGCGCCTGCCCGCGCATCTGGCAGAGATCGCGCAGGGCTTTCAGATGGAGGGCGGGCAGGGAGGGCATGATCGGTGCGGCTACATGGGTTTCCGGGGATGGCTGCGGTACGTGGCGAGTTCTACCAGTTCAGTTCCTGCGCCTGAATGCGCTCGTTGTTGTGCCGCGTGCTCACGATGCGGCCGTCGCCCATGACGAGCACGCGCGTTGCCATGCGGGCAATGTCGGCGTTGTGGGTGATGATGACCGTGGTGGTGCCGAGCCGGGCGTTGACGTGTTCGAGTGCCTGCAGCACGCGGATGCCGGTGGCGGAATCGAGTGCGCCGGTGGGTTCGTCGCAGAGCAGCACCACCGGACGCTTGGCAATGGCGCGGGCGATGGCCACCCGCTGCTGTTCGCCGCCCGACATCTGCGCCGGAAAGTGATCCAGCCGCTTTTCCAGTCCGACCAGCGCCAGCGCTTCCTCGGGGGGCATCGGGTCGCGGGCGATCTCGGTGACGATGGCAACGTTCTCGCGTGCCGTCAGGCTGGGAATGAGGTTGTAGAACTGGAAGACGAAACCGACGTGCTCGCGCCGGAAGCGGGTGAGTTCAGCGTCTCCGGCGTGAGTGAGATCCTGGCCGTGGTACCAGACCTGTCCACCGCTGGGCACATCGAGACCGCCGAGGATGTTGAGCAGCGTGGACTTGCCGCAGCCCGAAGGCCCGAGCAGCACGACGAACTCGCCCGGATGGAGGGTGAGGTCGACGCCGCGCAGGGCATGCACGGCGATGTCGCCACTGCCGTAGACCTTGGTGAGACCCTGGGCGCGAAAGAGTGCCCGGGAGTCGTCGGGTGTCTGGTTCGCTTCAGGCATGCCTTCATTGTTGTGCACGCAGGGATTCTCGTGTGTCTGCGCTGCGTGGCGCGTCCGGGCTTCATCCGGCAATTGCTCCCCGTCACGCCTGGCTCCTTGGTGCGTGCCAGCGACATCTGCTGTCCGGGCGTCATGGTGGTCACGGGCTTCCATCGGGTTGTCTCATGTCTGACTGACAACCCATTATGGCGCCCGATTTTGAAGATCTGCTGAATTTCCCGATGGCGGAAATGGAGGGGGCCTTTCGCCGGGATGCGGTCTTGGCCGCCCCGGGGGCGTCAGTGCTTCGGCCGGAAGCGCAGGCCCCCCTTGTTCATCAGTAGTCTGGGGGTGATGGGAATGGCCTGCTTGTTGCGCACCAGCGCGGAGCTGCGTTGCAGATAATCCTTGAACCAGGGCGTCTGGCGATGGGCCTGATAGGCGGCATCGCTGGCGTAGATCTCGTAGAAATACCAGCGGTTGGGGCTGCCCTTTTCGGCAAAGGCATACATGGCCAGCACACCGTCTTCCTGCGTCATGGATTGCTGCATCTCGGGCAGCACGATGTCACGAAAGGCTGACACCTGATCCGGGGCAATGTCGACGATCACCAGGTTGTTGATCGTGTCTGCCGTCTGCTTCACGGGCTTGTCGGCGAGAAACTGTGGAACGACCTCGATGCGGCGCTTGTGATCGGTGAGGATCTGCGGCGATCGACGCAGGAATGTCTTGTATTGCGCCGACTGCAGGTGTTTCCGGTACGCGGCTTCGTCGGCGTAGATCTCGATCATCCAGGCCATGTCGGGATCATCCTTGCTGCGCACGGAGTACATCGCCAGTGTGCCGGGTTCTTCGACGATGGAGGTGCCGATGTTGTGCCGGCCCACCTCGTCATAGGCCGCGCCCTGGCCGGGCTGTATGCCCAGCTCGAACAGGTTGAGGACGGGCGCGGCCTGAACGGCCACGGTAGCGCTCATCAGTGCGGTCATCAGCAGGGTTTTCATGTGATGTTCCTCCGGGAGAGGGTGAGGAGGTGAGCCGAGGCGGGGTTCTGTCTCACGCCATCGGATTTTCCCAGGCTCCTCGGGTGTCCACGCCGGTTTCCCTGGCGAGGCGTTCGAGGGTGGCGATATCCTCGGCGGACAGCTGAAGCTGCGCGGCCCGGGCGGCATCGGTGACGTGATGCGCCCTGGTGGCGCCAATGATGGGCAGCGTGCCCTTGGCGATGGCCCAGGCCACAGCCACCTGAGCGGCACCGGCTCCCTGTTTCTCGCCGATGGCCTGCATGGCGTCGGTGAGCTTCTGCAGCTGCGGCAGCACCTTGTTGTAGGTTTCGGCGCGTTGGCTGCCCTCGGGCAAGGGGTTCTGCGGGTTGTAGCGGCCGCTCAGCGCGCCTTGTTCCAGCGTCATGTAGGCAAAGAAGGTGATGCCGTTTTCCTTGCAGTAGTCGAGGATGCCGGCGTCTTCCGAGCTGCGGTAGAGCAGGCTGTAGTGGTTCTGCACGGCGCTGATCGAAAAGCCGGCTTCTGCCAGGATTTCGCTGGCACGCCGGATCTGCGCCAGATTGTGGTTGGATACCCCCACGGCGCCGACTTTGCCGTTTTTCAGCAGCGGAATCAGGCCCGGCGTCCATTTTTCCACGTCGAAGGGGTTGTGAATCCAGTAGATGTCGATGTGATCGACGCCGAGGCGTTGCAGGCTGGTTTCGAGCATTGCCTCCACGGGTTTTTCTGCGGTTTCGTCGGCAATCTGCGGCGTGAACTTGGTCGAGAGGATCACGCTGCCTTTCGGGTGCTGACGCACGAGTTTGCCCAGCTCGGTTTCCGAACTGCCCATTCCGTAGACCGCAGCGGTGTCCCAGAGCGTGAGGCCCGATGCCAGTGCGGCGTCGAACACTTCCTTCATCTGCGCTTCACTCAGGCTGTTGCCGAACACGCGGTCGCCACCGGCGAAGCCGGC
>JAUNHU010000092.1:0-5648 GCA_030523825.1 Lautropia sp. | reverse complement strand
AGCAGTTTCTTGCCCCCAAGCCTTGCTCCTTCGCCGTGGGCAAAGCCGAAGACCATCACCTGGTCGATCCACAGTTTCATCAGGCCCGGTACCGAATACCACGAGAAGGGAAACTGCCAGACGATGATGTCGGCTTTCAGCAAGGCGTCCTGCTCGGCTGCGATGTCGAAGCGGTAATCGGGATAGAGGCTGTCCAGCCGGCGGATCTCTGCGTGGGGCAGCGCTTCCCGCACGGTGTCGAGGATGGTTCTGTTGGCAATCGAGTTCTTCAGGTCGGGATGGCCCGAGATGATCAGTACATTCTTCATTCCGGAGTTTCCTGGGGCTGTTTCCGCTCTGACCGATGTGGCGTGCCGGGAATCCGCTTCGGCTCATCGGCTCTTCGGTCGCGGTGTCAGGGATAAGGGGAGAGGCGATGGAGAGGATTCTAGACAGCGGTTTTTGCCGGAACTAGACTGACGAAAACAGAATCACCTTCAGTTCTTGTCTAACAATGGATGCTTCCACCTACGGCCAGATCCGTTTGCTGCATGCCATTGCCAGGGAGGGCAGCATCTCGGGGGCTGCCCGCAGGAATGGCATCACGGCGGCTTCGGCCAGTCACGCGCTGAAACTGCTCGAACAGAAGACGGGCGTGCCGTTGTTCAGCCGCACGTCCCGTCAACTCCATCTCACGGAGGCAGGGCGTGCGCTGATTGCCGATACCGGAGACGCGCTGGCCGCGCTCGATCGTGCCGGTGCCAGCCTGGGAGAACATGGTGATGTGCCGAAGGGGCCGGTGCGCATCACGTTGCCACGCATTGCCTATCAGATCGTTCTGCAGCCGCATCTGGGGGAGCTTTGCCGGCGCCTTCCGGAGATCCAGCCCGATATCTCGATCGACGACGGCACACGGGATCTCGTGGCCGACGGTTTCGATCTGGGCATCCGTTTCGGACACTCACTGGTTGAAGGTGTCGTCGCCCGGCAGCTGACCGAACCGATCCGGATGGGACTCTATGCGTCGGCTGAGTATCTGGCCGAGCATGGCATGCCGGAACGCCCCGAGGATCTGGCCGGGCATCGCTTTCTCTATTACCGCTTTCATGCTTCCAACCAGCTTTCGCCGCTGGAATTGCGGGATGAGGGGCGAACCGTGCGTGTCGAGGCTCCCGACAGTTTCGTCAGCAACAGTACCGACGTGCTGGCCGATGCAGCCGGGGCGGGGCTGGGCATCACCCGCATCTTCGAGCCGATCCATGAGCGTTTGCCCGAGGGGCAGCGTTTGCAGCCGGTGCTGCCGGCGTACTGGCAGACCTACCCGCCGCTGTATCTGTACTACCGGCAGAACACGCAGAAAGCGCGCCGGGTGCGGGCGTTGGCCGAGTTCCTTCAGGCGGTCGGCGGAGCCGATGTCTGAACGGGGCGGGTCGGAAGGAGGCTGCCGGGGCCGCGAAAGCAGGCATGTGCTGTCGGGGGCCGGGCAGGCACGAGCGGCGCCTGAACAGTCCGCCACGCCATCATTTGTTGTTTTGCAGCTTGGGAGCGATTGTCTGCAGCCCGCCCTCGTGTGAAGGCGGGCTGCGGTGGCGCGTTCAGGCCTTGATGACCTGGGCTTCGCGTCGTGCAAGGACGAGGTAGCCGATGGCAGAAAAGACCGACAGGGCGGCGATGACGACGTAGGACCAGAACCAGCCGAAGTTGTCGGCCATGATGGGCATGACCCAGTTGGCACCCATGTTGCCGATGAGGTAGGCGGTGACGCCGACGAAGCCGATGGCGGTGCCTGCCACGTTGAGCGGCACGAAGTTGATGGTGAGAATGTTGACGATGAGCTGCGGGCCGTAGATGAGGGCACCCAGCACGCCGCAGATGACCAGCATCAGGCCGTAGTTGGGGGCGCCGGCGGCGGTGATTTCTTCATAGGCGAAGATGACGCCTGCCATGATGAACAGGCCGATGGCACCAAACCAGGCCATCCGGTTGGGGTATTTGGCGGCCAGCCAGGCAAAGATCAGCGAACCCGGAATGGCGACCCATTCGAGCACGGAGATGGCCATCTGCGCGTGGGCGTCTTCCATTTTGGCCACTTCGTGCAGGTAGATGGGCATCCAGTCTTCGACGCCGAAGCGGATGAAGTAGAGCGCGACGTTGACCGCAGCCACCAGCAGCAGGGCCGGGTTGCAGAACACGTATTTCCAGATGAGCTGCCAGTAGGTGAGGTTGTGTTTTTCTTCTTCGCTGGCGACGTTGGATTCGCCGGCATCGCCATACATGGTGCGCAGCGAATCGAGCCCTTCGGTTTCGGGGGCATCACCGCCGTGCTTCCAGCAGAAGAAGGAAAAGGCCAGCACCAGCACCGCCGGCACGAGGAAGGCCAGCAGCACGTTGCCGGATGAGGGCACGATGAAGCCGGCCGTGGTCATGAAGGCGATCATCATCGGCAGCAGGGCCGAGCCCAGGTTCTGGGAAATGTTCCAGCCGGCGATGGCGGCACCCCGGGTGCGGTTGGGGTAGAAGTTGGCGATCATGTTCTGCGAGGCCGGGGCGAGCGCGCCTTGAACCACGCCGCAGAGCACCAGCAGCACCGCCAGCATGGCGATGGAGGTGTGGTGGAAGCCGATGATGATGCAGATGACGGCACTGGCCGCCAGGCAGATGGCAAAGAGCTGGCGCAGATTGACCTTGTCACCGAGGGCGCCCATGTAGAACTTGGCCAGACCGTAGGAGACGGTGAGGCAGGAGAGCAGCATGGCGATGTCGTCCTTCTCCCAGCCGTTGGTGACCATGATGGACTTGGACATCAGCTTGAAGTTGTTGCGCACGAGATAGGCGCAGACATAGCCCAGAAAGGCGACGATGAACACCATTTTCTGCCGCTTGAGGAAGGCGGCGAATTTTTCGGGGTGGCGCTGTGGGTAATCGGTTTCCATGTTCTTCTTGTCCTGGATGCAGGGCACTACCGGCGTGATGCGGCCGGGTGGGTGCCGGAAAAACTGCCTGTGAATCGTGAAACCTGAAACGGCTCCTGTCCTTCCTGCCGGGACCGATGGTTGCCGGCACCCGTGATTCGGGGCCGGCCGGTCGCGGCATGTGAATCGAAGGTTTCGGGAAGGACCAGGGTCAGGTGCGATTGTAATCCCCGCCATGACGACCGGTTCGCGGATGGGGCTTGTTGTGTCAGAGGATGGAGGGGGACGAGAGGTCAGGCCCGGGGCGGGCGTTTGCCGCCCGGTGGCCGCGGTGATAGTGTGCGGCTTTTGGGGGAGATTCCAGCATGAAATTCGCCACTGCCGCCATCCATGCCGGCTATCACAGTGATCCGACGACCCGTGCCGCTGCGGTGCCGATCTATCAGACCACGTCCTATACCTTCGACAACAGCCAGCACGGGGCAGACCTGTTCAATCTGGCGGTGCCCGGCAACATCTACACGCGGATCATGAATCCGACCAATGCGGTGCTGGAGGAGCGGGTGGCGGCACTGGAAGGTGGCATTGGCGCACTGGTGACGGCATCGGGCATGGCGGCCATCACCTACGCGGTGCAGGCGCTGTGCACGGTGGGCAGCAACATCGTCTCGACGAGCCAGCTCTATGGCGGCACCTACAACCTGTTTGCGCACACGCTTCCGAACCAGGGCATCACGTGCAGGATGGTGGCACACGATGATTACGCGGCGCTGGAGGCAGCCATCGACGGAAACACGCGGGCGCTGTTCTGCGAGTCCATCGGCAATCCGGCGGGCAACGTGGTGGATCTGGCGCGCTGGGCGGCGGTGGCCGAAAAGCATGGCGTGCCGCTGATCGTGGACAACACCGTGGCCACGCCATACCTGTGCCGGCCATTCGAGCATGGGGCGCACATTGTGGTGCATTCGCTTACCAAATACATGGGTGGCCACGGCACCAGCATCGGCGGGGTCATCGTCGACAGCGGCAAGTTTGATTGGGTGAAGCATGCAGCGCGCTTCCCGGTGTTCAGCCAGCCCGATCCCTCCTATCACGGGGTGGTGTACACGGAAGCCTTCGGGCCGGCGGCCTTCATCGGGCGTTGCCGGGTGGTGCCCTTGCGCAATACCGGCGCGGCGCTTTCGCCCTTCAATGCCTTTCTCATCCTGCAGGGGCTGGAGACGCTGGCGCTGCGGATGGAGCGGCATTGCAGCAATGCCGGGCGTGTGGCTGCATTTCTGCAGCAGCACGGCAAGGTTGAACGGGTGAACTACGCGGCGCTGCCGGACAGCCCCTTCCGTGAGGCGGCCGGGAAATTCTGCGCTGGGAAGGCGTCGGGCATTCTCAGCTTCGAGCTGAAGGGCGGCATCGGGGCCGGTATCCGCTTCATCGACGCGCTGCAGATGATCTATCGGCTGGTGAACATCGGTGATGCGAAGACGCTGGCCTGCCACCCGGCATCCACCACACATCGTCAGCTGAACGAGGCAGAGTTGCAACAGGCCGGCGTTGGCCCCGGCATGGTGCGTCTGTCGATCGGCATCGAGGATGTGGAAGACATTCTGGCCGACATCGGACAGGCACTGGAAAAAGCCTGATCGAGCGGTTCTTCCGCGTTCTTGTCTTGTGTCAAGGATGATTACGCAAAAAGTCCGGCAATCCGGCAAGGGAAGGGCGTCCTGATCTAACATGAAGGGAATGGCCGCAATTCAGAACGGCCTGACCTTTTCCTTCCGAGATCCATCATGTTGAATGAAGTTCTCACTCAGGCGGGCATGCACCCGTTCTGGGCGCAGTTGATCCTGCTGCTCATCATCATTTATTTCGGCATCCGCTTCGGCGGTGTGGCACTGGGCCTGCTGGGTGGTTTGGGCATCACCCTGCTGGCCTTTTTCTTTGGCGTTGCGCCGGGCAAGCCGCCGGTCGATGTCATTCTCATCATCCTGGCGGTGGTGACGACCTCGGCCACGCTGGAGGCCACGGGCGCGCTGAACCTGATCGTGCGCCTGGCGGAAAAGCTGCTGCGCCGGCACCCCGAGCGTGTCACCTATCTGGCGCCGATCTGCACCTTCACGCTGACCATGCTGGTGGGCACCGGCCATGCGGTGTATCCGCTGCTGCCGGTGATCTATGACGTGGCCTATTCCAAGGGCATCCGGCCCGAGCGGCCGATGGCGGTGGCTTCGGTAGCCAGCCAGATGGGCATCACGGCCAGTCCGGTTTCGGCGGCGCTGGCCACGGTGGTGGCAATTGCAGCTACCAACCATGTGGATATCACGGTGCCGCAGGTGCTGATGGTGACGGTGCCGTCGTGCTTCATCGGCATGCTGGTGGCTGCCACCTGGAGCCTGAAGCGCGGCAAGGATCTGGCCGATGACCCCGAGTTTCAGGCCAAGATGCAGGACCCGTCGATGCGCGAATACATCGAAGGCGGTGCTGCCTCGGTGCTGAACGAGACGGTGACGAAACAGGCCAGACAGGCGCTGACGGTCTTCCTGCTGGGCATTGCCGCCATCGTGTTTCTGGCTTCCTATGGCAAGGGCCTGCTGCCGCTGGATGAAAAGGGCAAGGCACTGACGATGGTGCCGGTGATCCAGTTCATCATGCTGGCGGCTGGTGCGGTCATCCTGTTCATCACGGGTGTGAAGCCGAAATCCATTTCGGATTCCAAGGTCTTCAATGCCGGGATGGTGGCGGTGGTGATGATTCTGGGTATTG
>JAUNHU010000091.1:5913-11538 GCA_030523825.1 Lautropia sp. | reverse complement strand
CAATCCCCCCATCAGGTACTGGCCCGCAAGTGGCGGCCGCATGATTTCGATTCGCTGGTTGGCCAGGACACGGTCGTGCGCGCGCTGCGCCACGCGCTCGACAACCAGCGGCTGCATCATGCCTACCTGCTGACCGGCACCCGCGGGGTGGGCAAGACCACCATCGCCCGCATCCTCGCCAAGGCCCTCAACTGCGAGCAGGGCGTGAGTTCGCGTCCCTGTGGCGTATGCAGCGCCTGCAAGGGAGTCGATGAAGGGCGCTTCCCCGACTATCTGGAAATGGACGCGGCCTCGAACCGCAAGGTCGAGGAAATGGCGGTGGTGCTGGAAAACGCCGCCTACCTGCCCAGCATTGGCCGCTACAAGGTCTTCGTCATCGACGAGGTCCACATGCTTTCCACCCACGCCTTCAACGCCATGCTGAAGACGCTGGAGGAGCCGCCGCCGCACGTCATCTTCGTGCTGGCCACCACCGACCCGCAGAAGGTGCCTGTCACCGTGCTGTCGCGCTGCATGCAGTTCGGCCTGCGCAACGTCAGCCCGCAGACCGTGGCCGGACACTTGGCCCATGTGTTGCAGGCCGAGGGCATCGCCTTCGAGGAGGGCGGGCTTGCCCTCATCGGCAAGGCGGCCGGCGGCAGCATGCGCGACGGCCTCTCGCTGCTCGACCAGGCCATCGCGCTGGGGGCGGGCGAGGTTCGCCAGGAAACCGTGCGGGAAATGCTCGGTACGGTCGACGCCGATCTGGCGCCACAACTGCTCGCACTGCTGGCAGCGGGTGATGCGGCGGCCGTCCTGCAGCAGGCCGATGCCATGTCGGCGCAGAATCTGGCGCAGGATCAGATCCTGCTGTCGATGGCCGCCGAGCTGCAGCGCATCGCGCTGGCTCAGGTCAACCAGGCCGAATCGCATCCGCTGGCCGGAGAGATCGACCCGGCCGACGTGCAGGTCTGGTATCAGATTGCCATCCACGGCGTGCGCGACCTGCCGCTGGCCCCCGATGCCCATACCGGCTTCAGCATGACGCTGCTGCGCATGCTGGCTTTCCGGGCCGAAACGCTCGCTTTGGCACCGGTGTCCGCCCAGCCCGCCCGGGGCGGTGTGCCTGCAGCCCAGCCGGGCAGGCAGGGGCCACAGGGCGCGGCCCATGCTGCCGCTGCAGTGCACCCCCGAGGCCCGGCAGGTCCGGCCGCTGGTGCGCAGGCACCGCAGGGTGTCACCGGTGTTCCTTCATCGGGCACAGGCCCGGCCTCATCCCATGCCGGCGTGGCCGAGCCTGCGGCGGCGGATGCCTTCTCTCAGGAAGCGCCTGCATCCGATGGTCTGGCACGGGCGCGTGCCATCGCCGCCAGCATCGCCGCCAAGGGACGGGGGGCTTCGCCTGCCGGCCGTCGCCCGGGCGACATGGCGGCCCGCAATGCTGCACCCCGGCCTGCCGCCCCCGCTGATCCGGGGGGCGGTCGTGGGCCAGCCCCTGCGGTTCAGGAAGTGCCTGCACGTCCGGTGACGGCCGGGGGAGCTGCGTCGGGCATGCCGGCGGGGCAGGGCGCTGCAGCCCACCGGGGTGTCAATGCCCGCCCGCAGGATGGCGAATCCGCCGACCCGGACCCCGAGCCTGCCGGATCGGGGCCTGCGGCTCACCCGACCGCGTCCCCGGAGGGGCAGGTGTCGGTTTCCCATTCGCCTGCCCCGGTCTCTCCCGAATCCGCTGCCGGGCCATCGGCCGTGCGGCCCGACCCTGTGTCCCCCGTTGCCGGGCAGCCAGTCCGGCAGTCCGGGCAGGAGCCCGCCCCATCCCCCGTGCCTGTCGAACCGGCCCCCGTGGCCCAGCCCTCTGCGGCGTCGTCAGGGCAGGACACTGCCCGCCTCATTCCCGGGCTGGGCATCGACTGGCCTTCCTTCGTGGATGGCCTGCCGGCCAAGGGCGCCTTCCGGCTGCTGTTCATCCAGAGCGAGTTGCAGGGCTGGCACGATGACCGCATCGAACTGCTCGTGCCGCGGGATCAGTCCCATCTGGCGGAAGACGGGCTGGTCGAGCGGGCGCGTCAGTTGCTGTCCGACCAGCTGGGCCGGCCGGTGGTGTTGCAGGTGCGCGTCGGCGAAGTCGGCCGGCATACGGTGCGGGCCCGCGACGAGGCCCGTCGGGCGGCTCGCCAGGCCGAAAGCGAGCGTTCCATTCAGAATGACCCTTTCGTGAAAACATTGATCGATGAGTTCGGTGCCACCATACTGCCGGATTCGATCAAACCCATTGACGGAGAAATCTCATCATGATGAAAAACCAGTTGGCCGGGCTGATGAAACAGGCTCAGCAGATGCAGGAAAACATGAAGAAGACCCAGGAAGCACTGGGTGGCATCGAAGTCGAGGGTCAGGCAGGTGCCGGCCTCGTCAAGGTGGTCATGACCTGCCGCAACGACGTGCGCCGCATCAGCATCGATCCCAGCCTGCTGGCCGATGACAAGGACATGCTCGAAGATCTGGTGGCTGCCGCCGTCAACGACGCCCTGCGCCGTGCCGAATCCACCGCCCAGGAAAAGATGTCGGCCGTGACGGCCGGTCTGCCGCTGCCCCCCGGCTTCAAGATGCCGTTCTGAGCGGATGGGCAGATTGCCCCGCATGGGCTCGTGGACATATCCTGATTCCTCACCGACCCCCTTCAGGCGCTGCGTTCGCCAAGGGACGTGAATGATGTTTCCCGTAAAGAATCCGCCCGCGCTCGATGAGCTGGTGCTCGCGCTGCGGGGCCTGCCCGGTGTCGGCCCCCGGTCTGCCCGGCGGCTGGCCTTTCATCTCCTGCAGCGCGACCGTGACGCAGCCCAGCGTCTGGCGCAGGGGTTGCACAATGCGCTCACGCGGGTGCGGCAATGCAGCCGCTGCAACACTCTCACCGAGCAGGATCTCTGCGAGATCTGTTCGGCCGACGACCGGGATGCCAGCCTGCTCTGTGTCGTCGAGAATCCTGCCGATCTGCTCGTCATCGAGCAGACGCGCGCCTACAACGGCCTTTACTTCGTGCTGATGGGCCGGCTTTCGCCGCTCGACGGCATCGGCCCCAACGACCTGCAGTTCGCCCGCCTGCTGGAACGTGCCAGCGATGGTGTCGTCCGTGAAGTGGTGCTGGCCACCAACTTCACCCAGGAAGGCGAGGCCACTGCCCATTACCTCAGCGAGGTGCTCACGGCACGCGGCCTCAAAGTCAGCCGCCCTGCTCGCGGCGTGCCCCTCGGTGGCGAGCTGGAATACGTGGATGCCGCCACCGTGGCGCAGGCCCTGCGCGACCGCCGAGACGTGGGCTGAGCACTTTTCTCATCGTACTGCACCCACCCGTGGACAAGCGTGTAGTGGCTCCCCGCCTCTCATCATGCGGGATTTTGCTTTTGTTCACATTCAAATTCCCTCCTGCTTTGCAACAAGGCAGATACACAACGTCGCGCCATTGCGTGTGATGTTGTTCCGTTTGAGACAAATGTCGCTTGTCTGCCGAATGGGACCGTCTGGCATTTCCAGCTGGACGGTGTTTATGGTCTATGCTGGCAGGGCCAAGGCAAGTTCATGACGCGCTTCAAGGGGCGTGGCGGTGGTGCCGGATCGTCGTTTCCTGAATTTTCCGGGCCGGCGAAAAAAGGAGAACGGCAGCTCCGGCATGCCTGCGCGTACCGAAATTCGTTCACGAACTCGTAAGCGAACTTTGGATATGCTTGTCAAGGGTTGGTCGTGAGTTTGTTGCAGAAAAGCTTTCTGTCTTGAAATATTCGTGAGAAAATGCGCTGCTAAACTCTCGCCCTTTCATTTCTACCACCCCCCCGGGCATGGTTCGGGGAATCTTTTCAACACTGAATAAGCCCCATGAAAACTACACGCATGACGCCCGTAATCGGGCTGGTTGCTGCCTCCCTGATGGTGGCAGCCTGTGGTGGTTCGGATGACGACTCGTCCAGCACGCCTGCGCCGAACCCGCCTGCCGGTGGTGCGCCCAACACGCCTGCTCCCGGTGGCAACCCGCCTGCCACGGGTGGCAATACCCTCGACGCCGTCAAGTCCGCGATGACCGGCACGCACGAGGCTGTCCCGGCCGAGGCGGGCGCTGCCTATGCAGCCAACGGCCCGGTCGTGCAGAGCGCAACTGCCCCGGCCGGTGCCGTGGCCCTGGGTGGTTTCGGTCAGGTGTTCACCGCTGCCGGCAACACCGCCGCCAACACCCGCGTCAACGTGCGCAACATCGAGACCTATGTCCGTCAGGCTGGCAAGTGGAGCCGCATCCAGTTCAGCGGCAAGGTCAAGGGTGCCTTCTACTCGGCAGGCTATGCCGGTGCCGCCACCGCGTGCGACCTGACCGCAGCCCCCAACAGCTGCCTGCGCGCCGAAGACGACGGTGGCGTTTCTTTCAAGCCGCAAGCCGGCAAGTTCTTCCGCTTCTGGCCCGAAGCTGCCTTCTCGCAGAGCCTGATCACGCCGGCTCAGGTCGAGGCCGTCTTCACCACCGCGCAGGTTCGCCTCGTGAAAGACACCGCTGCCGGTGCCGATGACCGTGCCAACGCCAAATTCCTGGTGAACACCGGCGCCACCTGGGCCACCGAGGCTTGGGCGACTGCCTCCACCGCCGATGGTGCTTCCGGCGCCTACAACGCCGCCTTCACCGATGTCGGTCAGGGCCGTCTGGCGTTCGCCACCAACGACTGGAAAGCCGCCAACTTCCACTCTGCCACCACGCCTGCCGTGGTCGATGAGCTGGGCGTGGCCGCTGCTGGTGGCGTGGCCCCCATCGCCAACAGCCAGCGCACTGATGACGACGATGTCGTGAACATCATGTTCATCGGTGATTCCATCACGCAGGGTAGCGTTGCCGGCACTACTACCGGTGCTCCGCGAAGTGCGCAGGACAGCTTCCGTCGCAACCTCTGGAACAGTCTGATGCAGGATGCTTCCTTCCCGATGGTCGACTTCGTGGGCACCCGCAAGGGCACCTCGCCGTGGGACGTGAACTCCTGCCGTGCCAACTCCACCGCTGAAGACAGCGGCAAGTACAAGTTGCCCGAGTTTGACACCAACCACTTCGGCTTCTGGGGTGCCTGCGTCAACCAGGTGAACACCGCGCTGACCCCGGCCCTGCAGGCAATGGACGGCGATGCGCTGCGCATGGAGCCGGATGTGGCCATCATCCATCTCGGCACCAACAACCTGAACAACGGTCAGGCGCCTGCCGCCGTCATCGAGCAGCTCACTGCACAGATCAACGCGCTGCGTGCTGCCAATGATGATGTCGACGTGCTGGTTGCCCAGGTGGTGCCCTTCAAGCAGGCTGGTGTCGAGGCGCCCAGCGTTGCCCAGTTGAACACGGCCATCGCCGGTCTGTCCGCACTGTCCAGCGCCAAGTCGAAAGTCGTGGTCGTGAACCAGCATCAGGGCTTCTCCATCAATGAGCTGTACGATGACTTCCACCCGACCGATGCTGGCGAGAAGCTGATCGCCGACAAGTGGCTGGCAGCTCTGAAGGCCAACAACATGCTGGTCGACGCCGACTGATCGCACTTTCATCGGCATGATGGCCGGGGTTTCATTGGCCCGGGCCATCTGCCCGATGATCGGCGACCGGGTCCGGCAGGGCGGGGCGCGCAACACAGC
>JAUNHU010000091.1:2896-5813 GCA_030523825.1 Lautropia sp. | reverse complement strand
CAACAGCCCCGGCATTGCGAAGTCGTTTCCTCGCAATGCAGCCCCGGCTTCACGAAGAAAGCCGCTTCTTCGCCATGTAGCTCTGCTTTCCTGATGCAGCGTCGCTTCAGTCCGCCAGGATCGTCAGTACGTCCGAGTGGTATTCCCGGCGATACAGCACGAACACCACCAGCGCCGAGGAGGCCACCATCGCCCACGGCGAGAAGAACCAGGCCAGTGCGGCGAAGGCGAAGTAGTAGGAACGCAGTCCGTCGTTGAACGCCTGCGCGGCCTTGCCCACCAGCTTTCCGGCCCGGTCGGCATATTTGTTGGCATCGAACTTGCCCGACTGGAATTCCTCGGGGGGCGGCATGCCGCCGATGGCGAGCGCCACGAAGGTGTATTGCCGCATCGACCAGGAAAAGCGGAAGAAGGCGTAGGTGAAGATGCCGATCAGCAGCAGGATCTTGAACTCGAAGACCAGCAGGTGCGTGGTGCTGGCAAAGGGCAGCTCGCGCACCACTTCCACGGCCTTGTCGGTGGTGCCCAGCAGGGCAAACAGGCCCCCGATGACGATGATGGTGGTGGAGCTGAAGAAGGCCGGCGTGGTCGACAGCGTCTGGTTGATCAGACCGTCGAGCATGCGCGGGTCACGCATGGTGGCCTGCTTCATCCAGTAGAGCCGGTAGCGGTTGGTGATCGCCAGCAGCGAGCGCTGGTGCAGCTTGCCCCGGTTCGTCAGGTAGATGTAGCCGACCCAGACCAGAAGAAAGACGACCAGTGCGATCCAGTCGATCGGGGTCATCAGGCGAAACAGATACATGGCGGGATGAAAAGACGAGGGCTGGAAATGAACGGGGCGACGCACGATGCAGGGCGGGAGCCGGCCTCCTGCATCCTTTGGCGATCATCGGCGGGCAGGGGCCGGGCGCTTGCACGCGGGAACACGGCACTGGCACGGGCGAACGCAGGCAGGAACACGTCATCTGCATTCAGGCACACGGTGCGTGCAGCGAGGCACGGACATGGGCACACGGACACGGCGCGCATTCTGTGCGCAGGCGCTAAAGTCTGCCATCCTTATGGCCTGCTGTGAAGGCATGGAGAGGGGCTTCGGCAATTCAGGTGCAGCATGAGGGAAGGGGGGGCAGCGTCAGGATGGGAGCAGGATGGCGTCGGGCACCATCATGGAATCACCGTGTTCCCCCGTGTTTTCCCTTGCTGTGGCCCGCTGGCATTCCGATAGCGGCTAACATGTCTTGATGTCGAAGATTCTTGCACTGCATCAGCGGTGAGTGCGCGTGCTGCGTTCGTCGTCTGGTGAGTGCATTCGTTGTCTGCCTGTTTGTCGAGATCTGTCATGTCCGAGTTCACCGCCCTGCAACTGAGCCGTCCCACTCCCCATCGCGCCGCCGAATACTGGAGCGTGTGCCGGGTGGAAGCCCTGTACGACACGCCCTTCATGGACCTCGTTTTTCAGGCGGCCACGGTGCATCGGCAGCACTTCGACGCGCAGCGCATCCAGCTCTCGACCCTGCTGTCGGTGAAAACCGGCGGCTGCCCCGAAGACTGTGCCTACTGTCCGCAATCCATCCACCATCCCAACAGCGTCGCGGCCACCAAGCTGATGGATGTGGAAAGCGTGCTGGAGAAGGCGCGCATCGCCAAGGCGCGGGGCGCCAGCCGCTTCTGCATGGGCGGTGCCTGGCGCGGCCCCAAACCGCGCGACATCGAGAAACTGCAGGAAATCATCCGTGCGGTGAAGGATCTGGGGCTGGAAACCTGTGGCACCTTCGGGCTGCTGGAGGAGGGCATGGCCGAAGACCTGAAGGATGCCGGGCTGGACTATTACAACCACAATCTCGATACCGACCCGGGCTATTACGGCGATCTCATCCATACCCGGCGTTTCGATGACCGGCTGAACACGCTCGGCAAGGTGCGTTCCGCGGGCCTGAAAGTATGTTGCGGTGGCATCGTCGGCATGAACGAAACCCGCAAGCAGCGCGCCGGTCTCATTGCCAGCCTCGCCAATCTCGACCCGCAGCCGGAGTCCGTGCCCATCAACCAGCTGGTGCGCCTAGAAGGCACGCCGCTGGAAGATGCCGATGAACTGGACTGGACGGAATTCGTGCGCACCATCGCGGTGGCGCGCATCACCATGCCGCAAAGCTATGTGAGGCTTTCGGCAGGCCGGCAGGGCATGAGCGAGAGCACGCAGGCACTGTGCTTCATGGCAGGCGCCAATTCCATCTTCTATGGCGACAAGCTGCTCACCACCGACAATCCCGCCGAAGACGGCGATCAGCGGCTGATGCTGAAGCTCGACCTGCTGCCGGTGGAACCCGGCGGGCACAGGGCGCCCGTGTCGGACTGAAGCGTCTGGTTCGGGCATGGGGCGAAAGCGCGTTGCCGGAAATGCGCGCGCCCTCTTGTGGCATAATTAAAAGGTTTAATCTTCTGAGCCGATCATGCCCAATCCATTTGCTCCGAAGCTGCCGCGCGCTGCCCTCGTGCTCGCCGACGGCACGGTATTTCAAGGTTATTCGTTCGGGGCATCGGGCCTCTCTGCCGGGGAAGTGGTTTTCAATACCTCGATGACCGGGTATCAGGAAATCCTTTCCGATCCCAGTTACGCACGGCAGATCGTCACGCTCACCTACCCGCAGATCGGCAACACCGGCTTCAATGCCGAAGACATGGAATCCGACCGGATTCATGTTGCCGGCCTCATCGTCCGTGCGCTGCCGCAGGCGGTGTCCAGCTGGCGCTCGCAGGGTTCGCTCCCCGATCTGCTCAAGTCTGCCGGCAAGATCGGTCTGGTCGGCATCGACACCCGTCACCTCACGCAGCTGCTGCGCGAAAAGGGCGCACAGGCCGGCTGCCTGGTCGCCGCTGCCAACCCCGATGAAGCGCTCGACATCGACGCCGCACTGGC
>JAUNHU010000091.1:0-2796 GCA_030523825.1 Lautropia sp. | reverse complement strand
CCGGCTGCCGGCAAGCGTTTCCGTGTGGTCGCCTACGATTTCGGCGTCAAGCGCAACATCCTGCGCCTGCTGGCCGATCAGGGCTGCGACGTGACGGTGGTGCCCGCCACCACGCCGGCCGCCGACGTGCTGGCGATGAATCCCGATGGTGTCTTCCTCTCCAACGGCCCCGGAGACCCGGAACCCTGCACCTATGCCATCGAGGCGGCGCGCACCTTCATCCAGAAGAAGGTTCCGCTGTTCGGCATTTGTCTTGGACACCAGATTCTCGGTCTCGCGGCAGGCGGGCGCACCCGCAAGATGAAATTCGGCCACCACGGTGCCAACCACCCGGTGAAGGATCTGGACACCGGCAGCGTGCACATCACCAGCCAGAACCACGGCTTTGCAGTGGATGCCGACACCTTGCCCGCCAACGTGCGCGTCACGCACGTCTCGCTGTTCGATGGCTCGAATCAGGGGATCGCGCTTACCGATGCGCCTGCCTTCAGCTTCCAGGGCCACCCCGAAGCCAGTCCCGGCCCGCACGACATCATCTACCTGTTCCAACGGTTCGCCCAGCTGATGGCCGAACGCACCCGGTGATCATCCCATGCCCAAGCGTACAGACCTCAAAAGCATCCTGATCATTGGCGCCGGCCCGATCATCATCGGCCAGGCGTGTGAATTCGACTATTCCGGTGCCCAGGCGTGCAAGGCATTGCGTCAGGAGGGCTACAAGGTCATCCTGGTCAACAGCAATCCCGCCACCATCATGACCGACCCGGACACGGCCGATGTCACTTACATCGAGCCGATCACCTGGCAGGTGGTGGAGCGCATCATCGAGAAGGAGCGCCCCGACGCGATCCTGCCGACGATGGGCGGGCAGACCGCGCTGAATTGCGCGCTCGACCTGCATCGTCATGGTGTGCTCGAAAAGTTCGGTGTCGAACTGATCGGTGCCCGCCCGGCCGCCATCGAAAAGGCCGAAGACCGCCAGAAATTCAAGCAGGCGATGGAATCCATCGGCCTGGGCTCGGCGCGTTCTGCCATCGCACATTCGATGGACGAAGCCTGGGCCGCGCAGCGTGACATCGGCTTTCCGGTCATCATCCGTCCCAGCTTCACGCTGGGCGGCACCGGCGGCGGCATTGCCTACAACACCGAAGAATTCGAGACCATCTGCAAGCAGGGTCTGGAACTTTCGCCCACCAACGAACTCCTCATCGAGGAAAGCCTCATCGGCTGGAAGGAGTTCGAGATGGAAGTGGTGCGCGACCGTGCCGACAACTGCATCATCGTCTGCTCCATCGAAAACCTCGATCCGATGGGCGTGCACACCGGCGATTCCATTACCGTCGCACCGGCACAGACGCTGACCGACAAGGAATACCAGCTGATGCGCAATGCCTCCATTGCCATCCTGCGGGAAATCGGTGTCGATACCGGCGGCTCCAACGTGCAGTTCGCCATCCACCCGCAAACGGGTCGGATGATCGTCATCGAGATGAACCCGCGTGTGTCGCGCTCGTCGGCACTGGCTTCCAAGGCCACGGGTTTTCCCATTGCCAAGATTGCGGCCAAGCTGGCGGTGGGCTACACGCTCGATGAACTGAAGAACGACATCACGGGCGGCGCCACGCCGGCCTCGTTCGAGCCCACCATCGACTATGTCGTCACCAAGATTCCGCGCTTTGCCTTCGAGAAATTCCCGCAGGCCAGCAATCGTCTCACCACCCAGATGAAATCGGTGGGCGAGGTGATGGCCATCGGCCGCACCTTCCAGGAAAGCCTGCAGAAGGCCATGCGTGGTCTCGAAACAGGTGTCGATGGTCAGAACCAGATGACCACCGACCTCGAAGTGCTGGAAAAGGAACTGGGCGAGCCCGGTTCCGAGCGCATCTGGTATGTGGGCGATGCCTTTGCACAGGGCTACACCATCGAACAGGTGCATGCCCTCACCAAGATCGACCCCTGGTTCCTGGCCGAGATCAAGGAGATCGTCGACATCGAGCTGCAGCTCGACAAGATGACCATCGGCGACCTCGATGCCGACACGCTGCGCACCCTGAAGAAGAAGGGCTTTTCCGACCGTCGTCTGGGCTATCTGCTGGAAACCACCGAGCACGAGATCCGCAAGCTGCGCCACAGTCTTGGCGTGCGCCCGGTCTACAAGCGCGTCGATACCTGCGCGGCCGAATTCTCCACCAGCACCGCCTACCTCTATTCCACCTACGAGGACGTGTGCGAGGCAGCGCCCACCGACCGCAAGAAGGTCATCGTGCTGGGCGGTGGCCCCAACCGCATCGGTCAGGGCATCGAGTTCGATTACTGCTGCGTGCATGCCTCCTTTGCATTGCGTGATGATGGTTATGAAACCATCATGATCAACTGCAACCCGGAAACCGTTTCCACCGACTACGACACCTCCGATCGTCTCTATTTCGAGCCGGTCACGCTCGAAGACGTGCTGGAAATCGTCGAGCTGGAAAAGCCGGTCGGTGTCATCGTGCAGTACGGCGGCCAGACGCCGCTGAAACTCGCCCGTGCGCTCGAAGCGGCTGGCGTGCCCATCATTGGCACCTCGCCCGACTCCATCGACATCGCCGAAGACCGCGAACGTTTCCAGAAGCTGCTCAACCGTCTGGGCCTGCTGCAGCCGCCCAACCGCACCGCACGCACCGACGCCGAGGCCATCCATCTCGCCAACGAGATCGGCTACCCGCTGGTGGTGCGTCCCAGCTACGTGCTGGGCGGCCGTGCGATGGAAATCGTCCACGAGCAGAAGGATCTGGAGCGCTACATGCGCGAGGC
>JAUNHU010000090.1 GCA_030523825.1 Lautropia sp. | reverse complement strand
GAGCAGTCTGGCAGCTCGTCGGGCTCATAACCCGAAGGTCGGAGGTTCAAATCCTTCCCCCGCAACCAGATTCAGATGCCCCGGCGCCGCAAGGTTCCGGGGCATCGTCGTTTCTGAAGCCGGTTTCTGTCATTCAGTCGTCGGCTTCCACCAGCGCATAACCCAGACCGTGCACGGTGATGATCTTCGTGTGGCTGCCCTGCAGACGGCGGCGCAGACGTGACACCAGCACGTCGACGGTGCGATCGCCATAAACCCATTCGCGGCCGCAGATGGCACGGCTGATCTCGGTGCGATCACAGGGAATGCCCACCTTGCGGATGAGGCAGGTGAGCAGCCGGGTTTCGGCCGGTGACAGGGTTTCGGTGCGGTCGCCCACCTTCAGGCGGCGCGACAGCGCATCCAGCTGCAGCGAGTCTCCCACCGACGGGTGCTGTTCGTCGTCCTGTGGCCGTTGTGCTGCCAGGTGGGCCTGGATGCGTGCCCGCAGCACGGCGGGCTCCACCGGCTTGCAGATGTAGTCGAGCGCGCCCAGTTCAAAGCCCAGCACCTGATCGCTGGTGGCATCCAGGCTGGAGAGCACGATGAAGGGGAGTTTCCTGTCGTTCTTCAGCATCGGCGCCAGCAGCAGGCCGTCGATGTCGGGCAGGCGCCGGTCGAGGATGACCAGATCGAAGCGCTGCCGTGCGAGTACGGCACGTGCCGACGCGCCATCGGCTGCCACCGTGAAGCGGTGCCCCAGTTGCGTCACGATGTCTTCCACCAGCAGCTGCACCAGTTCGTCATCATCCACCAGCAGGATATCGGCGGCGCGGTCCTTCATGGGTTGGCTCCGTGGATGACGGTGTCGGGCCAGTCGGCGGGCAGGTCTGTCGTCAGCAGTGCCTGCCGGGCCTGTTGCCAGGCATCTTCACCGGCTGCCCGCGTGTCTGGCTGTCCGGCTGCCAGTGCGGCATTTTCGAGGGCACGCAGCGCCGCGGCAAGCTGGGTGAGGCCGAAAACGGCAGCGCCGCTGGCCAGCCGGTGCGCCTTGAGGCCGAGATGGGTGTCGGGGACACGGGCCGCATCTGCCATCAGTTGCCGGTGAAAGCTGCGCCAGTTGTCGGCAAATGCCGATGCCATGCGTTGCTGGGCCGCTGGCGAGAGTCCGTCGAGCAGCGGCGAGCCGGTGGCCGGCGCGCGGGTTCCCAGGCGGATGGCCTGGGCGAGTGCTCCGGCATTCAGCGGTTTTTCCAGCAGGGCGGCAAAGAGGCCATCGGTATCGGCGGTGCGCTGCAGCGCGTCGAGATTGCCGCTGAGCAGCAGCACGGGCTTGTTGCGCAGGTGAGGATCATGCTTTGTGGCGCGGGCAAAGTCGATGCCACTGCCATCGGGCAGATGCAGGTCGACGATGAAGAAGTCGTAGGCATCGGGCTGGGTCTGGCACAGCGCATGCGCCTGTTCGAGCGTGGCGGCATGATCGACCGAATGCACGAGACGCTCCAGCATGGCGATGGTACCCATTGCGCCGATGGCATCGTCGTCGATCAGCAGGCAGGTCTTTTCCAGCCGGGTGCCGGTGGGGCTGGCTGTCGGGCGCTCCGTGTCGGGGAAGGTGCTTTCCACTCGTGGCAGGCTCACCCGCAGGCAGGCGCCTTCACGGGGCCTGTCGGCCTCGATGTGGCCGCCGAGGGCCAGTGTCATCCGCTGGGCGATGGCCAGGCCAAGGCCGGAGCCGTTGCGCCCAGTGGTGCGGGGGCGCAATTCTGCCGGTTCGGTACCCAGCATCGGGCGGATTTCCTCGGGCAGTCCGGGGCCGTGATCGGCAATGGTGAAGATGAGGCGCCCGTCGTGAGACGAGGCACTCACGCGGACACCGCGTCCGTCGTCGTGCTGCAGCGCGTTGCGGATCAGGTTGCCCAGGATCTGCTGGGTCATCGGCCAGTCCAGCAGCACGCTGGCGGGCAGGGTGGGGTCGACATGCGCTTCCAGAGGCACACCCAGCTGCCTCGCCTGAATGTCTGCCGTGCGGATCAGGTCCTGAAAGGCGGCGTGCAGGGCCACCGGACGGGGGCGTGGCTGAGGTGCCTGATGCTGGAAGCGCGAGAAGGACAGCACGTTGTCGAGCGTGTCGCTGAGGGCGCGGGCCGATACATCGAGGAGTTCGAGCAGGCGGTCGCGCTCCAGGGGGCCGGCATCGCGCAGCAGCGCCGAGGCACCCAGCACGCTGTGCAGTGGGCCGCGGATCTCGTGGCTCATTGCCGCCAGAAAGAGCGACATCGTGCGTTCGGCCCGCTGGGCGCGTTCGATGGCATCGAGGTGCGCGGTCACGTCGTTCATCAGGATGATCCGGCAGCGGTCCAGCTTGTAGACGCTGTCTTCGATGAGGCGCAGACGGATGTCGAAACAGCGGCTGCCCTGATGGGTGTTGAGCCAGATGCCGCTCATCAGCGTGTCATCGCTGCCGTCCCCGGCGCGCAGTACATCGGTGACGATGGCCTGCAGCTCGGCACGGTGGGATTGCTGCGCAAGCCGGTAGGTGAAGGCGCCGGTGTCGGTCACGCCCAGAAATGTCTGCAGCGCCGTGGCATTGGCCATCAGCAGGCTGCCGTGCTCGTCGGTGATGAACACCAGCCCGCGCAGGCTCTCCAGCGCACCGAAATACTGGTCGCGCTCGCGCGTCAGCCGCCGGACCCGGTCTGCCAGTGCGGCCTCGCTGGCGCTGAAGCCGGCCCAGGGAGCCAGCATCGCCTGGTCGGCCTCGTCGAAGAAATCGTCGATGCTGCCGAGGAGGGCACCGATGTCGCCGATCCCGGTGGCCGGGTCGGGCGTGGTGAGGCTCTTGTCGGAGACGGTCCCGGCGCGGGGGGCGCTTCCGGGGGGCGCAACGGTGTGGGGGTTGCCTGATGGGGGTACAACAGCGCTGGCGTGCAGCTCGCGGAAGTGGTCGAGGTAGGTGCGCCGGTAGAGCTTGAACAGCCCGTGATGCAGTTCGAGAGGCACGCCGGCCTCGTGATGGCGCCAGGCCACTTCACGCAGTCGTGCGAAGCGCGGGTCGTTGCGGTAGTCGTTGCGCCCGTCGAGCCCGCGTCGTGCGTGCGGATCGCTCAGGTAGTCGGTCAGGCATTCGTTGAGCCGGTCGGTGGCTTCGCGCCAGGCGGCGCGCATCGAACTGGTCTGATCGGTGAAACCCCGGGCCAGCGCCAGTTGCAGGATGCGGCCCACCAGCCGGTCGGCGTCCCGGTGCAACACGGCCTTCAGTGAATGGGCGGACCAGCTCATGCGAGAGGGAACGGGCAGACACGATCTTCTGATTGTAGGGGGCCGGCGTGACATGATCCCGGCCATACGGCAGGGCGATGGTCGGATGTTTACAAGGCATTCACAAGCCTGCATCCTCTCCATCACAAGCCCGCAGCCTTTGGTGCCGCGCCGCTGCGTATAGTGGATGGGACGATGGCGAACCCGTCGGTTCGCCCGCTTCCGGAGGCCGGCATCATGCAGTTCAGACGTGGAAACCTGACCAGATGGGGCGTGGGCCTGCTGGCGGCGGGCGGACTGGGATTCGTGGTGCTGACTTCGCCCTGGACCTGGTCGCTGCTGCATCCGGCGAAGGAATTGCCGCCGCTGGAGGGGGCCAACCTGGAAAACGGCCGGCAGGTGTTCGTGGCATCGGACTGTGCCACCTGTCATGCCACGCCGGGGCAGGGCAAGGACACCGTGCTGGGTGGCGGCCGCGTGCTGGACACGGCCTTCGGCCTGTTCCACATGCCCAATGTGTCGCCCGACAAGGAACACGGCATCGGTGACTGGACGCTGGCCGAATTCGACCGCGCCGTGCGCGAAGGGGTCGGGCCGAAAGGGCCGTGGCCCGATGGCGAGAACTTCTATCCGGCCTTTCCGTATACCTCGTACCAGCGTCTGAGCGGCGAGGACGTGCGCGATCTCTATGCCTACATGATGAGCCTGCCGGCGGTGTCGCAGGCCGTGCCCGAGCACGAGCTGAAATTCCCCTTCAACATGCGCCGGGGCGTTGGTCTGTGGCGTCTGGCCTTTCTTGATGGCAAGCCATTTGAGCCTGCGCCCGTGCCTGCTAGCGTGGATGCCAAACAGTTTCATCGGGGGCAGTATCTGGTGGAGGGCGCTGGCCACTGTGCCGAGTGCCATTCACCACGCGGGGTGATGGGCAATGTGATCGCCGAACAGCGCTATGGCGGTGGCGCAACCCCCGAGGCCACCGGCTGGTTCCCGAACATCTCGCCGGACGAAACCGGCATCGGATTCTGGTCTGCTGCCTCGATCGCCAATTACCTGAAGACCGGCGTCAGCCCCATTGGGCGCGTGGCTGCCGGCGACATGGCCGAGGTGATCCACAACACCTCGCAACTGCCCTTTGCCGACCTGCAGGCGATGGCCGCCTGGCTGAAGCATGTTCCTGCCGTGGACAAGCCGGCACCGGGCATGCCTGAGCCCAACCGCACGGCCGATCTGGTGATGCTGAAGACGGCGGTGGCCTCGGGTGCGCGGATGCCGGTATCGGCAGAGAATGGCATCGAGGCCGGCATGCAGGCCACGGTGGTGGAGACCAAGAATTTCTGGCTGGATGCGGCCGCAGTGGGTGGCAAGGTCGAGCCGCAGGGCAAGCTGCTGGGTGGCGGGCTGGTGCAGGTGGCACAGCGTGATCCGAAAGCCAGCAGCCTGGTGCTGAAGGGATGGCAGCAGCTGGATGCACCGAGCGTGATCTATCAGGCGCGCGGCCAGCGCGTGATGACGGCCGTGCTGTCCGACGAGGCGATGAAGGCACTGAAGCGCGGGCCGGAGGAAAAGGACGAGGAAACGGGCATCTCGTGGGCGCCGGTGGAAATTGCCGTGTGGTCGGATGCCAAGGGGCTGAATACCGACCGGGCGAAAGTGTGGGCCTACTCGAAGGGCGCCTATGAAGCCGCATGTTCCACCTGCCATGTGCTGCCCCAGAAAGGGCATTTCACGGCAAACCAGTGGATCGGTACCTTGAAGTCGATGCGTCGCTTCACCTCCTTCAGTGACGACCAGTACCGTCTGATCCTGTCGTATCTGCAGAATCACTCGAAGGACCTGAACGAGGACCGGGAGGCTGGAAAGCATGCGGCTGCACACTGACATTCTGATGGCAGGGGCGGGCGGAAGCTGCCGGGAAACGGTGGTGATGGATGCGTCGCGGCGGGATGCCGAAGGGGCGCCGGGGCTGCATGATGATGTGTCCACGGATGCGTGCGACGATCTGGCAGCGGTGGCCGAATGGCTGTCGGCACAGATCGTCCGGCCGCCCGACGCAGCGATGGTAGCGGCCGCGCGCTCGGTGGCCGGGCAGCTGATGCTGCAGCGGATGGGGCAGATGCTGGGCTGCGAGCCCGAGATGGATCGGCTTCGCCGGCTGATGGCCAGTGGCAGCGCCGATGAGGTGTGCATCGCCCTGGAGCGACGCCATGTGGCCCTGTTTGAAGGGGTTTTTGCGCAGCGGGCGCTGCCACCCTATGCCAGTTGCTGGGATGGCACCGGCCGGCTGTGCGGGCCGGCGGTGGACCGGATGCGGGCACTGATGCGCCAGCTGGACATCCGCCTGGCCGACGGGGTGGGGGAAATGCCGGACCACCTCGGCGTGCAGCTTGCGTTGCTGGCCGAAGCAATGCGCCAGCGGAACCGCGAGGCGATGGCCGTGCTGATGACGGAGCTGGCCTGGGCGGAGCGCTTCGGCATGGCGCTGATGAATACCGAAGGACAGGGTTTTTACGGGATCTTCGCGCAGATCCTGGCCGTGTTTCTGGAACGTGTCCGCGCGTCCTGCCGGTGGCCGGCAGAGACGTGTGAGACCGGCGCGTGAGGTGACCGCGGCGTTCGGCGGTCTGTCTGGTCAGCGGGAAACATGGGAGCTGCGCATGAAGGATGCGGGCAAGGAGAATCGAGCATGAAATCGAACAGCAATCTGCACGACGGCGCTGGCACGGTGACGCGGCGCCGTTTCATGAAGGGGCCGGTGGCCATGGCGCTCGGCCTGTCGGGGTCGGGCATTCTGGTGTCGGGGGCTGCGCGGGCAGCCGATACGGTTGTATCGGGTCGGGTGGCAGGAGCCGGCACGCAGCAGGGCATTCTGTCGGGTTGCCATTGGGGCGTGTTCTACGGGCAGGTGAAGGAAGGGCGTGCCGTGGCCTTCGAGCCCTGGAAGGACGATCCGCATCCGTCGCCGCAATTGCCGGGCGTGATGGATTCGCTCTACTCCGATTCGCGCATCCGCTACCCGATGGTGCGGCGCGCGTGGCTGGAAAAGGGCCCCGGCGCCGACGTGGAAGGGCGGGGCACGGGCGACTTCGTGCGGGTGAGCTGGGACAAGGCCATCGAGCTGGTGGCCAACGAAATCACCCGGGTGCGCGAGAAATACGGCAAGGAAGCCATCTTTGCCGGATCTTACGGCTGGAAAAGCCCCGGGCGCCTGCACAACTGCCAGACGCTGCTGCGCCGGATGCTGAACGTGACCGGCGGCGGCTACACCAACAGCAGCGGCGACTATTCCACCGGCGCGGCGCAGGTGATCCTGCCCTATGTGTCGGGATCGCTGGAGGTGTATGAACAATGCACGAGCTGGAAGAACCTGGCCGAGCATTGTCAGCTGATGGTGTTCTGGGGCTGCAACCCGCTCAACAATTCGCAGATCTCGTGGCAGCTGGCCGACCACGGTGCCTGGCCCGGCATCGAGATGATGAAGAAGGCCGGCACGAAGGTGATCTGCATCGACCCGGTGCGCACCGAAACCTGCCAGGCACTGAACGGAGAGTGGATCACGCCGCGGCCGCAGACCGATGTGCCGCTGATGCTGGGCATCGCACACACGCTGTATCAGGAAAAGCTGCACGACCAGAAATTCCTCGACCGTTACACCGTCGGTTTCGACAGGTTCCTGCCTTATCTCCTGGGCAAGACGGATGGCACGCCGAAAACGGCCGAGTGGGCATCCGAAATCTGCGGGCTGCCGGCTGACACCATCAAGGATCTGGCGCGGCGCTTTGCGAAAAACCGGACGATGCTGGCGCTGGGCTACTCCACGCAGCGCCAGCACCACGGCGAGCAATCGCACTGGGCGCTGATCACGCTGGCGGCCATGCTGGGGCAGATCGGTCTGCCGGGCGGTGGCTACGGGCTTTCCTACCATTATTCGTCGGGTGGAGCGCCCACCAGCAACACGCCCATCCTGAAGGCCATCGACGATGCCTCGGGGCAGAAGAATGAGGGCGCAGCCTGGCTGGCGCAGAGCGGTGCGGTGTCGATTCCGGTGTCGCGGCTGGTGGAAACCCTGCTGAATCCGGGCAAGACCATGCAGTTCAACGGTCATGACATCAAGCTGCCGCTGATCCGGCTGGCCTACTGGGCGGGTGGCAATCCGTTCTCGCATCAGCAGGACCGCAACGAGATGCTGCGTGCCTGGCAGAAACTCGACACTTTCATCGTGCATGATTTCCAGTGGACGGCCTCGGCGCGGCACGCCGATATCGTGCTGCCGGCCACCACCTCGTATGAGCGCAACGACATCGAGCAGGTGGGCGATTACGCACAGAGCCATATCGTGGCGATGAAGAAGATCGTCGAGCCGATGTTCGAGGCGCGCAATGATTACGACATCTTTGCGGCCATTGCGAAGAAGCTGGGCAAGGAATACGAGTTCACCCAGGGGCAGACCGAGATGGACTGGATTCGTGGTCTCTACGAGGCAGCCAAGATCGAGTCGCGTGCCAAGGGCATGGAAATGCCCGTGTTCGATGTCTTCTGGAAAAGCAACAGGCCGCTGGGCTTTCCGGTGCCGGAGGCGCAGGCCAATTTCGTGCGCCACGCCGATTTCCGGGCCGATCCGCTGCTGAATGCGCTGGGCACGGCATCGGGCAAGTTCGAGCTGTATTCGAGAACCATCGAGAAATACGGCTATGACGACTGCCCGCCGCACGCCACCTGGATGGAGCCCGTCGAGCGTCTGGGCGGCCCCACCACGAAATATCCGCTGCACATCGCGTCAAACCATCCGCAGATGCGGCTGCACTCGCAACTCTGCGGCACGGTGAACAGGCTGAGCTACCAGATCGGCGGGCGCGAGCCCTGCTGGATGAACCCGAAGGATGCGAAGGCACGCGGGCTGAAGGATGGCGACGTGGTGCGTGTCTTCAATGATCGTGGCCAGATCCTGGCGGGACTGAAGATCACCGATGACATCATGCCGGGCGTGATCCGCATCAATGAGGGCGGCTGGTTCGATCCGAAGAATCCGCGCGAGGTGGGCAGCCTGTGCAGCTATGGCGATGTGAACGTGCTGACCACCGGCCTGGGCACCTCGAAACTGGCACAGGGCAACTGCGGCCAGACCGGGGTGGCCGAGGTCGAACGTTACACGGGCAGCCTGCCGCAGGTGACGGTGTTCAGCCAGCCCGGGAGAGGGCAGGGGTAGTCTGCGCGTTGCAGCGCGTGCCCACAGGCATCCGCTGACGGTGCCTGGCCGAGCCTTCCCGCACCTGCGGGAAGGTTGACCCTGCCGGCGGATCTGGCACCATGCAGGCTGGTGTCCATTCCTGGGTGTTCTGATGCGTGATTCCGTCCGGAAAACAGCTCGTCTGCAAGCGGTGCCCGACAGGTGCCCCGGCAGGGCCGGGCTTCTGGTGCTGGGTGTGCTGCTTGCATCTTCCCAGGCGGGGGCGCAGTCGTCCCTGCCGTCCATCGACGAAGGCGGGCTGACGCCGCAGTATCCGGCCGCGGGCCTGAAACCGCCGGTGCATGCGCCGGTCTTCGAGGCGCCAGGGGCCATGACAACCGAGGCCGAGTGGGCTGATACCGGGTTGCCACCGGTGGAGGCCGGAGGCGTGGCGTGGCAGTGGCCCTTGCCCGGACGCGAGATTTCCGCAGGTGATGGTGCAGCGGGGCAGATCCGCCCGGCTGCACCTGCCCGGACGATGAAGGGTGATGCGCTTTCGCCACATCACGTGGCCTCCGGGCAACGTGAGGTTCCCGTCATCCGACAGACGGCGTCCGGCACGCTGGGCTGTCGTCTGGCGTCTGCCGGGCAGACACGATTCCGGATCGACAATGATCTGGCCAGTGGTCAGGATCAGGGCTATACCGCCGGGCTGACGCTGGGCGCCTACGCGCGCATGCCGGCTGACCGGGCAGATGGCAGTGCACATGCCGGCGACAATGGCTGGATGTGCCCGTTGTGGCGGCTGCTGGGCGGCGGTGAATTGCCCAACGAGCATGTCGGCATGCGGATGGATGCTGCGATGTACACCCCGCAGCGCAGCAATTACGCCGGTTTCCAGTCCTGGGACCGGCCCTATGCGGCCACGCTGATGTTCAGCCTCTCGGGCACGCGCCGGCAGCATGGGCAGCTGGTGCGCAACGAGGTGCGACTCGGCTGGGTCGGGCCATCGCTGGGTGGACAGTCCATTCAGGAGCGGCTGCACCGTGTCATCAACGCGCCGCGCTTTCTGGGCTGGGAATATCAGCTGCATGACGAACCGTTGTTCGAGCTGGCGCAATATCGCCAGCGACGCTGGCAGCCCGCCGGCGAGAACACCGACCTCATCGGCCACTGGGGTGCCCGCATCGGCAACCTGCAGAGCAGTGCCTTCGCGGGGGTGGAGTGGCGCTGGGGACCGGGGCTGAACGAGAACAGCGTGTCGGCGCCGGTGCGTCCGGGCTCCAATGAGGCTGCCGAGGTTCGCTGGGCGGGGCGTGATCAGGTGTCCTGGAACATCTTTCTCACGGCCGGGGTGCGTGCGGTGGCCTGGGATCTTTCCCTCGATGGCAATGCCTTCCAGGACAGCCACAGCGTGAAGCGCAAGCCGCTGGTGGCCGATGGCGGCGCAGGCATCGCCATGCAGCAGGGGCCCTGGACGCTGCAGTTCATGTGGGTGGTGCGCTCACGCGAATTTCGTGGGCAGTACCAGGTGCCGTCCTATGGTTCGTTGCAGATCGGTTACACCTACTGAGGGGTTTCATGTCTGCGGCGTTGGCATCCTGCCGATTTCGGTCGTGGCGCGTCTGCGCCTGTGTAAGGACGTGCCGGATGGGGTAGAATGCCGGATCAGTGAGGATTTCCCCGCCTTTCTGGTCTGATCCCCGGCTCGATTAGCGGTTTTTCATACCGGGCCGGCTGCATTGCGGGGAATGCTCGATGGCTTCTGCGCGCGGGCGCTGCCTGCGGGGTGTCTGTCCTGGCCAAGACCGGGCTTTCCCTGCACTTGCCTGTTCCGGAAGTCTCCTGTCGTTGTTCCGGCTTTCGCGCTTTCCCCCTCTTTGCGGTTTGCATACCGGTGCGGGGCAGAAAGATCGGCATGCGGTGCGCACACTGGTATCCGTGCCTGACCACTGCGTGCAGCCGGTTTGTCTCCGTTGCATGGACCGAAAGGAATCGTCTCGCAGGCAAGAATGTTCCTGCGAGGCTCGCGAGGGTCATGTCCTGACGGATCGAGAACCAAGGGTGTGAACGACGCTTCTGCGCATGGCTGCTGCCGAGGGTGCTGCATCTGAATGCTTCACCGGATCGGGGGCCCTGTCGGGGCTTGTCGGGTGATGTGCCCGGCTTGCAGTGCCGGCTGGAAAGGGCCCTGCATCGTTGCACTGGCTGCGCGGGCATTGCCTGCGATCACTTTTTTTGTGTGCTGTCATCACGATCGGGTTGATGAATACCTCTGAGGTCAAGCGAGTCATCGAAGGGGCGTTGCTGTGCGCCACCAAGCCGTTGACGGTGTCCGATTTGCGCCAGCTGTTCGTTGGCGATGTGGAAATCGGGCCGGATTCCGTGCGTGATGTGCTCGAAGCATTGAAGGGCGAATGGACGGACAGATCGCTGAATCTGGTGGCGCTGGCCACGGGCTGGCGGTTTCAGAGTGCGCCCGACATTGCCCGTTTCGTCACCCGGCTCAGCCCTGAAAAGCCGCCACGCTATTCGCGTGCCGTGCTGGAAACGCTGGCCATCATTGCCTACCGGCAACCGGTCACCCGTGGCGACATCGAGGAGATTCGTGGGGTGACGGTTTCGTCTCACATCATCAAGACGCTTGAGGATCGGGGCTGGATCGACCAGATCGGCGTGAAGGATGTGCCCGGCAGGCCCGCGCTCTTTGGCACCACACGACAGTTTCTCGAAGACCTGAACCTGCGCGCGCTGACCGATCTGCCCACGCTGGATGACGACGCACTGCCGGCCGATGTGCTTCAGGCGCTGGCAGTGCCGGGGCAGGAGCCGGAGGCTGCGGCCGCTGAAGCGGAGGGTGGTGCAGCGGATGAGCCGGCAGAGGGGGCGCTCGCTGCCGGGCAGTCTGCCGGGGGCGACGCGACAGAGGCCGGCGAGGCCGATGCCACGGAAGCCGAAGTCAGGGCAGCTGACGACGAGACGACAGGTGCAGATGCAGGTGTTGCCGATGCTGTGGCGGCCGGTTCAGGGGCGGTTGGCACCGAGGCGGACGATGTGGTGGCTGCTGCCGCAGGGTGTGAACCCGCCGCACAGTCCGGCGCTCCGGCTGCCAACGATGACAGGGCCGGGAGCGATGC
>JAUNHU010000089.1 GCA_030523825.1 Lautropia sp. | reverse complement strand
ACGATCTGGTGGTGAACCCGATCCGCGAGAAGAAGCTGACCAACGTGCGTGCTTCGGGTAAGGACGAAGCCATCAACCTGACGCCGCCGATCGAGCTGACGCTGGAAAAGGCCGTGGAATTCATCGCCGACGATGAGCTGGTGGAGATCACGCCCAAGAGCATCCGCCTGCGCAAGCGCTTCCTGAAGGAGCACGAGCGCCGCCGCGCGCAGCGTGAAGGCGAGGGCGCCTGATCGGACGCGCTAGATGCCGCAACACCGGGGCTGGGCGTGGTGCTTCCCCGGTGCTGATGACCACCCGTGCTGGCTTCAGAACCGGCATGTTGCCCGTGAACCCCTGTCATTTGACGGGGGTTTTTGTCATGGGCCTTTTCATTGGTCTCTGACCGGGGCTGTCTGCAGGAAGGACCTGGCGTTGTCCTGTTTGTCAGTTCAGGCGTTCTGCCGGGGGTGAGATTGGCCTGCCATCATGTCTGGATCAGGACCAGGAGCAGGAGCAGGAGCCGGCCCGGTAGGCCCGACGCGGCCAGGTCAGACTGGAGCCGGCACGGCAGCGCACGACGATGGATGTGTGCTGCCGTTTCTTTTCGTCACTGCGTGGGTGATTTGCCGGTGGAAGCATTGCCGGCGCTGATGGCGCTTGCGTGGAATCCACCCGAGGTCCGTCTGGCTGCGTCTTCCAGTTGTTCGCGCTGTTCGGCCAGCACCAGCTTGTCCTGCGCCTGCAACCAGCCGCCCCACGCGGCCTTCCGGGCAGCCTCGCGCAATGCGCCCCGGTGAGTTTGCGCAATGCCGTCCAGTACCTTCACGAAACGAAGCTGCACCTCAAAGAGGCCACCGGCATCGCGCTGCATCGGCACGAAACTGTCGCGGATGAAATCCGCTTCATCCAGCTCGGGCACGTATACCTGCGGGAAGCGTGGTGCGTCGTCAGCGTTGGCACGCCCGGCTTGGGTCTGTTTGTCTGCTGCCCGTTTCTCTGCGGCTGCCCGCTGTTCCGCCTCGACAGCCAGTCTGGTGTCGACCAGAACCCGGGCCATTGCGCCTGCCACGTTGATCGCCGTGCCGCCATCGTTGACGGCAGGCGACAGCGCACGCTGGCCGATCTCGCTCAGCACCACCAGGCCGAAGCGCGGATCCTGCTCGAAATTGCGCTCGACGCCCACTTCGATTTCCTTCCGGCAGGCAGCCAGCAACTCTGCCTCGCAGGCAGCATCTTCTTTCTGATCCCTGTCCGGGTGTGCATGCAGGCGGGCCAGCAACTGTCCTGCGCTGACGAAACTGCCCGGCCTGACCTGGAGATGAACGTCGATGCCCTGCGCTTCGGCCAGCTGCTGCAGCATCGCCATGTCGATATGCTGGACGTGGCCGCTGGTGGCCGCAGTGACCTCGATGCCGGATGTGTCGGCGTTGGCCGGCAGGGGCTGGCCACCCAGCAGCGGGGCACGCCAGTGCTCCTGCATGGCTGCGGTGGCGGCCAGTTCGACGCGCTCGATGGTGTAACCCATTCGGCCCAGTCGTGACAGGGTGCGAATCCAGCGGATCAGCATGACGATGATGTTCACCATGACCACCACGGTGAAGATCAGCAGCACGAAACGCCCGACCGGGCCGTAGTACTCAAGCCCGAGCGCCATCAGCGCAATCACCGAATAGATGAACGCGGCGATGAAGGCGGCGATGGCTGTTTGCGCGTTGTCGTCCGCCATGACCACGCGCAGGGCGCGGGGAGACGCACTGCCTGCTGCTGAGGAAAATGCCTGCACGAGGATCGACAGCGAAAAGGTGGTGACGGCCAGCATGCTGGAGGCAATGATGGTCAGCAACCCCACCAGGGTTTCGCGTGCAATCTTGGGGAGAACATTTTCGTCGACGAAATGATTGGCGACGGCTGCCATCAGGGCAACCACCGTGGCCAGCACGCCCCACCATGCCGGCTTGAACCAGAGTTGCTGCTGCCAGCTTTTCCATGTCCGCAGCAGACGACCAGACGAGGCCATGATCCTTGCTCCTTGAGTTTTCCGGGATTGTGCCACTACCTCCGGGTTTTCCCGTCCCGGGTGAGGGGCGCTGGGGGCTTCACGTCGCCCCGTGGAGCAAAGGCTGGAAAATCGGCGGCGGGAAATTCGGAAAATCGGCCAGATTGGCGACATTGGCCGAAAAAATCCCGAAAACATGTCCGCCGGTTTTCAGCCCTTCACGCAGACGATCTGCTTCAGCGTGTAGACCACATCGACCAGATCGCGCTGTGCAGCCATGACCGCGTCGATGTCCTTGTAGGCCATCGGAATCTCGTCGATCACGTCGGCGTCCTTGCGGCATTCCACGCCTTGGGTGGCCTGGATCTGGTCCTGCACGGTGAAGCGTTTTTTGGCCTGGGTGCGGCTCATGGCCCTGCCGGCGCCGTGGCTGCAGCTCATGAAGCTCTCGGGGTTGCCCTTGCCGCGCACGATGTAACTGCGTGCGCCCATGCTGCCGGGAATGATGCCCAGCTCGCCTGCGCGTGCAGACACCGCGCCCTTGCGGGTGACGAACACTTCCTTGCCGAAGTGCACTTCCTTCTGCACGTAATTGTGGTGGCAATTCACGGCTTCCAGATGCGTCTCGAAGGGTTTGCGGATGACGCTGCGCATGGCCTGGATCACCCGCTGCATCATCACTTCGCGGTTGGCGCGCGCAAAACGCTGTGCCCAGCCCACGCCCTGCACGTAGTCACCGAAGTAACGGCTGCCTTCCTCGAAATAGGCGAGATCACGGTCCGGCAGGTTGCGCTGGTGCCGCTCCGCATCCTTCTTTGCCAGTTCGATGAAATGCGTGCCGATGGCATTGCCGACTCCGCGTGAGCCGCTGTGCAGCATGATCCACACCGCCTGCGCCTCGTCCAGACAGATCTCGATGAAATGATTGCCCGACCCCAGCGTGCCGAGCTGGTTGTGGTTGTTGGTTCTTTCGAGGCGCGGGTATTTCTCGCAGATTTGCCGGAACTCGTCCACCAGCTGCGCCCAGGCCGCATCGCTCTCGGCGGGCGGCGTGCTCCATGAGCCCTTGTCCCGCCCCTTGCCGCGGGGCGACATGCCATGTGGCACGGCAGCCTCGATGGCAGAGCGCAACGGTCCCAGATTGTCCGGCAGATCGGCCGCTGTCAGCGTGGTCTTGCAGGCGATCATGCCACAGCCGATATCGACGCCCACCGCGGCCGGAATGATCGCCTTGAAGGTGGGAATCACCGAGCCCACGGTGGCCCCGATGCCGTAATGCACGTCGGGCATTGCCGCCACGTGGTGGAACACCACCGGCAGCTTCGCCACGTTCTTCAGCTGCTGCTCGGCCTCGGCCTCCACCGGCACGCCCTGCGTCCACATCCGCACCGGCACGGCACCGGGCTGGCGGATTTCTCGGTAATTGATGTCATCGGGTTGCGTTTTCATGTGCGGGTGGCTGATAGCGGTGTCGTTTCTGACCAGCCTGAAGATACCGCACAAGGGCAGGCATCCGCTGCCGGGGTATCGAACGATCCGGTGGCCTGACGGGCCGGGGCAGTACGGATTCTGTATGCCGGAAAACGCACAGCCCCTGAAGAAGGACTCCAGGGGCTGCGTGCGTTGGATGATTTGTAGCGCTGCCCGCCAGCAGGCAGCGCCTGTCTTCCTTACTGTCCGTTGCCCAGCTCGCGGACGTAGGCGGAAAGACTGCTGATCTCGGCTGCCGTGAGCGTGACGTTGTTGTGGGCCTTGATGGCGTCGTCCAGCGTGGCTGCCGAGCCGTCATGCAGGTAGGGCGCGTTGTACCAGGCATCGCGCAGGCCGGGCGCAACGATGCCGGGGAGCGGCTCGGTGCCGGCAGCGCGGCTGGTGGGCTTCAGCGTGCCGATGTTCTCCAGCACCATGCCCGTGCCACCCAGGTCTTGGTTCAGGTGGCAGCTCTGGCAGTTCCTGGCGCTGAACAGGGCTTCGCCTGCCTTGGCCTGCGGGCTGAGGCTGCGGTCGGCCGGGCGGAACGGGCTGGGGGCATAGGTGTTCAGGCTGTTCACGTAGGCTGCCAGCGCGTCCAGGTCAGCCGAGATTCCTGCCTTGGGATCGCCCAGCGGCTGGGCCCGGGTGCCGTGGTTGAAGTCGCCGTTGAGCATCAGGCCGCCACCGCTGGCCAGTTCCCGGATCTGCCGGTCGAAGTCCTGCACTTCGTCGAAGTTGCCACTCCAGTGCAGACGTTCCTTCTTGCCGCCATGACCGCGCAGCGAGATGGTCTTGCGCAGGCCCTCGCCAAAACCGCTCATGTCCCAGATGCGGCCATCCCCATAGCCTTCGTTGTGGCAGGAGGCACAGCTGAGGTAGTTGTCGCGGCCCAGGCGCGGATCGCGCGAATCATGAAAGAGCTGCTTGCCGCGCAGGATGTTGGCTGGCAGCTTTTCGGGGCTGGTGAAGGCCGGCACGGAGACGGGGCGGACCCGTGGCGCAATGTCGTTGGCCAGCGGGCTCAGATCCATGAAGCTGACGGTGCGGCTCAGGGCGTTGCTGATGGCGCCCAGCTTGCCGTCAGCCGAGATGGCCACACCCTGCGGGGCCAGGCCGATGGTGTAGCGGCCCAGCTCGGCACCGGTGCTGGCATTGATGATGGCGACTTCGCGCGAGGTTTCCAGTGCCACCAGCATGTACTTGCCGTCGGGCGTATAGGCCGCAGCGGTCGGAACGCTGGTGTTGTCGAAGTCGATGCGGCGCTCGTGCTGTTCGACGGCCGTGGCACCGCTGAGGTCGATGCGGGAGGCGACGGCACGGACCGAGTTCTCGAAGTCCAGGTCGAGGTTGTCGCGCATCTTGCCGCGCAGGATGTTGTCCTGCTTGGAGGGTACCCAGGCGGACTTGCCGTCGGGCGATATGGCGGCAGCCACCAGATAGTTGGGCAGGCCACGTCCCTGCAGGGCGGTATCGTTCAGGGTGCTGACCGCCAGGTTGACGGTATGGAGAATGGTGGCCTTCTGCGCGTCGATCACCATGACCTCACCGCCACGCACGCCGGGGCCGCTGATGGTGGGGGCGGCAGTGTCTTCGCCGGGCAGGGCGGGCGAGATGTAGCGGCTGGCCAGCAGCTTGCTGCTGGCGGCGTCGATGGCAAGGTGGCGCACCTCGGGGCCAACCGACACACGCTGCTTGACGGCGCGGGTGACGGGGTCGAGTTGCAGCAGTTCTTCCGAGCCGGAGAGGGCAACCCAGATGCCGCTGCCGTCGGGGGCCGCGATCACGCCATAGGGTTGGGCGGCTGCGGACAGTTCGATGGTGGCACTGACTTCGAGGCTGGCCGGGTCGATGATGCTGAGGGTGCCGCTTTCCCGGTTGGCCACCCAGGCATGACCAGCGTTGTCGATGGCGATCGTGCGGGGGGCTTCACCGACGGTGATTTCCTTCAGCAATGTGCGGGTGCTGGCGTCGAAGACGCTGACGCTGTTCTGGTCGGCGTTGACGACCCACAGGCGGGGCGAGGCCTGACGGTCGAAGGTGATGGAGGTGGAGCCCTGGGGAAGCGGGTTTGCCACGGCCTGAGCTGCCGCAGCGGGGCCGGCGCTGCCGGTGGTGCGTGGCGTGACGGCAGTGGGGCGCACCGGTGAAGCGCCATCTGGCTGCGTTCCGGGCGGGGTGCTGCCGTTGCCGGCAGGGGGCACGTTGGGGGTGGTGCTGCCGCCGCCGCCACTGCCACCGCAGGCGGCCAGTGCGGTGCACACCATCAGCCCCAGCAGGGTCTTGCGCAGCATGGCGTGCCGCACGGGCTTGCCGGACGTGCGGGACAGTTGTTGCGCGATGCTTTGCGGGTGCTCGCTGTCGGAACAGGGATGGGCCGTGTGTTGCCGGGCCTGGCGTGTAAGCTGGAGCAAGGGGACACCTCGTATGCAGCGGATGGATTACACGCTACTTTGCGTCAAAAATGCGACAAAGCATGTTTCAAAACGCACTGATCGGCGAAACCGGCACATTTTTGTTGGATTGATGCCTAATCGGTGGGGTGGGTGGTGGTTTCGGGCCGACGATCGGCCTCTGCGGGCGGCAGGAAACTGAGGCAGCGCTGGCGTGTTTGCGCAGGGCGTCGGCCCGGGGATGGAGTGGCCGTCTGGCGGGGTGCCCGGCGTCTGCGCACGGGGCTCAGGCGTGGCGCAATCGGGCTGCCGTGTGCTCGATCAGGGCGCGGGAGACGCTGATGCCGGCGGGGGGCAGGTCGGGCAGGGCGTCGATGTCGAACCAGCGGGCATCGCTCAGCTCGGCGGGGTCGATGCGGATGTCTCCGTCGAGCCATTCGGCCGTGAAGGCCAGCATCAGCGAGTGCGGGAAGGGCCAGCTCTGGCTGGCGAACCAGCGCAGCCGGTGCACCCGCAGGCCGACTTCCTCGTGAACCTCGCGGTGGATGGCAGCCTCGACGGATTCGCCCGCTTCCAGAAAGCCGGCCAGGGCACTGTAGCGCCCCGGCGGGAAACTGACGTTGCTGGCCAGCAGCAACTGCCGGCCTCGGGTGATGAGGACCATCATGGCGGGCGAGATGCGCGGGTAGTTGCGCAGCCCGCAGCGGGTGCATTGCACGGCGCGTTCGTCGGTGCAGCGCAGGGTGGGGGCACCGCAGCGGCCGCAGAAGCGGTGGGTGCGACGCCAGTCGAGCAGCTGGCTGCCCTGCATGGCGATGCTGGCCAGATCGTCGGGCAGGCGGTCGAACCAGTTGCGCAGGCCGGTGGCTTCCCAGCCGGGAGGCAAGGTGTCGGCGTCGCCGGCGAGTGAAACGGCCAGACAGGTACGTCCCTGGTGGCGGCCGATCATCTCGACGAGGCTGGTGGCACCGAGCACGTCGCGGTGTTCGCGCGGCGAGAGAGCGGGAGCGCCGCTGGTCCGCTGAATGAGCCTGTTGCCGGCAAAGAGGAAGATGATGCTGTCGTCGTCGGAGCGGCGCAGCCAGGGAATGCCGGCAATGCTGTTGTCGATGTGAAACCCGGCCGGCAGCTGCAGCATCGGGGGCAGCTCGTCGTCGCGTGTGGTCGCAGGGGACTGGCGTGCGTCAGGCATCTCGGGCGTCAACCTTCGTCGGAGCCGCGATGGAAAAGCTGGTTCAGCTGCTGGAGCGCGTCGGCGGCCGGATCGTTTTCCAGGGGCGGCGGGCTTGTCATCCGGGTCTGGGTCATCGGGTATTCTTCGGCGATGCGGTCTTCCCAGAAGCTGGCCGGATTGGGCGCTGCAAAAAAGCGGCGCGCCACCTCGGCGGGCAGGCTGCGATAACTGCGCAGCATGCCGTCATGAAAGGCGATTTCCAGGATTTGCCGATTCTCGTCATAAGCGGCTGAACGGAGCTTGCCTGTGTTCAGAACGCGATGCGCCAATGGGTTTTTCATTGATCGGAACCTTCCATAGAGGTTTCATAATAGCGCTGATGACCTGCTACTGTCCCTGATTTGAGAGGTTGTGTCGACATGGCACCCGTACAGAATCCCTTCCTCCTGCCCCTGCGACAACAAGTGCAACAATTGCTCGACGGCCAGCGCTCGCTGGTCGATGAGGTCGAGCAGCTGGAGCATCGTGCCGCCGAGGTTGCCGCCCTCAACCCGCTGGCCTGGGCAGACTGGCAGCGTGCACGGCAGGAGGCTGCTGCCCTGGCGGAGCGCGTCAGGGCAAATCCCGGTGCTTACGCCCGCTTGCCGCTGCTGGGTACCTGGATCAGCGTGAAGGACCTGTTCCAGCTGCAAGGCGCGCCGATGCGGGCCGGCACCACGGCAGCGCTGCCACCGATGGCCGATGAAGACAGCGCCGTGGTGCGACGCCTGAAGGCAGCCGGTGCGCTGGTGTTTGCCAAGGCCAACATGCACGAGATCGCGTTGGGGGCTACCGGCGAGAACAGCTGGACCGGCGATGTCTGCAATCCGCACGATCCGGCCCGACAGTCGGGCGGGTCATCCAGTGGTTCGGGCGTGGCGGTGGCCGTGGGCCTGGGCAGCGCCTCCATTGGTAGCGATACCGGCGGCTCGATCCGCATCCCGGCCGCTTTCTGTGGCGTGGTGGGCTTCAAGCCCACTTTTGGCCAGGTCTCGCTCGATGGCGCCCTGCCGCTGTCCTGGACCTGCGATCACGCCGGGCCGCTGGCACGCAGCGTGGCCGACGCGGCCCTGCTTCATCAGGTGCTGTCGGGCAACCGGCTGGCGCATGGCAGCGTGGCGCGAAAGCCGCGTCTGGGTGTGCCGCGTCGCTGGCTGGAGGCCCGGCTGGATGAAGGCACGCATGCGCATTTCGAGCGCCTGCTGGCACGCCTGTCGGCGGTGGCCGAGCTGGTGGATGCCGAGCCGCAGGGCATGGATCGGCCCTGGACCCATTACACCCCGATCGTGCGGGCCGAGGCGGCTGCGGTGCATCGCGCTGCGCTGGCGCAGGGCGGGGAAGGGTTTTCGGCGGCGGTGCTGCCACCGTTGCAGGCAGGGCTGGGCCTGCTGGCTGTGGACTACATCGCGTCGATGCGGGCGCGGCTGGAATTCAGCCGCGATCTGAATGCCGTATTGCAAGGCGTGGATGCGATGATCCTGCCGACATCGGCCATCGTGACCCCGTTGCGCGGCCAGCAGGAAGCACCTACCCGCCGTGGCAGCCTGTCGGTGCGTGAGGCCGTGCTGGGCCAGACGCTGCCGTTCTCGTTTGCCGGGGTGCCGGCCATCAGCCTGCCGGCAGGCACGGTGGAGGCCGAACACGAGGGCCGGCGCACCCCGATGCCCTTCGGTCTGCAGGTGGCGGCACAGCATGGTGCCGATGCCAGCCTGCTGGCGCTGGCGGCCTGGCTGGAGGGGTTGCAGCTGGGGCGATGAGGTTTCGCCGAGCCAGCCTGCGGTGCGGAATATCCACGGAAGGCGCGGCCGGTGCTGGCCGCGCAGGCCGGAGTTCTGCCGATGGCAGCAAGCGCGAACAGCCTCGTCACCGCACGGCGATGATTGCGGGCTGCTGTGGGTATGACGGACAGCAGCCGATACCCCTGCCCGATAGGCCGCAGCAGCCAGGGGCAGGCCCGGTGTCTGCCATTCGGGTGGAGGAAGGGGTCAGCCCTTCAGGGCTGCCAGCACGCGGGCGCGGATCTCATCCACGCTGCCTACGCCTTCAAGCGCGTGATAGCGCGGCGCGGCCGTGTCGCCGGTCTTTGCCCATGCCTGATAGAAATCCACCAGCGGACGGGTCTGGTCCTGATACACCTGCAGGCGCTTGCGGACCACTTCCTCGCGGTCGTCGTCGCGCTGGGTGAGGGGCTCGCCGGTCACGTCATCCTTGCCTTCCACCTTGGGCGGGTTGAAGCGGATGTGGTAGCTGCGGCCGCTGGGCTGATGCACGCGCCGGCCGCTCATCCGCTCGATGATGGCCTCGTCGGGCACCTTCAGTTCGACAACGTGTTCGAGCTTGACGCCCGATTCGCGCAGTGCCTCGGCCTGTGGAATGGTGCGCGGAAAACCGTCGAACAGATAGCCTTTCTGACAGTCGGGCTGTGTCAGCCTTTCCTTTACCAGACCGATGATGATGTCATCGGACACCAGCTGTCCCTGATCCATGACCTTCTTGGCGGCCAGCCCCAGCTCGGTGCCTGCCTTGATGGCGGCACGCAGCATGTCGCCGGTGGAAATCTGCGGGATGCCGAATTGCTCGACGATGAACTGGGCCTGGGTGCCTTTGCCGGCGCCCGGGGGGCCGAGAAGGATCAAACGCATGAGAAGCTTCCTTTTTGAAATGAATCTGGATGGCAGGCGGTGCGAGGCACGAGCCGGCAGATGCTGTCGTCGGCTGGGCGCAGAGCGGGGAACCCGATGACAAGGAGCCTGAATGATCATGCCCCTTGCGCCGCAGGGCCGCGAAGGCCGGCTGGCGCCGTGGCGGGGCTGCAATTGCTTTGATTGTAGCCTGCGGCGCGCAGCCCTGCCGGGGCAGGCTACTAGGAATCAGCGGGCAAACCGGGCACGTACCCTGACCAGATCGTCAGGTGTGTCGACACCGGCAGGAGGGGCTTCGGTGGCGTGCAGCAGTTTGATCCGGTGGCCGTGATACAGCACCCGCAGTTGCTCCAGTGCCTCGATGTCTTCGAGCGGGCAGGGGGCCATCCGGGCGTACCGGGTGAGGAAGCTGCTGCGGTAGGCGTACATGCCGATGTGACGCAGCGGCCGCGCCTCGGCGAAGGCGGCACGACAGGCGTCGCTGTCGGGGTCGATGCCGGGCACGAGATGCTTGCGATGCCAGGGCAACGGCGCACGGGAGAACATCAGCGCGCGGTCGTGCGCATCGGCCACCACCTTCACCACATTGGGGTTCAGCCAGTCGGCTGGCGACTGCACCGGGTGCACTGCGGTGGCCATCGGGCATTCGGCGTCTTGCGCCAGGCAGGTTGCCAGCGCGTCGATCAGCTCTGGCGGCATCTCCGGCTCGTCACCCTGCACGTTGACGACGATGGTTTCGTCGGCCAGTTCCATCAGCGTGATGGCCTCGGCAAGGCGCTCGGTACCGGACTGATGATCGGCGCGGGTCATGATCACTTCCTGCCCGTGTTCGCGGGCGGCCTGCGCGATCTCGGCGCTGTCGGTAGCGATCACGACGCGATCAGCGCCGGATTTGCCGGCCTGCCGGGCCACGCGAATCACCATGGGCAGACCGCCGATGTCGGCCAGTGGCTTGTTGGGCAGGCGCGTGGAGGCCAGCCGTGCCGGAATCAGCACGACGAAGGGAGCGGCGGGCGCGTTCATCGTCAGGCCGATGCCGTACCGGCAGCGGCAGGTGCCGTGTCGTCGTCGACCAGCGGGCTGGCTTCGGATTCGATCATCACGGGCACGCCATCGCGGATGGGAAAGACCAGGCGGTCGGCCTTGCAGGTCAGGGTCTGCTGCTGGCGGTCGAAGGCCAGCGGCCCCTTGCACAGCGGACAGACGAGAATGTCGAGAGCCTTCATGATCGTGGAGCAGCGGAGAGTTCGGCAATCAGCCATTCTAGCAGCGGCGTATCGGGCACGGCTTCGATGCCGAGCACGAGGCAGCGGCTGCGCAGCGCTTCGGGGAAGCCCAGGCACTTCACGGCATCCTTGGCCGTCATGATGATGTGCTGCTGGGGCAGCGATGCCAGCCAGTCGGGGTCGATGGGCGCATGATCGGTGAGAGGATGCGGCGAGATCGCCAGCCCCATCGCCGTCAGTGAATCGAAGAAGCGTTCCGGGCGGGAGATGCCCGCCACGGCGGCCAGTGTCTGGCCGGCAAAGGTGGCGGCGAACGCTTCGGGCGTCCATTGCTCGCTGCCATCCAGCCGGCGCACGTCACGAACCTCGGTGCGGAGCGTGAAGACGCGTGGGGTGCCTGTCGGGGCAATGGGGGCCGGCGCAGTCGCAGTTCCGTCGGGCATCGTGCCGTGGCTCGGGGTAGTCTCTGCCACGGCAGCCGACGCGCCCTCGCCGGGGCGCGCGGATTCCTCTGCTGCCGATGTATCCGCAACCTGTGGTGCAGACCGCCCCATCGCCTGCCACAAGGCTTCGCGTCGGGCTGCCGGCATGCCGTCTGGCAGCAGCAGTGCATCGACATGGGCGAGGCGCTCGACCGGTTCGCGCAGCGGCCCGGCCGGCAGGCAGCGGCCATTGCCGATGCCGGTGGCCGGCATCA
>JAUNHU010000293.1 GCA_030523825.1 Lautropia sp. | reverse complement strand
TGGGCATGTTCGTGGTGGGCGGCGCCCTGTTCGAGACCGGCATGGCCAACCGCATTGGCGGCCTCGTCACCCGCTTCGCCAAAACCGAACGCCAGCTCATCATCGCCATCATGGGCATTACCGGGCTACTGTCGGGGGTGCTCTCGAATACCGGTACGGCGGCCATCCTGATTCCGGTGGTACTGGGCATTGCAGCACGCTCCGGTTTCTCACGCTCAAGACTGCTGATGCCCCTGGTGTTTGCCGCAGCGATGGGTGGCAACCTCACGCTGATCGGTGCGCCCGGCAACCTGATCGCCCAAACGGCACTGCAGAACATCGGCAAGCAGTTCGGATTTTTTGAATATGCGAAAGTGGGCCTGCCGCTTCTGGTGGTGGGCATCCTCTATTTCGTGACCATCGGCCACAAGCTGCTGCCCGCGCATGGCAGCGGAGGCTCCAGCGACCAGACGGACTCGACCGCGCCGTCGTCCGCACCTGCGTCTTCGGGAGCCGATGCGCCGGGGCACGCAACGGCCACGACTCCGCCCGTACCCGCCTGGAAACAGCAACTGTCACTGGCGATCCTGATCGGCACCATCCTCGGCATGATCTTCGAGGACGCCATCGGCATTCCCTTGCACATCACGGCCTGCGTGGGCGCGGTACTGATCGTGCTGACCGGCGTGCTTACGGAAAAACAGGCTTACAAGGCCATCGACTCGCAGACGATCTTCATCTTCGGCGGCACACTGTCACTGGCAACGGCCCTGGAAAAAACCGGCGCAGGCGCTGCCGTTGCAAATTACATCATGGGCATGCTGGGCAGCTCCCCGTCGCCGGTAATGCTGCTCATCGTCATCTTCGGCATTTCCTGCGTGCTGACCAACTTCATGTCGAACACCGCCACCACAGCACTGCTGGTGCCCATTGGCCTGTCGATTGCCAACAATATCGGCGCCGATCCGCGCGCGGTGCTGATGGCCATCGTCATCGGCGGCTCCTGTGCCTACGCCACCCCCATTGGCATGCCAGCCAACACGATGGTACTGGCACCGGGCGGCTACCGCTTCATGGACTATGTGCGCGCCGGTCTGCCGCTGATCCTCGTCGCCGGCCTCGTCTGCATCCCGGCCCTGCTGTTCTTCTTCCCGTTCTTTCCGTAGTCGCGGATTAGGCGGGCCTGGTCAACATGTGCATCACCAGCCGGATCAGTACGTCCTTCTGTCTGGAGGAAGAATTTTGCGCCAAACGCTTGCGATCCAGCGTGTAGCCTTGCAGCAGGTATTCCTTCAGACGGCTGGTGGCCCAGATGCGGAATTGGGTCCCGACCTTGGAATTTACGCGATAGCCCACAGAAAGAATGGCATCGAGGTTGTAGTACTCGACCTGATAGGTTTTGCCGTCGGCGGCAGTTGTTGCATTTTTTGCAACCACTGAATCACGGACCAACTCACCGTCGGCAAAGATGTTGCGCAAGTGCCGCGAGATCACGGATTTGTCGCGTCCAAAGACTTCAGCCATCTGCTGAAGG
>JAUNHU010000088.1:9530-11670 GCA_030523825.1 Lautropia sp. | reverse complement strand
CACAATCTTCTTGACCCGCGCCTCGATATCCGACATTTGAATACTCTCCTGATGAGTTGCTGCAATGCCGATAGATTACCGGCTTTTTGGTTTGGAAGATGCCTGACCAAAAAAATTTTTTTTGATCAGGCGAGATCTGTTTCCCGTGAAGGAGCCAGAAAACTTGCAATGATAATCCGCGATTGTAGCGTCAAACCATGTACATGCCGCCATTGACCGGCAAGGTTGTGCCGGTGACATAGGAAGCACCCGGAGACGCAAGATACAGCACGGCGGCGGCAATGTCATCCACATGCCCCAGACGCGCGCTGGGAATCTGCGCCTTCAGCGATTCCACCTGCTCGGCCGACAGCGCCCGGGTCATGTCGGTGTCGATGAACCCCGGCGCCACGCAGTTTACGGTAATGCCGCGGCTGGCAACCTCGCGGGCAAGCGCCCGTGACATCCCTGCCACACCAGCCTTGGCAGCCGCATAGTTGGCCTGACCGGGGTTGCCCATCTGCCCCACCACCGAGGTGATGTTGATGATGCGGCCATGACGGGCCTTCATCATCGGCTTGATGGCGAGCCGCGACATGCGGAAGACCGCGCTGAGGTTGGTGTCGATGACGGCAGACCAGTCCTCGTCCTTCATGCGCATGGCGAGCGTGTCGCGCGTGATGCCGGCATTGTTGACGAGAATGGACAACTTGCCGTGATCTGCCACGATCTGATCGACCAGCGCGCTGCAGGCATCGGCATCGTTGACGTTGAGCGCCACGCCCTTGTGCGGCGCACCGAGGTGTTCACCGATGGCCTTCGCCCCGGATTCGGATGTGGCGGTGCCGATGACCAGCGCCCCGGCCCGGGCCAGCATGGTGGCGATGGCCTGACCGATGCCACGGGAAGCGCCGGTGACGAGAGCCACCTGGCCGTCCAGGTTGGCCAGCGGAATGGATGCGTTCGTGCTCATTGGAATTTTGCGAGGGTGGATTGGAGGGAATCGGCGTCGAAGACGTTGTGCAGCTGTGCCTGTGGTGCAATCCGCTTGATGAGACCGGTGAGCACCTTGCCGGGGCCGAATTCGACGAACTGGTCGACCCCTTCGGCCGAGAGCTTCTGGATGAGTTCGACCCAGCGCACCGGATGCCATGCCTGCCGCACGAGCGCATCGCGGATGCGGGCGGGCTCGGTCTCGAAGGCCACGTCGACATTGTTGATGAGCGGCACCTTCGGGGCACGCAGATCGACTTTCGCCAACGCCTCGCCAAGCACGTCGCCAGCCGGCCGGAGCAGCACCGAATGGAAAGGCGCCGAAACCGGCAGCATGACGGCACGACGCGCACCGGCAGCCTGTGCAGCCTCGCAGGCACGCTTGACGGCGCCGATGTGGCCGGCAATGACCACCTGCGACGGGGCGTTGAAATTGACCGGAGCCACCTCCTCGACATCGGCACTGCCGGGAACGGCACGGGCCTGATCGCAGGCAGCCTGCACGGCTTCGTCAGAGAGCCCCAGAATGGCCGCCATGCCCCCGGTGCCTACCGGAACGGCTTCCTGCATGGCCTGCGCGCGCAGGCGCACCAGCGGAACCGCCGTCTGGAAGTCGAGTGCGTCAGCCGCCACCAGCGCGGTGTATTCGCCCAGGCTGTGCCCCGCCACGAAGGCCGGCTCGATGCCGCCCTCGGTACGCCATGCCTGCAGGCAGGCGATGCCGCCCAGCAGCATGGCGGGCTGCGTCCAGGTGGTGAGATTGAGTTCTTCGGCCGGGCCATCGGCAATCAGCCTGCTCAGCGGCTGACCCAGGGCCTCATCGGCCTGCTTCAGCAGCGCGGCCACGTCGGGGCGGCCTGCCAGGCTGTTCAGCATGCCGACCGACTGCGAGCCCTGACCGGGAAAAACGAAAGCAACACTCATGGATGGCTCCCCATTGGAGAACGCTGAGCAGAAAGGATGAAGCGCCAGCGTTCCGTTCTGTTTGATTGAAAGTGCGCTTCTTCAAAGCGCCCACATCACGTGGCCTGCAGGTTCAACTTGATTCCGGACGGCCCGTATGACGGGCATGGCGCTGGCCATGCACCGGGACGGGTCAGGCAGAACCTGCGGAATCAGGAAACGGCAGTTACATGCGGATGAGGTTGGCAGCCCAGGTGAAGCCGCC
>JAUNHU010000088.1:0-9430 GCA_030523825.1 Lautropia sp. | reverse complement strand
TCCATCTGCAGGAAGGGATGACCCGTAACCTGACCGCCCCGCACGCCGCCCGGGGTTTCGAGGATGCCGGAGTGGCTGCCATCGGCATGCAGCTTCGAGGTGAGGATACCCGGCGTGTCGGAGGCCGACAGCACAACGGCACCAGCACCATCACCGAACAGCACGCAGGTCTTGCGGTCGTTCCAGTCGAGGATGCGGGAAAAGACATCGGCACCGATGACCAGCGCGCGATTGGCGACACCAGCGCGGATCAGCGCATCGGCATTGGCCATCGCATAGGCAAAGCCGCTGCAGACCGCCTGCACATCGAAGGCGCCACCCTGACGGATCCCCAGGTCGTTCTGGATGAGGCAGGCCGTGCTGGGAAAGATCTGATCGGGGGTGGAGGTGGCACAGACGACGAGGTCGATGTCGTCAGGCCCGACGCCTGCCATCTTCATCGCAGCGCGCGCAGCCTTGGCGCCCAGCGAGGTGGTGGTTTCGTCAGGGCCAGCCAGCCAGCGCTGACGGATGCCGGTGCGCGAGACGATCCATTCGTCGGAAGTCTCGATGCCACGTTTTGCCAGATCCTGCGCAAGCTCGTCGTTGCTGACGCAGCGGACCGGCAACCCGGCACCGACACCGATCACCCGCGAAAAACGGGGCTGGGGGGACAGGGACGCCGGTGCGACCGGGGTACGGGATGCAGCGGTATCGGTTGTGCTCATGGCGGGTCGGATCAGCTGAAAATTCTGAAAGGACTCGGCAGCGCCAGTGTGCTTGCACCCTGACCGGCCAAATCATCGTCTGGGAACGACGATGTGGCTGCGCCTTGGAAACGGGCAACCAAAGGTGAATGATACGGCAAGGCGTCGCTCACGCCAGCCGTGGGCCGTGAATAATCATGTCATGGAATGCCCGACCCCGGAGCCACGGACGGGCACGGACTGAGCGGGCACAGACGCGGGGTACGGGCAGGCGCCACACTCCCTTGCGGGCACGACATGAATTCAGGCGTACATCAAATGCCGACGTCAGACGGATGTTTCGCCCGGAGCTGCGGGTACTGAAACGGGGGCAGCCTCGTCAGCGGCGCCAGGCGCAGCAACCGGCAAGGCTTCCATCGCGGCCGTGATCCGTTCGAGAAGCCCGCGGCGCGCGGCATCGTAGGCACGAATGAGCGCGTGCTCGAAGGCAAAGGCATCGGCAGAACCGTGACTCTTGAGGACGATGCCCTTCAGACCGATGAGACAGGCCCCGTTGTAGCGCCGGTGATCGACGCGCGCCTTGAAACGCTTCAGCACGGGCATCGCACACAGGGCCGCCAGCTTGGTGAGCGGGTTGCGCGCAAATTCCTGACGGATGAAGGCACCCATCATCTGGGCCACACCTTCGGATGTCTTGAGGGCCACATTGCCGACAAAGCCGTCACAGACGACGACATCGGCCTTGCCCGTGTAGACATCATTTCCCTCGATGTTGCCGATGAAGTTCAACGACGTGCCACGGATGAGCCGGGCAGCTTCCTTGACGACATCATTGCCCTTGATGAGTTCTTCACCGATGTTGAGCAGGCCAACCGTGGGCCGCTCGCGCTGGTCGAGGACGGCAGACAACGCACTGCCCATGATGGCGAACTGCATCAGGTGCTCGGGCTCGCAATCGACATTGGCCCCGAGATCGAGCATCGTCGTGTAGCCGCCCTTCTGCGTGGGCAGCTGGGTGGCGATGGCCGGCCGGTCGATGCCCGGCAGGGTCTTGAGCACGAAACGGGAAATGGCCATCAGCGCGCCGGTGTTGCCGGCACTGACGCAGGCATCGGCCTCACCGGCCTTGACCTGCTCGATGGCAATGCGCATCGAGGAATTGCGGCGGTTGCGCAGCGCCTGCACCGGGTTGTCATCCATGCGGATGACTTCGGCAGCGGGCACGACACGGATGCGCGCCTGCAGCGCCGCACCATCGGCAAACCGCGACACCTGTTCGCGAAGCGCCTGATCGACTTCGTCGGGTCGGCCAACCAGCAGCAGTTCGGCATCGGGATGAGACTGGAGGAAGGACAGTGCGGCAGGTACCGTTACCGTCAATCCATGATCTCCGCCCATGACATCAATGGCCAGGCGCACGCTCATGGCGTTGAAGATTTCCTGAAGTTGTGAGGCCCCTGCCCCAGCATGTGGCGCACGGGAAGACGACTGAATGACAGCCGATCAGTCCTCGGACTTGGTACGGATGATCTTCTTGCCCCGGTAAAAACCGTTGGGGCTGATGTGGTGACGACGATGCACCTCACCCGTGGTGGGCTCGACGGCAATCGGCGGGTTTTCGAGATGATCGTGCGAACGGTGCATGCCGCGCTTGGACGGCGATTTCTTGTTTTGCTGAACGGCCATTGAAATTCTCCTGCCCGAAGCTAAGAAAGGGGCAATCCGGGATTATAACGGGTTTGAAAGGGACTCGTCGAATCGAAACGCGAAAAATCTGTCCGGGACACTACGCGGAGGCTGCCTTCCCGTCCTTGTCATGCACACTCACCTCCTCGCAACCAAGGGCGCCGGACAGGGACAGAAAAAAAGCAGACAAGATGCAGAACCGGAGCCAGGAGCCGCAGATGAGCATGCAGCCAGCCCATGCCCCAGGCAACAGACATCAGACCCCGGTGTGCGAACCCCGGGACTGCATGCTCAAAGGCCAGGGACAAACAGGCACAAGCCCCTCAATTGAGCGTGGCCGGGCCGGGGCAAACCTCATGGAACGCCGCCATCGGCAGCATCAGGATTGCCTCGTCCTCAATGAGGGTGGCGAGCGACAGGCTGGGCACGATGGCCATCACCTCGACATCGCCGGCCTCGGGATCTTCCAGATCGGCCTGCCGCTCGGAGGCGGCCAGCCGGTAGCGCCGCGTGGCTTCAAGGGTATCGACCGGCAGCGGCCCCAGACAGCGGCCACAGGCCACTACCGGCGCGAACGAGATCGTCAGCGTGAGAAACTGGCGAACCCGGTCGAGATCGTCCCGGCCGGTTTCGCCCTGCAGATGCCAGTGCACCAGCACCTTGTCGTCGAGCAGCCCCGAAGCCAGCAGGCGGGGCATGCGCGCCACCGACGTGCAGCCAGCCAGCTGTTCACGCGATTTTGCGAATCGTACCGGATCAACCTCGGGCGCCAGCCCCTCGGGCAGCGCATCGGCCGCAGCCACGTCACTCATGCCAGAATCACCTCGTTACTCAGGCCCGGATCGATCCGGGTCAGCCTTTTATCATAGCAGCATCATGAAACTGATCCTGGCCTCTGCTTCCCCCTGGCGCCGCGAGCTGCTCGAACGCCTGCAAGTTCCTTTCGATGTCTGCGTGACGGACGTGGACGAAAGCCCCCTGCCCGGCGAGGCGCCACGCGCCCTCGCCCTGCGTCTGGCCGCCCTGAAGGCCGAAACCGTCTTTCGCCAGCACCCGCAGGCCATCGTCATCGGCTGCGATCAGGTCGGCACCCTCGATGGATGCACCCCGATCGGCAAGCCCGGCACGCGCGAGCGCGCCATCGCACAGCTGACGGCCGCATCCGGGCACGAGATGCGCTTCCATTCGGCGCTGGCACTGCGCGCCCCCGGCCATGCCCCCATCGACGACTGCGTCGACGTGCGCGTGCTTTTCAGAAACCTCTCGCGACCCGAGATCGAGCGCTATCTGGATCTGGAAGCGGACGTGCTGCACTGCGCTGGCTCGGCGAAATGCGAAGGGCTCGGCATCAGCCTGCTCGATGCAATTCACTCGGACGACCCGACGGCCCTGATCGGCCTGCCGCTCATCCGGCTGGGCACCCATCTGCGCACGATGGGAGTCAATCCGCTCGCCTGATCCCTGCCCCACGTCTGCCCCCACAGGCAATGCCCCGACAGGCGCTGGGTACAGCCGGCGCCGGATACGGAATGGCAGCCCCGGCGGCACTGAACCCGGAAGACGAGCGCCTGCGAGCAAACAGGGGCTCAGCTGATCTCCGCCCTCCACCACCATGACACGCCAACGCTCCACCACACCCGCCAACCCCGACCACCCGTCCGACGCCACGACCATCAGCCATCGGGACAGGGAGCCATCAGCCCCGCGCTCACCACGTGGCCGCCTGTTCCTCATCCCGACCTCCCTTCAGCAACCCGAGGAGGCACGCCCCTGGCTGCTGGACGCTGACCGTGCCGAAGTCGCACGCCTGACGCACTTCTTCGTCGAAACCCCGAAAACTGCGCGCCGCTGGCTGGGCCAGATCGGACTGGACAGGCCGCTGCAGGAGGTAAGCATCCGCGCGCTGCCCAAAGGAGACGAACGCCTCGAAGCCAGCGACTGGCTGGCACCGCTACTGGCCGGAGAGGACGCCGGATTATTATCGGATGCCGGTTGCCCCGGCGTGGCCGACCCGGGCGCACGACTGGTGGCTGCGGCACATGCGGCAGGCGTGGAGGTGCGGCCACTGATAGGGCCTTCGTCGATCCTGCTGGGGTTGATGGCAAGCGGCCTCGATGGCCAGCGCTTCGTGTTTCATGGCTATCTGCCGACCGCTGCCGACGAACGTCGCCAGACCATCGAGCGACTGGCAAAACGTTCAGCCAGCGAACGCGAGACGCAGATGCTGATCGAGACCCCCTATCGCAATCAGGCGATGGCCGAAGCACTGATCCAGCACCTGCCCGAACGCACCCGGCTGTGCCTGGCCACCGACCTCACCGGCAACGAACAGTCCATCGTGACGCGGACGGTGGCGCAGTGGAAGAAGCACCCGCCCACCATGCCATCGAAGCGGCCTGCACTGTTCCTGTTTCTGGCCTGAACGGGCACGCCCTTCCCACGACGGAAGCTCCCCGTCAAGAAGACAAGCTTTGAGGGGCGCAACAAGAAACGACAAGACGCCAACCCAAGAGCTTCCCCTCCCTTCACTCAGAACCTTGGAAACCGGCATTCCCGACACAAGCACCCTGACGAAAAAATGGCCGCATTAGCGGCCATTTTTCGTCAAACAGGCGCCCCGATCTGAAAAACAGGCACCCGGCCTGGAAACCTGGGCGCACCGGAACAAAACAATCAGCCCCTCCTCACAGGACAACCCTTCAGGGGCTCTGCACTGGCGCAGCGCTCAGCGCAGGCGGAGGTTATTGCCAGCGGCTTCCATCTCCAGCTTGCTCCAGAAGCCGGAAGCCACCGAAGCACCAAACTGCCGCGTCCAGATCTCCCATTGCGAGCGCTGGGTGTAGTCGACCACCTCCTCGACACCCACCAGATCACGCGCCACACTGCTCACCGACCCCAGCCCATCGGCCAGCCCCAGCGCAAGGCTGCGCTCGCCCGTCCAGAAAAGGCCGCTGAAGATGTCGGCATTTTCCTTCAGGCGCTTGCCGCGCCCTTCCTTCACCACCGTGATGAACTGCTTGTGCACCTCATCCAGCATGGCCTGAACATGGGCCTTCTGTTCGGGCGGCACCGGCGCAAAGGGATTCATGAACGCCTTGTTCTTGCCGGCCGTGTAGATGCGGGGTTCCAGCCCGACCTTGTCGACCAGCTCCTGCGCACCAAAGCCGTTCATGATGACACCGATGGAGCCGACGATGCTGGCCTTGTCCACGTAGATCTGGTCGGCCACGGCCGCAATGTAATAGGCAGCCGATGCCCCCATCTCCTCGATGACGGCATAGAGCGGCTTGTCGGGGTATTCCTTGCGCAGCCGCTTCATCTCGTCGGCAATCATGCCGGCTTGCACCGGGCTGCCGCCAGGGCTGTTGATGCGCAGCACCACGGCCTTGCTGTCGGCATCGAAGGCACGCCGCAATCCCTGAATGACATGATCTGCACTGACAGCCTCCTCGGAATCGGCGATCACGCCATCCAGATCGACGACCGCGACATGCGGGGCCGCGACCTGTTTCTCAGCAGAATCAGAAAGCCCCTGCACAACGGAAAACAGGATCAACCCGAGGAAGACCAGCATGAAGAAGATGCGCCAGCGGCGCTTGGCCCGACGCTCCTTGAGCGCCTCGCGCGCCAGGTCTTCGATCAGCTTTCGGCCCCACTGCTCTGCGTCCATCACTGCCTTGTCCGTACTTTCCGCCATCGATGCACTCCGTAGCCCGACCCGGTGACGACACGACAACCGCCCCAAACGAGGCGGCAAGTACCATCACGCACGAGACCGACGGGCACGAAGCCACCGACTCATGCAGGTCATGAATGAATTCGTGCGCCATTCTAGCGCCCGGGGCCTGCGCATTCCCGGAAGATCCGCACGACACCCCACAAAAAACCTGCACACAAACACCGGCAAATGGCACGAAAACGGCGCGAACGAACGGCAGGCTGCTGAAATACGACTTCAGGCCCGGATCATGATGACGAGGACACGACAACCCTCTGCACATGTACAGCAGCCCGACAGGAATCGACGCCCCGGCGCCGATCATCCCATCAGCAGATGCCCGAGGTCGTCGACGGTGGCGGCGAGCGCCGTAGGCTGCGTGGAGCGCGTCAGGCCATCCGGCGCTCCGGTGTCGTAATAGACGCCGATGCTGTCACAGCCAAAGGCGTTGGCCATGTCGATGTCGTAGATGGAGTCGCCGATCATCACCATGTCGGCAGGCTGCACCTGCATTTCCTCGGCCAGGCTGCGCAGCATCCAGGGATCGGGCTTGGAGACCCCTTCTTCCGCGCATCGGGTGGCCTCGAAAAAGCGCCCCAGCCCCGTGGACTTCAGCACGCGATCGAGACCGACCCGCGACTTGCCGGTGGCCACCGCCAGCCTGCGCCCCTGCTCGGCCAGCCGGGCGAGCAGCACGGGAATGCCGTCAAAGGGAATGTCGACCTGATTACGATTGCCAAAATAGTGTCGTCGATAGGTTTCGATGAACTCGGCGTGCCGCGCGGAGGAGAGATCCGGCAGGAACCGGGGCAGCATTTCCCCCAGGCTGAGCCCGATCAGCGGGCGGATGACGGCGGGTTCGGGCGGGACGTACCCCATGCTTTCGGCGGCACGGCGCACCGATTGAACGACGAGGGCAACCGAATCGGCGACGGTCCCGTCCCAATCGAAGACGATGACCTGATGGCGGCTGAAATCCCGATCTGTGCTGTTGCCCAAGGAACACCTCCGTCTGTGGATGACGCCATTTTTGCACAGATGATGCAGGGCATGGAGGTGCTTTACACATTCTCGACAACTGTCCTCAGCCCGAACGCGCACCTCCACCGAAGGCAGCAAGCACTGCCTCGAAGTCTGCGGGCATCGGCGCCTCGAAGGACAAGGATTCGCCGGTTTTCGGATGCTTCATCTCCAGACGAAAGGCATGCAAAAACATGCGGTTGAACCCCAATACATCAAGTCGCTTGTTTAAAGTGAAATCTCCGTATTTTTCATCGCCCAGAATGGGGTGTCCGGAATGCGCCAGATGCACCCGGATCTGGTGGGTTCGGCCGGTAAGCAGCTCGCACTCCATCAGTGAAGCGTGAGGGGGAAGCCCCGGCACCCCGCCACAATCGAGAATCTGCAACCGGCGGAAACGAGTTGCAGCACTGTTGCCATCAGGCGACACTCGCACCCGTCGCTCACCGGCCGGCGTGAGGTAGCGCAAGAGCGGAAACTGCACCAGTACCGGCGCCTGACGCCCCCAGTAACCGCTGGCAATGGCCAGATAGCGTTTCTTCACCTCGCCATGTTTGAACATCCGGTGCAACTCGACCAGCGTGGAACGCCGCTTGCCGATCACCAGCAGGCCGGAGGTGTCTCGGTCGAGCCGGTGCGCCAGCTCCAGAAAGCTGCCCGGCGGACGCCCGGCCCGCAGGCGTTCGATCAGCCCGGCCTGGATGCCGCTGCCACCGTGCACCGCCAGCCCCTCGGACTTGTCGACCACCATCAGGAACTCATCCTCGAACAGGATGCGCAGGTGGCGCTCATCCAGCCGCGCCCCGCCTCGTGCAGCACCTTCCCGCTGTGCTGTTGCCGGCAGGTTCTGGATGGGCGGCACCCTCACGCGGTCTCCGGACTCGACCCGTTGCTCGGCTTTCGCCCGCTTGCCGTTCACCCGCACCTCACCCGTGCGGATGATCCGGTAGATGCGCGTCTTGGGTACGCCCCGCAGCACGGCCAGCAGATAGTTGTCCAGCCGTTGCCCTTCGTTGGCTGCCCCCACCTCCAGCAACTGCACGGCGGCCGAATCGGGGGCGGCCGGCTGCATGCGCCCAGAGGCGGAGGAAGGGTCGGGCCCGGGGCGGCCCTGCCCCTTGCCCGTCGCAGATCGGCCTGCCCCGCCCTTTCCGCGGAATGTTGTTTGTGCCATTGAAAACTTTGTGTCACGCGCGTTCATCCGGCTATAATGGCCGGCGGTTGCGAGTCACGCAAGCGAGCCACCGCTCCCTCACCGAAAAGCACCGAAACCCTGCTGATTTCGCAGGACTTTTTCTGTTTCGGGCGCTTCCTGGATTACCGGAGCTCTGCTTGCCGGCCCGCCTTCTGCCCTCGGCGCACCAGCTCCTGCCGGACGCAATTTCCCGGCACGGCCCATCTGCCCCGTTGGCCCCCGTGGCAACCCACGCAACCACCCATTGGATTCAAACGCGGCGTCGAAAGGTTCGGCGCGCGAGCATCATTCGATACCCCATGAGCCTGCCGGTTGCAGCGCTCGTCGGAACAACAACCAGACGGAACCATCGCCCCAGTCACCGGCCTCATGATCGGATTGCAATCGACCAGAAGTCATCCAGCCGACATGCTCCGCGCCCAGGCCACTTTGCCTGCCCGGCGCGATTTGGCCGCGACCTGCACAGGCCCGTTCCCACTGACCCGTTTCCGCCCTGACCCCGACACAGCCCTTCTTGCGGCTCGGCTCGGGGGTCGATCCATGCTCGCTGGTCCTACACACCACGCCCTCGTGTGCATGGAGTCATGGCATGAAACGCATGCTGTTCAACGCAACCCACTCGGAAGAACTGCGGGTTGCCATCGTCGATGGTCAGCGACTGATCGACATTGACATCGAGTCCGCCGGACGCGAGAGTCGCAAGAGCAATATCTACAAGGGTGTCGTCACCCGGGTCGAGCCGTCGCTCGAAGCCTGCTTCGTCAACTATGGCGAAGACCGCCACGGTTTCCTGCCCTTCAAGGAAATCTCCCGTGCCTATTTCAAGACCGACGGGGAGACCGGCCGTTCACCGCGCATCCAGGACGTGATCAGCGAAGGTCAGGAACTGATCGTCCAGGTCGAGAAGGAAGAACGCGGCAACAAGGGGGCTGCGCTCACCACGATGATCTCGCTGGCCGGCCGCTATGTGGTGCTCATGCCCAACAACCCCCGTGGCGGTGGCGTCTCGCGCCGCATCGAGGGTGAAGACCGGCAGGAACTGCGCGAGGCGATGGACAAGCTGCAGGTGCCCTCGGGCATGAGCCTGATCGCCCGCACCGCCGGCATCGGCCGCACGGTCGAGGA
>JAUNHU010000292.1 GCA_030523825.1 Lautropia sp. | reverse complement strand
CTGGGCGGCCCCCCGCCCGACAACTTCACCGATTTCCAGCGGGTGGTGGAACTCGTCGGCACCGACATGCCGAGCCGCGAGGCCGCCCGCGCCCGCTTCCGTTTCTATCGCGAACGGGGCTTCTCCCCCCTTACCCACGATGTGGAGGACCGTGATGGCAGCCGATGACCCGCAACGACTTCCGCCGCAGGCCCCGCCGGCAGCCAGCCCCCCATCGCTTCAGTCCGACGTGGCGCCTCCGGTGCCATCGCATTTCCAGTTTCCCGACGACTCCGACGACGACTATCTGGAAGACGAAGCCGGACCGCTGGACGAGGATGCGGCCATTGCCACGCTGCCTCCGCTGACCGAGGAAGACCGGGCGCTCATCGACAAGCTGATGCACTCGATGCGTCTGCTCGACAACGGCATTTCGTCGAAGGCCGCTCACGACGCCGTGCCGCCACCCAGCACGCCCTTCCCCGAGGTGCAGGGCGTGCCATCGACGACGATCACGCCGCCGACCACCACGACGGCCCCGCCCGCCCGCACCGTGCCCACGCTGCGCGACGCCGGCATCGTCGTCAACGACGAGGAAAGCATCCCGATGCTGACCGATGTCGTCAACGTCCAGCGCTACCAGTCCGAGCAGCTGCCGCGCAATTTCGAGGATGTGGACTGGGGTGCGCTGGCCGGTCAGGTCCGCGAGAACGTGCTGGAGCGGCTGCTTCGCCGTGGTGACATCCTGCTCGATGCGCAGATCAACAATGCGCTCACCCCGGTCATCTCGCGTGCCGTCGAAACCATGACCCGCGACATGCACGACACCCTCAACCGGATCATCCGCGACATCGTCGCCCGTGCCGTCACCGAGGAAATCACCCGCCTGCACGCCGAAATGGCACGGCAGAACCATCACGGGTCGTGAGGGGCGCCTCCGCGTTCCGCTGACCGCATCCACCAGACGGCGCCCCTTCCGGGCGCCGTTTTACATGCCGACTCTGACATAATTCAGGATCCTCCGGACAACCTCCCGCCTGAGTTTCCATGAATCAGCCCGCAGATACCGCCAAGCAAAACGACACCACCGGCGCCGACGAACTGCCCAAGAGCTTCGAGCCGGGCGCCATCGAATCACGCTGGTATCCGATCTGGGAATCACGCGGTTATTTCGTCAACCCGGCCCCCGATGCCGGCAAGGACGCAGCCAGTGCCCACGCTGCGGCCTACAGCATCCAGCTGCCGCCGCCCAACGTCACCGGCACCCTGCACATGGGTCACGCCTTCCAGCAGACGCTGATGGACACCCTCATCCGCCACTACCGGATGAAGGGGCGTGACACCAACTGGATCGTCGGCACCGACCACGCCGGCATTGCCACGCAGATCGTCGTCGAACGCCAGCTGGCAGCCGAAGGCAAATCGCGCTACGACCTGCCACGTGATGACTTCATCGACCGCGTCTGGCAATGGAAGGGCGAATCGGGCGGCGCCATCAGCCGGCAGATGCGCCGGCTGGGCGATTCGGCCAACTGGGACTATGCCG
>JAUNHU010000087.1:7836-11735 GCA_030523825.1 Lautropia sp. | reverse complement strand
ACCGACCCTCGCGAATATACGCGGCCTGTTGATTGGCCCACGCCACGATGTCCTGTTCATACTTGATGGTCATGTCTGCGTCCTCTCGCGTCGGGGTTTTACACATCCCGAAACCGTGCCACGGCCAAAAACAATATGGAAGCGCCAAGGCTCAACGCCGAGGCTGTCCACCATCATCTGATGGTAAGTAATGGGCAAGCATATAGCAATTGACAAAACATATCGAGCAAACTTTTCCCATCAACGCCCCGTCTCCCACCCCGGAACGCCCTGACGGATGGCACGTGAAAAGCTGTTGTCTCCGGGCTGGCCTCGCCCGGCCCCGGCATCGCGGTCTGCCTGCTGTGCGCGTGCATTGATGTGCCCCAGCCGCTGCAACTGCGCATAATCATGACCCGCCACCAGCGCCTGCTGGTCGAAAGCATATTCGGCAAAATGGCCCGATGCCAGCAGGCGCCAGTCGATGGGCAGCCCGGGAGCCAGCTGCCGCGCCAGATCGAAGACGATGGTGGTGCAGTTGCTGTCCAGCGTGTTGTAGAAGGCCGGCTGACTGCGTAGCGCCTCGGCCTCCTGCAGATAGGCGAGAAACACGGCACGCGCCTGCTCACGTCCGAGCGGCACCCGATACAGGTACACGTCTTCGCCACGTGCGTTGCTGCGGGTGCGCACGATATCGCGTTCATCTGCCGCGATGATCACCTGCTCGAAATCGCGGAAGAAGCCCGCCGCTGCCGAAAAGGATTCATGCCTTTCCTTGCGGATTTCCAGCGAAAAGGCCAGATGCCTGCCATCATCGAAACCAAAGGACACCAGCGTGTGCGCAATGTGCGGCCCCATCCAGTACGACAGGATCAGGTCGACGCTGGCAATCGTGCTCAAATCGTACTGGCGTGTTTCCCAGCGCACGGTGTAATCGGTTTCGGTCCGCCAGTCGAAATTGCGCACGTTGTGCAACGTGACCCGATCACCCTGAATGTCTGCCTGCAGCAGCCTGGCCACATCGTCGGCCCATTCTCGTTGATGAGACGGGTTCAGGGCCTGCCACCACACCAGCAGGCCAACGGCCGCCACCATCCAGCTTCCGGTCAGCAAACGATGACGACTGTGCCGGGCAGATGATGCGCGCCCTGCCCGCCACAACCCCCACATGGCCCCCGAGCCCAGCATCACCCACAGGGCCATGAGCACACCCCGCACCGGCTGGGCCAGCTGAAACCACATCGCGGCAGCCCCCCAGGCCGTGAAGCACGGCACCAGCACCAGCAGCAAGACCCGCATCAGCCGTAGGCCCGGCCCGCTCCGGGCAACAGGCGCCGTGGAAGTCTCTGCATTCGTCATCGGGTTCACCTCCGCTCAGTGGGCAACATGGACAGCGCCCGTGATTCTGCCAAAACCGTCAACCCTTGCCCTGACAGGCTATTGAGATACCGCGCCAGACGCATGCCACCACGCATGTCAACATCAGCAAATCAATAACTTACGGGACATACCCCGTCTGAAGCTGATGGCTGGCATGGTATTTCAGCAGCCAGCCAACACCCCGTACCCGACAAGCCAGCTGCTGCACGCGAACTCCTGCAGACGACCGGCGGCATACAGCTTGGTAATCAATGGAGAGCCTTGATTCCAATGTCAGATTTGTAATATCATTTCTGACACATTGAGATCATTTCCCATGAACACGCTTCCCGAATCCATCCTGCAGGCTGCCCAATCCCTTCCCGAAGGCAAAGTGCTGTCCCCCAAAGCATTCCTGCATCTTGGCAGCCGTGCAGCGGTGGATCAGGCATTCTCGCGGCTGGCCCGGTCAGGTCGGTTGTTGCGCATCGCCCGCGGCATGTATACGCCCCCCGTCAGCAGCCGGTTCGGCACACGCCCCCCCGCCCCCCACAGGGTTCTCGGCGCATGGGCTGAACAACGCGGAGAAGTTGTCGTCCCGCATGGGGCCAATGCCGCCAACGCCCTGGGACTTACCCGACAGGTTCCCGTTCGGGAGGTCTACCTCACATCCGGTCGCCCCCGCAAGCTCAGGCTTGGGCGCACGGAAGTTCTTCTCAAGCATGCGCCCAACTGGATGATTTCTTTGGGCACACGCCCAGCTGGTGCAGCCATCCGCGCATTGGCATGGATGGGCCGCGCTCATGCAGAGACAGCATTGAGCACCCTGCGTCACACACTGCCTGCCGAAGAATGGCAAACGCTTGTGTCGGCCCATGCGCTACTCCCAGCCTGGATGGCGCAGGCCATCGGCAAGGCGGCAGCTCATGGCTGACACCTTCTTCAGTCTGAACAGATCCGACCAACGTGACGCCCTGGAGTTCGCACGCGCAGAAAGCGGTCGTGCAGTCCACCTTCTCGAAAAGGATATCTGGGTAGTCTGGACACTGCAGACCCTGTTTCAATCACCGCTGGCAGGCGATCTGACCTTCAAGGGTGGCACATCATTATCCAAGGCGTGGAAGATCATTGACCGTTTCTCGGAAGACATCGACCTCACCTACGACATTCGCAAACTGATCCCCGATCTGACCGGCGCAGACAATGATTTGCCGGCATCTCGCAGCCAGGCCAACAAATGGACACAGGCTGTTCGGCAACGCCTGCCCGACTGGATTGCTGCACATGTTCAACCTGTCTTGCAGGCGGGTCTCGAACGCGACGGCCTGTCTGCCAGACTGGAGATTGACGGCAAGGACAGGGACAAACTACTCCTTCACTATCCGGCGCTATCCCACGGCACCGGCTATGTTGCGCCTGTCGTCACCCTGGAATTCGGTGCCCGCAGCACCGGAGAACCTCACCAGCTGATTCCAGTTACATGTGACATGGCAACCGTGCTGCCGGTCATCTCGTTTCCAGAAGCATCACCCCTGGTCATGAGCATTTCCCGAACATTCTGGGAAAAAGCCACTGCAGCGCACGTGTTCTGTGCGCAGGGGCGTATCCGGGGCGAGCGTTACGCACGACACTGGCATGATCTGGCGGCTATCGCGTGCAGCCAATACATCGACGAGATCATTGCCGACGAATCCGTGGCCAGCAACGTGGCTCGCCATAAATCCAGCTTTTTCATCGAAAAGGATCGGGACGGCAACATCATCGACTATCAATCCGCGACGACCGGACAGCTCCTGATCGTCCCCTCCGGCAAGGCATGGGACGCCTTGGCCGAAGACTATGCTGCCATGCAGGAAGACGAAATCCTCATCACGAACGCCTTACCCTTCGAGCAGCTGATGGACGCATGCACCGATCTGCAGACGCGCATCAACCGCCACAGGCACCAGCCCTGAGCTCCTGCCGGAACCACGACCGCTCCTTCCCGCTCAAGCATGCCGAAGCACCTTCGCCTCGCGGATCGGCAGATTCAGTACCGCCGCAATGCCGGCAAGCACCATGTCGGCATGCCACATCCAGCCATAGTCACCAAAGGCGACGATGGCCTCCCCGCCCAGCCAGGCCCCCAGAAATCCGCCGATCTGGTGCGACAGCAGCGTGAGGCCAAACAGTGTGGCCAGGTAACGCACCCCAAAAAGCTTGCCCACAAGGGATGCCGTGGGCGGCACGGTGGCAAGCCAGGTCAGCCCGAGGCCGAAGGCAAAGAGATAGAACACGGTTTCGGAGCGTGACGAGGCCAGATAGAGCGCGATCAGCGCCACCCGCGAGGCATACATCCAGAACAGGATGTACTTGCTGCGGTAATGCCCCACGCACCAGCCCACGGCAACGCTGCCGATGACGTTGGCAATGCCGATGATGGCAATGGACCACGAGGCCACGCTCGGCGGCAGTCCGCACAGGTTGACTTCGGTGGGCAGGTGCGTAACCAGAAAGGAGATGTGGAAGCCGCAGGTGAAGAAGCCCAGATGGAGCAGGATGTAGCTGCGGTCGCGGAAAGC
>JAUNHU010000087.1:0-7736 GCA_030523825.1 Lautropia sp. | reverse complement strand
GCCACCACCAGCATGATCCTGCGATCCGATTGACTGCCTCGATTCATTGCGCCCCCTGCTCAGTTTCACGCTCTGGAAGATTAACCCGGAAAACAGGCAAATCGGCAGCGCGGGAAAAAGGACTTCAGCCTGCCCATGCGCCGGCAGGGCCAGAAGGTGCCAACCCGAATGCCGCACGCCGAGCCAGCAACCCGAGATCAGCACACAGGCCAAGGGGAAAACCACCGGCCGGGGCGGGACATGGAAGAACTGGGCTGCCCCTGCCCCCGCAAGCATGCAGTGGGAACGGCTCCATGTTCACATGCAAAAGCCCCCGCCGACATCGTCAGGCGGGGGCTCTGTCACGGGCAGAAAGCGTCCGGAATCAGTCTGCCAGCAGCGCTTCCGGCGGCACCTTGTCGCCGTAGACCGGCTTCAGGGTTTTCTCGTAGGCGGCCTTCAGCTTGCCGTTTTTCTTCAGGGTGGCAATCTCGTTGTTAACCCATTCCAGCAATGCCTTGTCGCCCTTCTGCACGGCGGGCGCGATGTTGTCGGCCGGCCCCAGATTGCCGATGCCCACCTCGAAGCCCGGGTTTTCCTTCGCCCACGCCCACAGCAGCGCGTTGTCATGCGCCAGCGCCACCCCACGACCATCCTTCAGCGCATCGAAGGTTTCGGTGTTCTGGTCGAATTTCAGCAGCTTCACGTCCTTCTGGTTCTTCGTGAACCAGGCATCGGCCGTGGTGCCCTTGTTCACCAGCAGGGTCTTGTCCTTCAGCTGTGCCACATCGGTAATCGGCGCCTTGACCGGAGACACCACCCCCAGCGCCACCTTCATGTAGGGGGACGCGAAGTCGACGACCTCGGCACGCTCGGGCGTCTGCGTGAAGTTGGCAAGAATCAGGTCGACCTTGCCGGACTTCACGTACTCGACCCGGTTGGCCGCTTCCGTCAGCACGAATTCCACCTTGTCGGGGCTGCCCAGCAGGTCGTTGGCAATCTCCTTCGCAATCTCCACATCGAAGCCCTGGTTCTTGCCATTGGCATCCACATAACCAAACGGAGGCTTGTCACCAAAGACACCGATGCGTATCACGCCCTTTTCCTTGATGCGCGCCACGGTATCGGCCGCCTTGGTGGCCTGCCCGCCATCCGGAGCCTTGTCGGTGCAGGCCGCCATGCCCGCGCCAACGAGCGCGGTGAACAGCAGGGTCTGAAGCAGTCGGGAGATTTTCATCTGATGCAACTCCGTAGAAGACAGATGGTCGGAAAGCGCCCGGTATCACCGTGTTTGCCGAAAACACGTGTCAAGCAAAGTACGAACAGGAAACCCGAAGGCATGCCTTGCCGGATATTGCTGGCGGCCAAGGCTCCGCAAGGGCCCGTCCCCCGATGACGACGTAGGCAAAAAGGCACCGGACAATGCCCGCATTATCGGCCGCCTTCACGCTGCCGATGCGTGGCCCTTCGGCGCAAAGCGCAGAAGCATGCGCGAAATCCGCATGAAGCCGGCCCAGCCCGATGCCCCTGCCCATGCAGTGGGTGGCATCTGCGCTCACGGAGCCTGCTTTCTCCGGCACACACGCGGGTGTTATCTTAATGAACAGAATCAGATCCAGCAGGCATGGCGTGCCGCAGACCCTTCCCCAGTGCGCCCCATGCAGGAGACACCCCCGAACCATCCGAGAAGGAAGACGCGATGAGTGATTTGCTTGCCCGAATGCGCGATGCCATTCCGAACGGCGCCAGCGTGATGTGCGACTGGTTTGCCGAAAGTGCAGACAACGCCACGATCAGGGCGACCGACGGCCGCGAGGTCATCGACTTTGCCGGCGGCATCGGCGTGCTGAACACCGGCCACCGCCACCCCCGCATCACCCAGGCCGTGCGCGAGCAGCTCGACCGCTTCAGTCACACCTGCTTTCAGATCGTGCCCTACGAGAGCTATGTGCAGCTGGCCGAGCGCATCAATGGCCTGGTGCCCATCGAGGGCAAGGTGAAAAGCCAGTTCTTCAGCAGCGGCGCCGAAGCCGTGGAAAACGCCGTCAAGATCGCACGCTCTTACACGAAACGCAATGGCGTGATCGCCTTCAGCGGGGCCTTTCACGGCCGCACGATGATGATGCTGGCCCTCACCGGCAAGGTTCTGCCCTACCAGGCAGATTTCGGCGCGATGCCGGCGGGTGTCTACCATGCACTCTACCCGGCTGCAACACAGAACATCAGCGTCGCCGAGGCAGTCAAGAGCATCAAGCGCATCTTCAAGGCAGACATTTCCCCCGGCGACGTGGCAGCCATCATCCTGGAACCCGTGCAGGGCGAAGGCGGCTTCAACGTCTGCCCGCCGGAGTTCATGCGCGCCATCCGCGAGATCTGCGACGAGCACGGCATCGTCATGATCGCCGACGAGGTGCAGTCGGGTTTTGCGCGCACCGGCAAGCTGTTCGCGATGGAACACTACGACGTGAAACCGGACATCATCACGATGGCCAAGAGCATGGCGGGCGGCTTCGTGCTGAGCGGCGTGGCAGGCAAGGCCGACATCATGGACGCCCCGCGCAAGGGCGGCCTGGGGGGCACCTATGCCGGCAACCCGCTGGGCGTGGCCGCCGCACTGGCCGTGCTCGACGTGATGGAAGCCGAGAACATTCCGCAACGCGCACAGCTATTGGGCGACCGGCTAAAAACCTTCCTGCAATCCCTGAACGCACCGGAGATCACCGAGATCCGCGGCCTTGGTTCGATGGTGGCGGTGGAATTCGGTGACGACGACAACCCAAACCCCGCCTTCGCCGCCAGGGTGCAGAAGGCCGCGATGGCGCAGAACCTGCTGCTGCTCACCTGCGGTGCACATGGCAACGTCATTCGCTTCCTGTATCCGCTCACCATCGGGGATGACACCTTCGATCGGGCGCTGAACATCCTGAAGGCATCGTTCGAGGAAGCACGACGCTGAGCCCCGGAAAGCCGCCGGCGCACCGTCTGTGCGATGCGTCGGCTCCGTCCGAAAGATCCGTTTTCAACCAATACTGACCGCTTTCCGCCCATGAAAGACTTCAAGCACCTGCTCACCCATCCCGACATCAGCGCCACCGAAGCCCCCGACAGTTTTGCGGTGGACAACCCGGCCACCGGCGAAAGCATTGCCTGGGTGAAGCGTACCGGCGCCGATGCGCTGAACGGGCTGATTGCCCGTGCCGCCAAAGCCCAGAAAGACTGGGCCGCAAAAACCGCGCTGGAGCGTGCCGACATCCTCTGGCGCTGGTATCAGCTGCTGAAGGACAACAAGGAAGACCTCGCCCGGCTGATGACGATGGAACAGGGCAAGAGCCTGACCGAGTCGCGTGGCGAGATCGACTATGCAGCCGCCTTCATCCGCTGGTTTGCCGAGGAGGCCCGGCGCGTCGATGGCGACATCATCACCAGCGTGAAGACCACGCAGAAGATCCTGGTCATCCGTCAGCCGATTGGCGTCACGGCCGCGATCACGCCGTGGAATTTCCCGGCCGCGATGATTACCCGCAAGGCAGCGCCCGCGCTGGCAGCCGGTTGCGCGATGCTGGTCAAGCCGGCCAGCCAGACGCCGTTGAGCGCCTACGCACAGGTTGCGCTGGCCCATCAGGCCGGTGTGCCCGAAGACCTTTTTCTGGTGGTCAATGGCAAGGCATCGGAAATCAGCGGCGTGTTCGCTGCCAGCCCCACCATCCGCAAGATCAGCTTCACCGGCTCGACCGAAGTGGGCGTGCAGATCTTCCGCAGCAGTGCCGATCACATCAAGAAGCTCAGTCTGGAACTGGGTGGCAATGCGCCGCTGATCGTTTTCGACGACGCCGACCTCGACAAGGCCGTCGAGGGCGCAATGGCCAGCAAGTTCCGCAACAGCGGTCAGACCTGCGTCTGTGCAAACCGCGTCTACGTGCAGGCAGGCGTGTACGAGGATTTCTGCGTGCGCATGACGGCCGCGGCACGCAAGCTGAAACTGGGCAACGGTCTGGAAGACGGCGTGAACCAGGGACCGCTCATCGACGGCAAGGCCGTGCAGAAGGTGGAGGAACACATCGCCGATGCGCTCGCCAAAGGGGCGCAGTGCCTCACCGGCGGCAAGCGCAGCACGCTTGGCGGCAGCTTCTTCGAGCCCACGGTGCTGAAACACGTGTCGGATGACATGAAGGTGGCACGCGAGGAAACCTTCGGCCCGCTGTGCCCGGTCTTCCGCTTCGAGACGGAAGAAGACGTGATTGCCCGCGCCAACGATACCGAGTTCGGTCTTGCCGCCTACCTGTTCACCCGCGACACCGCACGGCAGTGGCGCGTGTCCGAAGCACTGGAATACGGCATGGTGGGCATCAATTCGGGCATCATCAGCAACGAAGCGGCCCCCTTCGGCGGCGTGAAGCTGAGCGGCCTGGGTCGTGAGGGCAGCAGGTACGGCATCGACGAATATCTTGAGATGAAGTACATGTGCCTGGATCTGGGCTGAGCCCGGACACCATGCCCGCCAGCGCCTGCGGGTTCACCAGCAACCCGCACTGTATGCAGGCATGAGGCTTGCCGACAGAACAAGACGGACAACAAGAGGAGACAATGAATGTCCGACGTATTGAAGACAGAAAAAATCACCTTCAATGAAGGGGTGGCCATGATCGTGGGCACCAATATCGGTGCCGGCATCCTGTCGGTGTCCTATGCGGCGCGCAAGGCCGGTTATCTGCCGCTGCTGTTCTGGCTGGTGGTGGTAGGCGTCATCACCACCATCACGATGCTGTATGTGGCCGAGGCCACGTTGCGCACGAAGCAGCACGAACAGCTCAGCGGTCTTGCCCAGCGCTACGTGGGCGGATTCGGCTCCTGGCTGATGTTTGCCTCGGTGACGGTGAATGCGCTGGGCGCGCTGATTGCTTACATGAACGGCAGTGGCGACCTGATGAACTCGCTCTTTGGCATCGACAAGGGGCTGGGCAGCATCATTTTCTTCATTCCCGCCGCGCTCATCCTGTGGCTGGGGCTGAAGGCCCTGGGGCGCAGCGAAAAATACATCACGTCGCTGATGGTGCTGATGCTGGCCGTGCTGATCGGCGCAACACTGTTTTTCCCGAGCACCGATTTCCACCACCTGCTGGATGGCAACTGGGTTTACATGGTGCCTGTGTTCAACCTGGTGGTGTTCATCTACTGTGCGCAATACATCGTGCCGGAAATGGCTCGCGGACTCTCGCATGCACCACGCCTGCTGCCCCGCGCGATCATCACCGGCATGGCCGCCACCTTCACGCTGATTGCACTGGTACCGCTTTCGGTCATTTCGCTCAGCGGTCTGGACAACGTCACCGAAGTGGCCACCATCAGCTGGGGGCAGGCACTGGGCACCTGGGCATTTTTCATGGCCAACGGCTTTGCGCTCTTTGCCATGCTCACCTCCTACTGGGGCATCGGTGGCAGCTTTCTCACCAACATTGCCGACCGCTTCAGCCTGCCGGTAGACACGAACAAGGGCGCCCGCGCACTGGCGGTGGCGGTGGTCGCCATTCCCCCCTTCTGGCTGGCCTACAGCGGCATGGTCGGGTTCGTCGATGCACTCTACTTTGCGGGCGTCTTCAGCGGCGTAGTGCTCAGCATCGTGCCATACCTGATCGTGAAGGGGGCCCGCACCAGCGGCAACAGGGCACCCGAGTGGCAATGCCCGGCGTGGATGACCCACCCGCTCATCTACACGACCATCTTCCTGCTCTATGGCTTCAGTGCCGTCTACGCGGTTCTCTCGAAGCTGGGCATGCTGCCGGAAGGCTGGTAGTAGCCTCCTTCTTCCTCAGGAGATGCGGGCGGGGCCGACGCCGCAGCCCTGCCTGCTTCGCACAGGCATTCACAGGCTGCTGCCGGCATCAGTAATCCATGCCCTGCAGGAAAGCCTGGGCACGCGCCGTCTGCGGGTTCGCAAAGAACACCTCGGGCGGCGCCTCCTCCACGATCCGGCCCTGGTCCATGAAGATGATCCGGTCGGCCACACGACGGGCAAAGCCCATTTCGTGGGTAACGATCAGCATGCTCATGCCCTCATTGGCCAGCTCCAGCACCACGTCCAGCACCTCGCGCACCATTTCCGGGTCGAGCGCGGCGGTGATCTCGTCGAGCAGGATCACCTCCGGGTTCATGCAGAGGGCGCGCACGATGGCAATGCGCTGCTTCTGCCCGCCCGACAGCTCGCGCGGAAATGATGTCTTGCGATCGAGCAACCCCACGCGCTGCAGCAGCCTGTCGGCCTGCGCCTCGGCTTCGGCGCGCGCCCTGCCCTGCACCTTCAGCGGCCCCAGCAGGATGTTGTCGATGACGCTCATGTGGGCAAAGAGTTCATAGTTCTGAAAGACCATGCCCACCTTCTGGCGTGCGCTGCGCCAGTCGATGTCCACACCGAACTCGCCCACGCCATTCATGTTGATGTGGCCACCCTGCTTGTCTTCCAGACCATTGATGCAGCGCAACAGCGTGCTCTTGCCACAACCCGACGGCCCCAGCAGCACCAGCACCTCACCCTTCTTCAGGTCGAGGTCGATCGACGCCAGTGCCACCTTCTCGCCATAGCGCTTGTGCAGCTGGCGAATGCTCAGCAGTACCGCTTCATTTTCCACGTCCATCATTCGTCCTTGTTCCGTTCGTGGCGTTTCGATGCACGCTCAGCTCTGCCAGCGTCTTTCCAGCCGGCTGGCCCACAGCGACAGTGGCCAGCAGCAGAGGAAATACAGGATGAAGATCAGCCCATAGACCCAGAAGGAGGCATTGGGCACGGTGAGCAGCGAGTTCTCGATGATCTGCTGCCCCACCTTGACCACATCCTGCACGCCGATGAGAGCGGCCAGCGAACTGGTCTTTATCATCCGGGTGAACAGGTTGATGGCGCCGGGCAGCACGCGCTGCACGCCCTGCGGCACTTCGACATGCCGGAACACCTGCATGTCGCTGAGCCCGAGCGCACGCGCGGATTCAACCTGATGGCGGTCGATGGACCCCAGCGCACCGCGCACCAGATCGCCCATCTCGGCCGTGCCCCACAGCACGAACACCCAGATGCACACCCACAGGCCACTGATGTGGATGCCGGTCCATGACGACAGCCCGAAATAGAGCGCAAACAGCCAGACGAGAATCGGCACGATGCGGATGATTTCGAGATAAAGGCGGCAGACGGCACGCACCGCGGTGAAGCGCGAACGCATCAAGAGTCCCAGCGCCGTACCCAGCACGCAGGACCACGCCACCGAGATGAGGGATATCTTGCCGGTGAGCCACAGCCCTTCGGCAAGGCGCGCCAGGTTGCGCCCCTCGGTCAGCCAGTCGAGCATGCCGCCCTCCGTCCGCCACCCCGCTTGCGATCAAACGCCATGACTGGCCCTCCGTGCACGATTCTCGACGTGCCGCACCAGCAGCGACAGCGGCAGCAGGATGATCAGATAACTGACGAACAGCAGGAACAGCGCCTCGTTGGTCTTGTAGTCCATGCCGATGATGTCGCGGGTGACGAACATGAGTTCGGCCACCGCCACCGCACTGATCACCGAGGTTTCCTTGATGAGGAAAAGCACGTTGGCACCCACCGCCGGCAGGGCCACCGCCCACGCCTGTGGCAGCACCACATGCCGCAGGATCTGCCAGGGAGCCAGACCAATGGACCGCGCCGCCTCGACCTGCCCCCGGGGCACGGCCAGCAGGCCGGCACGCAGTGCTTCGGCCATGTAGCTGCCCCCCAGAAACACCAGCGCAATCAC
>JAUNHU010000086.1 GCA_030523825.1 Lautropia sp. | reverse complement strand
CTCGCCCACCTGCCTGATGACGAGCGTGCGCGCAGCGTGATTCTGGTGCAGGACAGCTTCACCCGGTATTTTGAAACCGAGCAACTGGCCAACCTGATCGAACTGGCAGCACGGCTGGGTTTTCGGGTGTGGCTGGCGCCGCTGCGCCCCAACGGCAAGCCGCTGCACGTGCAGGGTTTTCTGCCCGCCTTCGAGCGTGCCGCCATTCGCAACGTGCGCGGCCTGCAGGCGCTGGCCGGCTTCGGCATTCCGCTGGTGGGGCTGGACCCTGCAATGACCCTGGTCTACCGGCAGGAATATGCCAAGGTGGACGGCATCGGCGAACTGCCGACCGTGATGCTGCCGCAGGAGTGGCTGGTTTCGGTGATGGACAGGTTGCCAGCAGCTGCCGCGCACAAGCCGGAAACAGAACGCGGGGCCATGAACAACAGCGTGGGTACAGCCGATGGCAGCAGAGCCTCCACCGCGGCAAGCGATCAGGTTTACCGCCTGCTGCCCCACTGCACCGAAAAGACCAATGCGCCGGACAGCAACGCACAGTGGGTGAAAGTGTTCAAACATTTCGGTCTGACGCTGAAGGTTCAGGCCACCGGCTGCTGCGGCATGGCGGGTACTTATGGCCACGAAACCCGCAACGTGGAAACCTCGAAGACGATCTGGTCGCAGTCGTGGCAGGCACACGTCGAGGCACCAGAAGACCGGGGCGAGGCACTGGCTACCGGCTATTCGTGCCGCAGCCAGGTAAAGCGCATGGCCGGGCGGCAGCTGCGGCATCCGTTGCAGGTATTGCTGGCGCAGCAGACCAATTCGAGCCGCTGAATACTGGCGGCACTCAAGCACCAGACGAACTGACGGCAGAAACGCCCAGCCCGTCCTGTTCATGACGGCAGCGATTGCACCTGAAAACCTGAGCCCTTCCCACGCCGGAGGGGCAGAATCTTCCTCACATGTTCTTCATTGATAGAGCCGACAATGCGGCCTGGTGGTACAGCAGCCCCTGGACCCCGCTGCTGATGCTCATCCTCATACCGTTTGCGGTATGGGGTGGCCATTGGCTGAACCAGCGGATTGGCCGATACGGCATTCTGTTGTTTGCCGTTGTGGTCTGGGTTCTGCTCTTGCTGCATGGCTGGCTCAGCCCCTGACTTGCGGTAGAATCCGTCCCTTCTGGCTGCGCGCCGGGAATACTCTGAACACGCCCCGAGACTGTCCGTTCAGTGCGGGGACGCCCCAACTGAAAGGACTTGTTCAGAGCCCTCTTGTGCGCAGCCCGTGGTTCGCAAACCTCCCACGTTAAAAACACTACGGCCCCATCATGTCATCCGCTCCCAAAGCCGCCGTCATCTTCTCCGGCGGCCAGGACTCGACCACCTGCCTGCTGCTCGCACTGCGCGAATTCGGCCAGGGCAATGTCGAAGCCATCACCTTTCAATACGGCCAGCGCCACGCCATCGAACTGGACAAGGCACGCTGGATTGCCAACGATCTTGGCGTGCGCCAGACGCTGATCGACACTTCGGTCATCAAGGCAATAACCCACAACGCGCTGCTGGACGACAGCGCCGCCATCACGCAGGAAGACGGCCAGCCGCCCAACACCTTCGTGGACGGGCGCAATGCGGTCTTCCTGCTCTATGCCGCCATTTACGCCAAAAGCCAGGGGATCCGCACGCTGTATACCGGCGTCTGCGAAACCGATTTCAGTGGCTATCCCGATTGTCGTGACGTGTTCGTGAAGTCGATGAACGTGACGCTGAATCTGGCGATGGATTTTGATTTCGACATCCGCACGCCACTGATGCGCCTGACCAAGAAGGAAACCTGGGCGCTGGCCGACCAGCTTGGCGCCTTCGACTACGTGCGCCGGCACACCCACACCTGCTATCTGGGCGTGGAAGGCGGCTGCGGCGAATGCCCCAGCTGTGTGCTGCGTGAACGCGGCCAGCAGGAATATCTGGCGGAGCGCGGCCATGCTTAAGATCTCGAAGGAATTCAGCTTCGACATTGCGCACATGCTGGACGGGCACGATGGCAAATGCCGCAACCTGCATGGCCATACCTACCGGCTGCAGGTCGAGGTCTCCGGTCCCCTGCATGCCGATGGCCCCAAACAGGGCATGGTGATGGATTATTCCGATCTGAAGAAGGTCGTGAAGCAGCATGTGCTGGACCCGATGGACCATGCCTTTCTGTATGACAGCACCAGCGCACGCGAAATCCAGGTAGCCACCCTGCTGCAACAGCTTGACTCCAAGGTGTATGGCGTGGCGCTGCGCACCACCGCAGAGAACATGGCCTGCCACATCTTCGACACGCTGCGTGCCCAGGGGCTGCCCGTGAGCCTCGTGCGGCTATGGGAGACCCCCACCTCCTGTTGCGAGTACAGCGGATGAGGCACGAGACATCAACACTGGCCGAGCAGCCATTGTTGCCACAGCATCTGCTGAACACGGCGTCGCCGTCCGACACGCGCTACCGGATCGTGGAGATATTCGAGACGCTGCAGGGCGAAGGCTTCAACACCGGCATGCCGGCCATTTTCATTCGCTTCGGCAAATGCAATCTGGCCTGCCCGTGGTGCGACACCGACTACAACACCTTCGGCACGATGCGGCTCGGTGACATTCTGGCGCGCGTGAAGGCGTTCAGCGCCCGCAACATCATCATCACGGGCGGAGAGCCCACCATTCAGCCCCATCTGGATCGCCTGCTCGACGCACTGAAGGCCGAAGGCTATTTTCTGGCCATCGAAACGAATGGGCTGAAGCCTGTTCCCGAGCAGTTTGACTACATCGCCACCAGCCCGAAGCGCATGTACCGGAAAGCCTATGAAAAACGGCATATAAGGTTCGCGCACGAGGTTCGCATCGTGGCCGACGGTGACGTGCGCGAATTCTGCGAATGGATCGAGGATCGCATTCTGGCGGAACGCTATTACCTGTCCCCCTGCGAGACCGGCGGCCAGATGAACATGCTGGACACCATCACCCAGCTTGGCCAGCTGAACCAGCGGGCCGGACGCCCCCACTGGCAGCTCAGCATCCAGACGCACAAGCTGGCGGGAATCGAATAGGTCAGGATTGCGAGGATGCCAGCGCCTGCAGGGCATCACCCGTCAGCCGGTAACGAATCCACTCGTTCTGCGGCTCTGCCTTCAGGCTTTCGTAGAAGTCGATGGCGGGCTTGTTCCAGTCGAGCACACTCCACTCGAAGCGGCCGCAGTCGTTGTCCACGGCAATTTTCGCCAGATGGGAAAGCAAAGCCTTGCCGGCACCAAGACCACGGGCCTCTGGCGTGACGTAAAGGTCTTCCAGATACAGGCCGTGCTGTCCCTGCCAGGTGGAATAGTTGAAGAAATAGATGGCAAATCCGATGGGTTTATCGTCAGCCAGGCAGATGAGCCCGAAGACGGCCGGATTCTCGCGGAACAGGGTGCGCTGCAGGTGCGCTGGCGTGGCCTTTGCCTCGTGCTCGGCCTTTTCATAGATGGCCAGTTCGCGGATGAAGTGCAGGATGGTGTCGGTGTCTTCGGGCGTGGCCGGACGGATGCGGATATTTGACATGAGGATGATCGGCAATCGGGTTTCCAGAGCGTGCCATGAACTTGCTCGCCTCCGCGATGACCCCAAAACCATGTGTTGCCAAGGCACCTCGCACCTTGCACGCAGCCTTGTCAGGCGTGGCAACGCCATCCAGCGTGCGATTTTGGGCCAGCCCGAAGGGAACACAGCTGGCACGGTTCAGGATAGCACGCCCCGCCAGGCACAGCGCTCCGCAATATGCCGTCCCACATCCATCAAGGGGTGTCCATCTGCCATGCCGTGTGCGGGCGCCCGGATACGCACGACGTTTTGCATCGGGAATGCCCGTGGCACGATGCAGAACGAAAAAACATCTCCCTGGCAAGGCAACACCGGGATAACATCTGGCGCTGAATCCGCCTGCCCTGGCGAGAAAACCGCCCAACCCAGGAGACCCCGATGCACATCCGGCATTTCACGCCCCTCATGCTTCTGAGCCTGCTTGCGCCGCTTGCAGGCAATGCACTTGCCCAGCAGCCGGCCGGCAAGAACGGGGAGGCAGCCTCATCAACCCCTGTCTCACCGGCATCCGCAACTGCCGTACCTGCCCGGCAGATCGGCAGGCTGAATTTCACGTCGTGCACACTGAAGGCGCCACCCATGCCCGGCCTGCCGCCCGCCAGCACGGCCGCCCTGTGCAGTACGCTGAGCGTGCCCGAGAACCCGGACAAACCGGATGGACGCAAGATTTCGCTGCAACTTTCCTGGGTGCCCGCTGCGGACAAGGCTGCTGCCGATGATCCGCTGGTACTGCTGGCGGGCGGGCCCGGACAGGCTGCGCGTGAATCATGGCCCACACTGTCCACCATGCTGGGCAAGTTCCCCTCGAATCGGCCGGTGCTGCTGATCGACCAGCGCGGCACAGGAGAATCGAACCCCTTGCATTGTGTCTCGGCGGACGGGCGTCGCCTGATCGACCTCGACCCCCAGCAGATAGAAGCCCTGATTGCCAGCTGCCCGCGCCAGCTTGCCGACAAGGCGGACGTTCGCTTCTACACCACACCCGATGCCGTGCGGGACATCGAGACCGTGCGGCAGGCATTGGGACTGAAACAACTGAATCTGCTGGGCATTTCGCACGGTACGCGCGTGGCGCAACAATATGCGCGCCTGCATCCGCAGCATGTACGACTGATGGTGCTGGATGCGCCCGTGCCCAACAACCGCTCGCTGATGGAAGGCGCACCACAGGTTTATCGCGTGCTCGACCAGATTTTCGGTCTGTGCCAGGCCGATGCGCAGTGCAGCCAGATCGCTCCCAACCCCGCCGTACAGATGAACCAGGCGCTGCGCCAGCTGCGTGACAAGCCGGTTACGGTACGAGCGCCCGACCCACTCACCGGCAGGATCGGCAGTCATCGTCTGGACGATGATGTGCTGGGAACCACCATCCGCATGCTGGCCTACACCACGCAGACCGCACAGATGTTGCCGGGCCTGATCGCCCAGGTGTCGAACGGCCAGTACGATCAGGCAGCCCAGCTCGGCAGCTACATCAACACGTCGATGAGCCAGATGATTCCTCTGGGCGCCTATTACGCGGCAACCTGCGGTGAGGATTTTGGCGAGCGCCCGCTGCCGCCACACATGGGTACAGACCCGTTGCGCATCAATGCGCTGCTGCAGAGCATGCAGAAAGGCTGCACGAAATGGCCGCAGACCCCGCTCCCCAAAGGTTTTCATGAACCACTGAAAGGCAGCGTTCCCACGCTGGTGCTGTCTGGCGAGTGGGACCCGGTTCTTCCGCCCAGCTACGGCGACGAGATCGTCAAGAACCTCTCGAAAGCAAGACACATCGTGCTGAGGCGGCAAGGACACAGCGTGATTGCCAGCGGCTGCATGCCGAAGGTTGTCGACAGCTTCCTGCACAAGCCCGACGCAGCGGCACTCGACACGGGCTGTCTGGATACGCGCTGATTCTGCCTCCATCGCGCAAGATGGCTACAGGCAGGCAGCCGTCTGCCTGACGCCCTCGCAATGGAACAAGGCAGGCGGCACGCTGTATCTCTGCTACATCTCGACAGAAAGATACCGACCGGGAAACACGGGCTACAACGTTTTTGCAGAGGAGTAAGCCCCTCCCCGCCCGGTCTTTTCACCGGCCGCTTCAGGACGCAGCCAGGGCTCCGTTTTCTCCAGCAGAAGAATGTTCCCCCGCTTCGCACTGCACCGGCAAAGCCGGATCAAGCTGCCATGCCAGCCAGCCGCCGTCATACACGCAGGTGTTTTCCCAGCCTGCCAGCCTGGTGATGAACCAGGCCACACAGGCACGCCAGCCGGTGCCGCAGTAAAAGGCCAGATGATCGCCCCGCCGGATGCCCTGCTTTTCCCACAGGGCAAAGATTTCGCGGGGATCACGCAGCGTGCCGTCCGCCTCGAAATAATCCGCCATGTTCGAGGCATCGGTGCCTGCATGCCCCCAGATGGCGCCTGCCGGCTCCCCTTTTGTGGCGATGTAGTCATAACCACTGGTAGCGCCTCTGTATTCGGCCCGGCTACGGTTGCTGACCAGTTTCAGCCCGTGTGCCTTTTGGGCGGCCAGCACATCGGCGGGCATCGACAGGTTTACCTGCGGCTGCGCCGGAATGCTTGCACCAAAGACGTTTGCCGGCATGGGCGGGCAAAACCCTGTCTGCACCGGCAAGCCTTGCCGCAACCAAGCGCGCATGCCGCCATTCAGATAGCGCACATCCCTCACACCTGCCCAGGTCAGCGCCCAGAACACGCGCAGCATGGGTAGCGGATCATCGCCGTACAGCACGACCTGCGTGTCAGCCGTAATGCCGACTTCAAGAAGGTTTCGCTCGATGGTGCAGGCATCGTGCAGGTTCCAGAGCGGCGGCCCCTCGACCCAGTGCGTATCGAAATGGCGGGCACCGGGAACATGAGGCCCGCTGCAATCAGCAACGGCACCGGATCTTGCAGATGCACGGGACTCGGTCGGCCCGCCACACGACACCTCGAAAACCAGCAGCGAAGCGTCGGCTGACGGGCACACGCACCCAATCCGCCTGGCCAGCCACGCGGGCGAAACCAGCAGGTACCCGTTTTTCAGATGGCGCAACCATGATGGCGAATGAGACACCATGCCAGGACATGAACTGCGTGAACGACGCAGGGAAACAGGGAATCCCGCAGATGTTCCGCAAGGATGAAGACGATGGGGGAGATGGTGCCCGGGGTCGGACTCGAACCGACACGCCTCGCGGCGGGGGATTTTGAGTCCCCTGCGTCTACCAGTTTCACCACCCGGGCAGGGCAAGCCTTGAGGGCTTCGGAGCCGGCACGGACAGCGCGGAATTTGTGACGAGGAAGTCACGAACGCCAACCGGGCCAGTCGGGATGAAGCCAGTGCATTGCATGCAATACATGCGACATGGCATCGGGAGAATGCCTCTGCACTGGTCAGCTTGTTATTATGTCCGACTTGCCCTGCTTCGCCAAGTCGGCCCATGCTTTGTAGCGGGCCAGTCCGCCAACCACGCGACTCGTATACGGCGAAACAGCCACATTCAGGCCACAGTCGCCTCCCTGCTCACGATGAAACTGTCCGATTTCGACTACCACCTGCCCGAGGAACTGATTGCCCAGCATCCGCCCGAGCAGCGGGCCGGTGGTCGATTGCTGGATGTGTCGGCACTGGGTGCGATGGAGGCCGCAGCAACGCAAGGTATTGCAGGCAAGGCAGCCACTGCAGTCACGACAGATGCTGCCATCATGACCGGTGCGGCCACTGCGACCATTGCAGGGACTGCGGCAGGCCCACAGTCCCGGAACGATGCCACGGCCGCCCGCCAGCCAGACCGTCTGCTCACCGACCTGCCCTCGTTGCTTGAGCCCGGCAGCCTGCTGGTCTTCAATGACACCCGTGTCATCAATGCCCGACTGCTCGGCCGCAAGGAAAGTGGCGGTCGCGTGGAAGTGATGGTGGAGCGGCTGGACGGAGAGTTCGAGGTGCTGGCGATGATTCGCGCCAGTCATGCGCCGAAGGAAGGCAGCCGACTGTTCTTTGGTGGAGAACACGCGGGCGGCCGCACGGGCACCGAAATTGGGGCATCGCAGCCTGCCCACGGTGGAGGAACATCCGGTGCAACGACGCCCCATGCCAGCAACGTGCCCGGTGCAGAGCACTCGCCGGAAACTGGAGGGGCCTCGACGCCAGCAGCGGCCACGGTCATCGCCGCCCGCCAGAGTGGCGGCATGATGTTGCGCCTGCGCTTCGATCAGCCGGCTGCGGAGGTGCTGGAGCGCTGGGGACAACTGCCCTTGCCACCATACATTCAGCACAACCCCGAGGCCGACGACAACGAACGCTACCAGACGGTGTTTGCCCGGGAGCCGGGTGCCGTGGCGGCCCCCACCGCCGGGTTGCACTTCGACGAGACGCTGCTTGCCGCGCTGCGCGCGCGAGGGATCGAGAGCACGACGCTGACCCTGCATGTAGGGGCAGGCACCTTCCTGCCGGTGCGTACCGAGAATCTGGCCGAGCACAGGATGCACACGGAGCGCTACCACGTGTCGGAACAAAGCGCTGCGGCCATTGCCCGTGCCAAGGCCGAAGGCCGGCCGGTGGTGGCAATTGGCACCACCGCGCTGCGGGCACTGGAAGCCAGCGGTGGCAAGGCGGGCAGCGGCGAAACCGACCTGTTCATCACGCCCGGTTATGAATTCAAGGTGGTGGACCGGCTGTTCACCAACTTCCACCTGCCCAAATCGACGCTGCTGATCCTGGTTTCGGCCTTTGCGGGTCGTGAGGTGATCCGCCGTGCCTATGAACATGCCATCACCCGGCGTTATCGTTTCTTCAGCTATGGCGACGCCATGCTGCTGGACAAGGCATCATGATTTTGCATGCAGCATCATGAATGCAGCTTTTGGCGCACTGGCTCGGCCCGGTAATGCCCCCAGGACACGACTCAATCTGGCCGATTTGCCGACATCTTCTGCCGGGCACCCCGGCATGAGCAATGTGCCTTCACCCCTCTGCGTGGCGAATCACCCGCTCTGCAAGGGACCAGCTCCAGACGCGCGCAGCACACCGGCGACACTCCCCTTCCCTTGCGATCCGGCACAAACGAAAGCCAAGGCCATGTCCGCCCACCCGCAGAATTCATCATTACAGAATGACCATGCTTGAATACACCGTCACCCACACCGACGGCCTTGCCCGACGCGGCCGGCTGAAACTGAATCACGGCGAGCTGGAAACGCCGATCTTCATGCCGGTGGGCACCTACGGTGCCGTGAAGGGCATGTCGCCACGCGATCTGGAAGAAATCGGCGCGAAGATCATTCTGGGCAACACCTTCCACCTGTGGCTGCGCCCCGGCACCACCGTGATGGAAAAGCTCGGCGGGCTGCACGGTTTCAACGGCTGGAACCGGCCCATCCTGACGGATTCGGGCGGTTTTCAGGTGTGGAGCCTGGGAGATCTGCGCAAGATCACCGAAGAAGGCGTGCGTTTTGCTTCACCCATCAACGGCGACAAGCTCTTTCTCACCCCCGAGATCTCGATGCAGGTGCAGCGCTCACTCAATTCCGACATTGCGATGGTCTTCGACGAGTGCACGCCCTATGAGATAAAGGGCCGCCCCACCCTGCACAAGGAAGCGGCCGACTCGATGCGACTCTCACTGCGCTGGGCACGCCGCAGCCGTGACGAGTTCCTGTGCGGCGAAAACCCCAATGCCCTCTTTGGCATCGTGCAGGGCGGCATGTTTGAAGACCTGCGCGACGAATCGTTGGCCGGACTCGTCGACATCGGTTTCGAGGGCTATGCCATCGGCGGCCTGTCGGTGGGCGAGCCGAAGGAAGACATGTTGCGCATCCTGGATCACACCGCCCACAAGCTGCCCGCCGAACGACCACGCTACCTGATGGGCGTGGGCACTCCCGAAGACCTGCTGGACGGCATCGCCCGTGGCGTGGACATGTTCGACTGCGTGATGCCCTCGCGCAATGCGCGCAACGGCTGGCTGTTCACCCGTTTTGGCGACCTGAAGATCCGCAACGCCCGGTGGCGCGACGACGAGCGCCCGCTGGACCCGAGCTGCCAGTGTCATGCCTGCCGCCACCATTCGCGGGCCTACCTGCACCACCTGAACCGGGTGGGCGAGATGCTGGGTGCGCACCTGGCCACGGTACACAACCTGCACTTCTACCTGGACCTGATGCGCCAGGCGCGCGAAGCCATCGCCGAGGGGCGCTTTGCCGCCTTTCACGCCAGCTTCCTGGCAGACAGGCAGCGCGGATTCGACTAGCCGTCGGGAGGAAGCCTTTGGCCCCGAACAGAGGCCGAGGGGCAGACAGGGACGCCTGCCGCAGCAGTGCGCCCCTCCCGCCCGGTCGTTCCTCACGACAGTACACACCGCCGAAAAGCGCCGTTACAGCAGCGCCATGGCTTCGACAGGCGGCCGCTATAATCGTCCGACGTGCTTTTCCCGTGTGCTGATGCGGTCCTTCGGCCGGCATCAAGGCCGAGCAGCCCCTGCATTTTCCGACAGGCGGCCCGTTTCGCGGCTCACACGATTCCCGATGAACGGTCGGCATCACGCCGGCCGGCACATTCCCTTTTCTTCACCCCACTTGAGGTTCAACACGTGTTCATTTCCAACGCCTACGCCCAGGCAGCCGCCCCCGCCAGCGCAGAAAGCCAGCTGCTCGGCTTCCTCCCCATCATCCTGATGTTCGTGGTGATGTACTTCTTGATGATCCGTCCGCAGATGAAACGGGCCAAGGAGCACCGCAACATGCTGGCAGCATTGCAAAAAGGCGACGAAGTCGTGACGGCTGGCGGAATCGTCGGCCGGGTGACCAAGGTTGGCGAAGCCTATGTTACCGTCGAAGTTTCTGCTTCTGGCGACAAGTCCATTGAAATGAACTTCCAGAAGTCCACCGTCCAGACCCTTCTGCCGAAGGGCACCATCAAGGCCATCTGAGTTGTGAATCGATATCCGTTCTGGCGATACGCCGTCATCGGGCTGGCACTGATCTTCAGCCTGATATATACCCTCCCCAATTTCTTCGGTGAATCGCCAGCGGTTCAGATTTCCAGCCAGAAGGCGACCGTCAAGGTCGACCAGACGACGGAAGATCGCGCGCTGGCCGCGCTGAATGAAGCCAGGATCCCGAACACCGGGGTCCTGCGCGACGAGAACTCCCTCAAGATCCGCTTCGAGACCACCGATGCGCAGCTGCATGCGCGTGACGTGATCGAGAAGGCGCTGAATCCCGATCCGAAGGACCCCACCTGGATCACGGCGCTCAACCTGCTGTCGGCCTCGCCGACCTGGCTGACCGATCTGCGCGCCCTGCCCATGTACCTGGGCCTCGACCTTCGCGGTGGCGTGCACTTCCTGATGCAGATCGACACGGCCGAGGCGCTGAACAAGCGCCTGGACACGGCCATGACCGATGCGCGCACCCTGATGCGCGACCGCAAGATCCGCCACGCCGGCATCAAGCGCAGCGGCAACCAGCTGGTGATGTCCTTCGCCGACGAAGACACCCGCAGCCGTGCCGAAGGTGTGCTGCGCGACAACCAGAGCGACCTGACCGTGGAAGAACGCGGCAGCGGCGCCAACGCCCAGCTGATCCTGACGCTGAGCGAGGCCGCCATGCGCACCTTCCTCGACAACTCGGTTCAGCAGAACATCACCACCCTCAACAACCGGATCAACGAACTGGGCGTGGCCGAGCCGGTCATCCAGCGCCAGGGCGCCGACCGGATCGTGGTGCAGCTGCCCGGCGTCCAGGACACGGCCCGCGCCAAGGACATCCTCGGCCGCACCGCCACGCTGGAAGCACGCCTCGTCGACATGAGCACCGAAGCACAGCGTGCGCTGGAAAGCGACACTGCCGTGGTGCCTTTTGGTTCGGACCTGTTCCGCCAGGGCCGCGGCGCCCCGGTGGTGCTGAAGCGTGAGCCGATCTTCACCGGTCAGCAGCTCACCAACGCATCGGCCACCTTCGACGAGCACCAGCAACCTGCCGTGGCCGTGAGCCTGAACGAAGCCGGCGGCCGCCACCTGCGCGAAGTCTCCCGCAAGAACATCCACAAGCCGATGGCCGTGGTGCTGTTCGAGAAGGGCAAGGGTGAAGTCCTCACGGTTGCCACCATCCAGTCGGAGCTGGGCAGCCGCTTCCAGATCACCGGCATGGGCTCGCCCAAGAACGCCAGTGACCTGGCCCTGCTGCTGCGTGCCGGCGCGCTGGCCGCCCCGATGGACATCATCGAGGAACGCACCATCGGCCCGAGCCTCGGTGCCGACAACATCGAGAA
>JAUNHU010000085.1:4069-11909 GCA_030523825.1 Lautropia sp. | reverse complement strand
CGATTCGGCGCACGCCAACTGCTCGCCCTGCTGCTCGGCGCCGCAGCCGTCATCACCCTGATGATTCCGGCCTTCGCCGCCTATGCCGATGCGCCGCTGGGCCTGTTCTACGGGCTGCTCTCCGGCGCCGGCTGGGCACTGGGCACCGTGCTGCTCAAATACAAGCCGATTCCGGTTCCTGTCATGGTTCTCACCGGCTGGCAACTGCTCATCTCCGCCATCCCGGTCATCATCGGCGCCCTGCACTACGGCGATTACCAGTGGTTCATGCCCTCGGCCGCCTCCATCGGCAGCATCCTCTACATCACCATCTTTCCCATGCTGCTGGGCAACCTCCTGTGGTTCACCCTCGTCGGCTGGCTGCCCGCCCAGGTGCTATCCCTGTCGCCCATCATGGTGCCGATGGTCGCCATGATCTCCGGCGCCATCGCCCTCGGTGAACCCCTCGGCCCGCGCCAGTGGCTCGCCATGATGCTGTCCGCCAGTGCGCTGGCCCTCGTGCTGTTCCGGCGCAACTGATCCACGACGACAGCCTGCCATCAGGGACAACACCCGGCCGCATCATGCTCCGCTGATCCACGGGCGGATGAACTCGCCCGGCACTGGCTGCCCGCCGCCCGGCATGTTCAGCATTGACTTGCCGGCCGCCAGAGTTGTACGATATCTTGTACAAATATCGTGATGGTGCCCATCCCATGCAGGTCATCAACTTCAGCGAAGCGCGCAGCCAGTTCAAGAACGTCATTGATCGCGTGGTGGCCGATTGTGACGCCACGCTCATCCACCGTCGTGACGGCGAAAATGCCGTCATCCTCTCGGAATCCAGCTACAACAGCATCATGGAAACGCTGCACCTGCTCAGCAGCCCGGCCAATGCGCAGCGGCTGATGCAAGCCATCGCCGAAGACCGGGCAGGGCAGGCCGAAGAACGCAACCTGCTCGAACCATGAGCCGTGCGATCCGTTTCCTCCCTTCCGCCTGGGATGACTACCTGTACTGGCACGGCCAGGACCGCAAAACGCTCAAACGCATCAATCTGCTGCTGACGGAAAGCAGTCGCACCCCCTTTGCGGGCACCGGAAAACCCGAACCCCTCACCGGCAACCTCACCGGCTACTGGTCACGTCGCATCGACCAGATCAACCGCCTCGTCTATCGCACCACCGATGACGACCTGATCGTGCTTTCCTGCCGATATCACTACCAGCCCTGACCCGTGGCAGGACGACGCCGGTCTCGTGGCATCATGAAGAACTCGCCACACCGGGCGCCCGTTTTTCCAGGTCGTCAATGTCCGCTCCCACGCCGCCAGCCCCGCGCAACCTGCCCGTCCTGCTCGCCACCCTCGGCGCCCTGCTTGCCGTCACCTCGCTGTCCACCGACATCTACCTGCCGGCCATGCCGCACATGGCAGCCGACCTGCGCGGCGACGTGGAGCTGACCATCACCGGTTATTTCCTCGGCTTTGCCATCGGACAGATCTTCTGGGGCCCCATCAGCGACCGCATCGGCCGCAAACTGCCGCTCTACATCGGCATGGCGCTGTTTGCCATCGGCTCCGTCGGCTGCGCACTGGCAGACAACATCACCACGATGGTGCTCTGGCGGGTCTTTCAGGCACTGGGCGGTTGCGTCGGCCCCATGCTGGCCCGCGCCATGATCCGCGACCTCTATTCCCCGCAGGAAGGCGCGCGGATGATGTCCACCCTCACCGCCATCATGGCCGTGGCGCCCATCATCGGCCCGCTCATCGGTGGCTACATCGTGCACCTCGGTCACTGGACAGGCATCTTCTGGCTGCTGGCCGTCATCGGTGGCACCCTGTTTCTCGCCGTCATCCGGCTGGACGAAAGCCTGCCGCCTTCCCGGCGCCGCGTCGAACCCCTCGCGCAGAGTTTCACCGGCTACATCACCCTGCTCGGCAATCGCGCCTACATGCGCCCGGTACTCTGCGTCACCCTGTTCTACGTGGCCGTCTTCGCCTTTCTCGCCGGCTCACCCGCCGTCTACATCGAGCACTTTGGCGTGGGCCCGCAGCACTACGGCTGGCTGTTTGCCATGAACATCCTCGGCGTCATGGCCGTCAGCTTCGTCAATCGCCAACTGGTGCGCAAATACGATCTCGACACCCTGCTGCGCCGCGCCACACTCATCGCCACCCTCACCGCCTTCATCACGGCCCTGTGCGCCACGCTCGACATCGGCGGCCTGCCACTCATCGCCACCGGCATGCTGACCTTCTTTTCCACCAACGGCGTCATCTCCGCCTGCGCCAACGTGAAGGCACTCGAAGGCGTGCCCCACATGGCCGGCACCGGCGCAGCCCTGCTCGGCGCCATGCAATATGGCAGCGGCGTACTGCCCTCCATCGCCCTCGCCGGCTTCGACACCATCACCCCCGCCATCATGTGCTGGCTGATGGCACTCGCCACCCTGGGCAGCATGCTGTTTGCCTTTTCCAGACCCGCATCGCCACTGCGTGATGCAAACCCTTCCACACCACCATGACCCGGGCTTCCAAATCAACAGAGAACACGCCCGGAATCACGAGCAAATCATGAAGCATCTTCATGTCATGATGCACGTAGCAAACCCGGCTAGCGCTGCCGCCCATTTGCCAGCCAGAACGCTGACGCGATGATAAGCGCCCCACCCAGCAGCTCCTGCAGCGACAGGACATCGCCATACGCCACGTAGCCTATCAGCGCACCAAAAAACGGCTGCAACGCCAGAATGTTGTTGGTGGTGGCGCCATGCAACCGTGGTGCCGCATGATTGCTCATGAAAATGAAAGCCACGCCAGCCGCCCCCGCCAGCGCAGCCAACACCCATGCCTCCATCGGTATCCGTGGAATCCTACCGGCCACCATCACCGACGGTAGCACCAGCAGGAGGCACACCAGCGTGGACACCACCATCATGAACAGCGTGGCCTCGATATTGCTCAGCAATGCCGACTGACGCCTCGCCGCGAGAATGCCCCACGACATCGACAACGCAGCCAGCAGGGCGCAGACCAGCGGCCAATCGAAACGCAGTGTCTGCCCGTCCTTCAGGATGATGATGGCCGCCCCCACGAAAGACAGCAGCACACAGACCAACGCCTTCCATGACATCGCTTCACGATGAACGACCCGACTGACAAGCGCTGTCGTCGGCAGTGCCAGAATCAGCGTGGTCGTCACATAGTTGCCGTGAATGAAGGCGTAGCTGCCCAGCGCCACACCCACCACAAACATCGCAACCGCACGGGCAGCAAGATTTGCCGCCTCTGCACGATTGATCCGCCATAACTTGCCAACGTCGATCACCCGATGACACAGCACGAACAGGATCAGCGTGCCCAGCAGAGCACGCAGAAAGATCTGCATCATCAGGTCCACATGCTGCCCCAGCTCGCGTGCAAACACCCCCATCACCGAACGCATCGCCACGGCACCGGCCAGCACCAGACAGGCCAGCCAGGTCGTGCTCACGGCCGGGCTCGTCATGATGACGCTTCCTTCACCATGCCGCATTCACCCCTGCGCCGCAGAAGCCAGCAACTCAAGCAGCAAGGTCATCGAGCCCATGCCAACCAGCAGGGAAATCACGATTGCCATCGAGCTTTCCCGTGCGAAGAAGCCATAACGCGAGGCAAACACGTAAACCCCTGCACCAACGGGCTGAGCCGCCATGATGATGGCCGTTGCAAACCACACGCCTTCACGGGCACCAAAACACAGCATCAGCACCAAAGCCGTCACCAAAGGCTGAACGATCAGTTTGACCAGAACCACCGGCGTCAGCCACCCGGACGTTTCGCGCAAGACTTCAGCAGACAAACGTATTTTTGCCAGGCCAAGCCCCAGTGCAAACAACGCTGTGGGTCCGGCCGCGTTTCCAAGAAATGCGGCAAATGATCGCAGCATCTCCGGCAATGGCACGCGCAGCACGGAAAAAACGGCACCCGCCAGCACCGCAAGCGTCAGCGGGTTCCTCAGCGTCGTCGAAAAGGCGGAAAACACCGTCCTGCCAATGCCTCCGCCCCCCTGCACGCGCCCCACTTCATGACTGATGATGACCGCCATGATCACGGGCACATTGTGCAGAACCGTCGCAATTGCAGCGGGCACCGCTGCCTCTGCTCCATAGGCAGCAATCAGAATGGGAATTCCCATGTATCCCGTGGTTCCATAGCAGGCTCCCATCCCCACCAGCGAGACAGCAGCCCCTTTCGCCCCCTTGCGCCGCGCTGTCCACACGCCCAGCAAGTAGGCCAGTACGATGCCAGACAACGTGGCAACCACGAAGTCCACGCGAGCCAGATCAGACGGACTGGCCTGCGCAACCGGCAGGAACAGCAATGCCGGCAGGGCCACATACAGCACATAGGTGTTCAGCAGCTTCTCGGCCTCGGCCGAAACGGCATTCATTCGCCCGAAAACGTAGCCAGCCAGGACAACGAGAAAAACCGGCGCAACGATCTGGAGCATGCACACCTCACGCGAAATTCAAAGACCAGACGGAGGGTGCAGCAATGAAAAGCACGCCGCACTCCTGCCAACCAGCTACCAGCCGAGGCAGTGTAGATTTCGACACGACATGCGTAAAATGAAATATGCGGAGCCAAAATGCACGGAGCGCATCATGACCGGAGACCTGCGCAAGCTCACCCTCGACCAGTTCAGAACCTTTCTGCTCATTGCCGAACACCAGAGCTTCACCACCGCCGCCCAGATGCTGCACCGAACGCAAACCACGCTGACAAGGCAAATACAGGGTATGGAAGACGTGCTGGGCACGCGCCTGCTTCATCGCACCCGTGGTCATGTGGAGGGGCTCACCGATACCGGCAAGCGCCTGCTTCCGCTTGCACGCAAGATCGTGTCGACGGTGGATGATGCCTGTGAGTCCTTTGGCACGCAGGCCATTTCCGGCCGCATTCGCATCGGCGTGATGGACGATGTGGACATCGGCTGGCTCCATGCGCTGATCAGCCGTTTTAGGCAGGCGCACCCCGAGTGCGATGTCAGGGCCGTATCGGATTTTTCCATCCGCCTCGAAAAACGCCTGCTGGACGGCGAACTCGATCTGGCGCTGACCAAACAGCTTGCCCGCTCACCGTCATCCGGCCCGGGCCATGTCCTGCGACGCGAATCACTTGTCTGGGCCTCTGGCCCTGGGTTTCGATGGGAAGGCCAGCAACCCCTTCCCCTCGTGCTGTTGCATGAAGGCTGCGTCTATCGGCGCCACCTCATCCGCCAGCTCGATGCGCTCGGCATTGCCTCGAAAGTGGCATACGACGGCCAGAGCTACGCCAGCATCCGTGACGCCGTGTTCGCGGGGCTGGGCATTACGGCCCTGGCCGAAAGTCAGGTTAAAGCTGGCGGGTTGAAGCCGCTGCGCCGGCTGGGGCCCCACACCCTGCCCAACCTCGGCGCAGTCGATTTCATTGTGCGCAATGCCCGAGGGCAGGCAAGCGCCGCACGCAAGGCGTTTCTGCACATGCTGATGCAACACGCATCAGCATGAACCGCCATCATCCTGCACAGAAACACGGAAAGTACAGCCCGTCTGCACACGGGCTCCTGCAAGGAAGCAGGCTACATCACCCCCGCTGCCCCTTCAACAGATCCGCAATCAGGAACGCCAGCTCCAGGCTCTGCGAACCGTTCAGGCGCGGGTCGCACGCCGTGGTGTAGCGCGCCTGCAGGCAGTCATCGGTCAGGTTCTGCCCGCCACCGCGGCACTCGGTCACGTCCTGACCGGTAAGCTCCACATGCACGCCGCCCGCCACCGTGCCCTCGGCGGCATGCACGGCGAAAAACTCCCGCACTTCCTGCACCACGTTCGAGAAATCACGTGTCTTGAGTCCGCGAGAACTCGTCACCGTATTGCCGTGCATGGGGTCGCAGCACCAGATGGCAGGCCGGCCTGCATCGCGCACCGCCCGCACCAGCGCCGGCAGATGTTGCGGCAATTTGCCAGCCCCCATGCGGGTAATCAGCACCAGCTTGCCCGGCTCATGCGCCGGGTCCAGCGCGTCGCACAGTGCCAGCACGTCTTCCGGCGTAGCCGTGGGGCCAACCTTCACGCCCACCGGGTTGGCAATGCCGCGCAGATATTCGATGTGCGCACCATCCAGTTGCCGCGTGCGCTCGCCCAGCCACAGCATGTGTGCCGATGCGCCAATCCATTTGCCCGCATCGGCGCCCTCACCCGGCCGCGTCAGCGCTTCCTCATAAGGCAGCAGCAGCGCCTCGTGCGAGGTATGCACATCCACCGCGCGCAATTGCGGCGAATTTTCCGAGCTGATGCCACAGGCAGCCATGAAGGCCAGCGTTTCACCAATGCGGTCGGCCAGTTCCTGATAACGCTGCCCTTGCGGGCTCTCGCGCACGAAATCGGAGGTCCACGCATGCAGTTGATGCAGATCGGCAAAACCGCCGCCTGCCAGCGCACGCAGCAGGTTCAGCGTGGATGCGCTGGCCGAATAGGCCCGCAGCAGCCGATCCGGGTCGGGTATACGAGCCTCGGGCGTGAATTCCGCACCGTTGACGATGTCGCCCCGATAACTGGGCAGCCTCACACCATCGCGGGTTTCGGTGTCGGCCGAACGGGGCTTGGCAAACTGCCCGGCAATGCGCCCCACCTTCACCACCGGCTGTGCAGCGGCATAGGTAAGCACCACCGCCATCTGCAACATCACGCGAAAGGTTTCGCGCGCCGCCTCGCCGTCCAGCATGTCGAAGCTCTCGGCGCAATCACCACCCTGCAACAGAAAGGCCCGACCCGCAGCCACCTCGGCAAGCTGCGCCTTCAGGGCGCTTACTTCACCGGCAAAGATCAGCGGCGGAAAGCGGCGCAATTGCGCACACACGGCATCCACATGGCCTGCATCAGGATATTCGGGCATCTGACGGGCAGGTTTGCTCCGCCACGAAGCGGGATGCCAGTCGGGTTTTATCGAAGGCATGAAAATTCCAGAAAAAGATGTGCTCAGGACGGCACCACACGCACAGGCATGCACCTGCTGCGCCATCAACCGGGAATCATTCTAGACCGCGGCAACGGCCATTTGCTCACCGAAAATCCGTGGCAGCACGCCGGTTGCACGCCGTGAACGCACCTGGCAACCAGGCCCTGTCGGGGCACGGTTGCAAATCAGCGGGCATGCCACGCCATACCAGCACAACGCTCAGCCAAAGCCCCGCATGTCGATCACATAACGATAACGCACCGACCTGTCCACCACCTTCGGCCACGCCTCATTGATTTCCTCAGGCACGATGAGCGTCACCTGCGGCTTGATGGCGTGCTTCACGCAGAATTTCAGCATTTCCTGCGTCTCGGCCATCGAGCCGAACAGCGAGCCCGCAAAGGCAATGCGATTGCGCACCACCGGGAACGCATTCAGCTGATGAGGCGTGCCCTGCCGGCTGATGCCCACCATGCACAGCGTGGCATCCCGTTTAAGGGTGCCCAGCAGCGGGTCGATATCGAACTGATAGGGCACGGTTGCCAGCATGAAATCGAAGTGGCGCACCAGATCACGCATCTGGTTCACATCATGGTTCACCACCACACGGCGTGCGCCAAAACGCTCGGCATCCACCTCCTTGTCGGGCGAGGTGGTAAACACCGTCACCTCGGCGCCCATCGCCCGGGCAATCTGCACGCCCATGTGCCCCAGCCCGCCCAGACCAACGATGCCGACCCGGCTGCCCTTGCCCACCTTCCAGTGCTTCAGCGGCGAATAGACGGCAGTGCCAGCGCCCAGCATCGGTGCCGCATCTTCCAGGCTCAGCGCATCGGGCAGCTTCACCACGAAATCATCCTTCACCACGATGCGGTTGGC
>JAUNHU010000085.1:0-3969 GCA_030523825.1 Lautropia sp. | reverse complement strand
TCAGCGCATCGGGCAGCTTCACCACGAAATCATCCTTCACCACGATGCGGTTGGCGTAGCCGCCCTGCGTGAAGCCGCCCGGATCACGCTGATCCGAGGTGGTGGCACCATAGGTGAAGACCACGCCACCATCCACGGCGCAATACTGCGCCTGTCCTGAACGGCAGTCTGCGCAATGGCCGCACGAGCCCACCATCGGCCCCACCCCCACGCGATCTCCCACGCGAAACCTGCGCACCCGACGGCCCACGGCGGCCACCGTCCCCGTGATCTCCTGGCCGGGCACCTGCGGAATGCGGCGCTCACCCCAATGGCCCAGCGCCGCATGAATGTCGGAATGGCACACCCCGCAATACGCAATCTCGATGGCCACATCATCGTCCCCCAGGGCGCGGCGCATGAAGTTCAGCGGCTCCAGCTTGCCGCTGTCATCGAAGAACGCATAACCGCGCGCCGGAATCACCCGCCGGTACTGCACGCGCGATGCCTTGTCATCACCACCCCTGCGGCGCCGGCCTTCATCAGCCAGGGCGTCCCGAAACAGGCCCATGCCCAGCATCCCGGTTGCCGCAACGCCCCCCGGCCCCAGCAGCATCCTGCGCCGACCTGCGTTCACCCTGGCGTCGTCGCCCATAAGCACTCCGGATAACGAATGAAACATGAGATGAGAATAAGAGTTATTACTGCATGTTACCGTCTCCTCATCTTCCCGAAACCGGCTTCACGACAGTGTCAAGCCGACGCACCCGAAGGTTTCATCGTCGCCCCGAACGGTCACGCCCAGCGGCCGCCTCAGATCAGCGATCGAACCGCTGCCGCAGCAGGCGCAGCCCGTTGAACACCACCAGCAGGCTGGCTCCCATGTCGGCAAACACCGCCATCCACATCGAGGCATTGCCAGATACCGCCAGCACCAGAAACACCGCCTTGATGCCCAGCGCCAGCACGATGTTCTGCCACAGCACGGCATGTGTGCGGCGCGACAGCGCCACCGTCTCCGACACACGCTGCAGGTCGTCGTTCATGATGAGCACATCGGCTGCTTCCATCGCCGTGTGGGTGCCGGCAGCGCCCATCGCAAAACCGATATCGGCTCGCGCCAGTGCCGGTGCATCGTTGATGCCATCACCAACCATCGCCGTCACGCCGTGCGTTTCCTGCAGGCCAGCAATGGCCTGCAACTTTTCTTCGGGCAGCAGATTGGCCCTCACCACCGCAATGCCCGCCTGTGCCGCCACCGTCTGTGCCGTGGCTTCGTTGTCCCCGGTCAGCATCACCGGCGTGATGCCCTGCGCCTTCAATGCCGCCACGGCGGCGGGCGTGTCCGGCCGCATCGTGTCGGCCACAGCCAGCAGGGCCAGCACCCCCTCATCATCCACCAGCAGCGTCACCGTGCGCCCAGCCGCCTGATGCGTCGCCAGCAGTGCCTCCAGCCCGGCACTGCACTGCCCGCGTTCCTCCACCCAGCGATGATTGGCAAGCGCAACGCGGCGTTCGCCCACCCGCCCCTGCGTGCCACGCCCGGCCACCGCCTCGAAATCCGTCACCTCCAGAGCAGACCCGTCAGCCAGCCCCTCGGCAATGGCACGCGACACCGGATGATCCGAACGCACAGCCAGGCTGTGGGCCAGTTGGCGCAGTTGCGATTCGTCCCTGTCATCGGCCAGGTTTTCCACGGCCACCAGCACGGGCCGCCCGGTAGTAAGGGTGCCGGTCTTGTCCAGCGCCAGCGCACGCACTTCACGGGCCTGCTCCAAAAAGGCGCCCCCCTTGATGAGGATGCCGCGGCGCGCCGCCGCAGCCAGCCCGCTCACCACCGTCACCGGCGTGGAGATGACCAGCGCGCACGGGCAGGCAATCACCAGCAGCACCAGCGCCTTGTAAAGCGCCTGTATCCAGCCACTATCGCCCAGCAGCGGCAGCAGCACCGCCACCATCATGGCCAGCACGAAAACCAGCGGGGTATACACGGCCGCAAAGCGGTCGACGAAACGCTGGGTGGGCGCACGCGATGCCTGCGCTTCTTCCACCGCATGAATGATGCGGGCCAGCGTGCTGTTAGCTGCCCGTGCCGTCACGCAGATTTCCAGCTCGCCCGTCTGATTGATCGTGCCTGCAAAGACCTCATCACCGGGCCCCTTGTCCACCGGCAGGCTCTCGCCGGTAATGGCCGACTGATCGAGCGCACTCTGCCCGCGCACGATCTCGCCATCGAGCGGAATGCGCTCACCCGGGCGGACACGCACCCGCGCATCCACCATCACGTCGGCAGCAGCCACACGCAGCCAGCGCTTTTCTTCCGGTTGCCACACCTCAGCCTCGTCGGGCGCCAGCGCCATCAGCGCCTGAATGGCGTTTCGCGCACGATCCACCGCCCGGGCCTCGATGGCCTCTGCCAGCGCATACAGCGACATCACCATCGCCGCTTCGGGCCACTGCCCGATCAGGAAAGCGCCCGTCACCGCCACGCTCATCAGCGCATTGATGTTCAGCCGCCCCTGACGCAACGCCGCCCAGCCCTTCACATAGACCGACAACCCCGAAAGGCCGATGGCAACAGCGGCCAGCAGCATGCCGACTGCCGTTGCTACCAGGCCGTGCCCGCCGATCAGCGCCACGACCTCGGCCGACAGCGCAAAGCCAAGCGCCAGCAGCAATTTGCCCCAGCGCTGCCAGAAACTCATAGGCGGCATGTGCGCCGCGCCATCGGCAGGGCCAGCCGCCCCGGCAGACGGGCGGCCAGCAGCCACCGCCAGCGCCTCCGGCCTGAAGCCATTGCGGCGAATGGCATCGAGTGCCTGCGGCAGCACGGCCTCATCGGCCGCAATGCCCAGCACCCGCTCGGCCAGACGAAACTTCAGGGCATGCACGCCCACCATGTCTGCCAGCGCATGCCGGATCTCGGCCTCCTCACTGGCGCAGTCCATGTTGGCAATCCGGTAGAAACGGAAAGCGCCATCAGGCGCCGTCGCCTCACCATCCGACGCAGGCGCAGCACCGGCGCATCCATGCCCGCAGCAGCAAGAACCTTCGCTGACCATGACTTCCCTCCACAGAACAGCTCTTGGTATAGCACAGGCGCCCATGAAAAAAAACCGTGCCGGATCGCCCGGGCACGGTTTTTTTCATGGAGAAGGGACAAAGCCGGAAAGACTCAGGCGCCCTTCTTCTGGTAAAGCTCGGCAGTCTTCTCGAACACCTCGTCCCAGCTGTACTTGTTGCAGATGAAATCGGCACAGCCGCTGCGGATTTCCTGAACCTCGGCCGGGTTGTCGATGAGCCGCTGCAGGGTTTTCTGCAGGTCGTCCACATCGCTCTTGCGGAAGACGGATGCCCAGCGCTTGCCGGTGGCCGGATCTGCGACCACGCTCGTGCAGGCTTCGATATCGGAAATGAGGCTGCAGGTGCCGTAGCTCATCGCTTCCAGCAGGCTCAGCGGCATGCCTTCCAGATCGCTGGGCAACGCATAGATGTAGGCGTTGCTGAACAGCTCCGACAGCAGCCGCCCCTTCACAAAGCCGGTGAAGATGACGTTCTTGTTGTTCTCGGTGCGCCGCTTCAGGTCGGCCATGAAATCGCTGGTATCGGAACTGCCGCCAGCAATCACCAGCTTCTTGTCGGTATTCAGGCGCGAGTACGCATCAATCAGGTACTGGATGCCTTTCTCGGGCACGATACGCCCCAGAAAAAGAATGTAGCCATCCTTTTCCAGACCGTACTTGTTGCGGATCATGGCCGGCTCGACGACTTCCGGGCGCTCCACCCCGTTGGGGATGACGGTGCTCTCGCGGCCGTAGGTGTCACGGAAATACTGCTGCGCGCCTTCGGTAAGCACGATCAGTTCGTCGGAGAAACGTGCCGCCACCCATTCGCCAAACTTCAGGTAGCGGGTGGCAAAGCCACCCCACTTGGCACGCTGCCAGTCCAGACCATGAATGGTGGCAATACATCGCTTGCCGAACAGCTTGG
>JAUNHU010000291.1 GCA_030523825.1 Lautropia sp. | reverse complement strand
CCTTCTTCAAGAGCCCGATGAAGGACTTCGGCTACGACGTGTCCGACTACCGCGACGTGGACCCGATGTTCGGCACGCTGGCCGATTTCAAGGCCCTGCTGAACCGTGCGCACGAGCTGGGCCTGAAGGTGATGATCGACCAGGTGCTGTCACACACCTCCGACCAGCATCCGTGGTTCGAGCAAAGCCGCCAGAACCGCACCAATGCCCGCGCCGACTGGTACGTGTGGGCCGACGCGAAAAAGGACGGCACCCCGCCCAACAACTGGCTGTCGGTTTTCGGTGGCAGCGCCTGGCAGTGGGACACGCGCCGCAAGCAGTATTACCTGCACAACTTCCTCACCAGCCAGCCCGACCTGAATTTCCACAATCCCAAGGTGCAGGATGCCGTGCTGGCCGACATGAAATTCTGGCTGGATCTGGGCGTGGACGGCTTCCGTCTGGATACCGTGAATTTTTATGTTCACGACAAGACACTGCAGGACAACCCCAGCCGTGCCCCGCGCAAGGGAGAGGCCACAGGCGTGGTCGAGGCCAACCCCTACACCTGGCAGTGGCACCTGCACGACAAGACGCAGCCGGAAAACATCGCGTTCCTGAAGCGCATGCGCGACCTGCTCGACAAATACCCCAACACCACGATGGTGGGCGAAGTGGGTGCCGAGCACGGCGATCTGGAGATCATGGCCGAGTACACCTCGGGCGGCGACAAGCTGCACATGGCCTACAGTTTCGAGCTGCTGCGCGCTGCGCATTCAGCTTCCCACCTGCATCAGCTGCTGGCCAGTTTCGGCCGCATCGTCGGTGATGGCTGGCCCTCGTGGCCCATTGCCAACCACGACTGCAAGCGCGTCGTCACCCGCTGGGGCGCCCCCGAAGGCAAGGAGTCGGCACAGGCCGTGGCACGGCTGGCCGCAGCCATGCAGCTCACGCTGCGCGGCAGCCCCTGCATCTATCAGGGTGATGAACTGGGCCTGCCCGAAGCCGAGCTGCGCTTTGAAGATCTGCAGGACCCGTTCGGCATCACGATGTGGCCCGAGGCCGGCGGACGCGACGGTTGCCGCACGCCCTTTCCGTGGGAAAAACAGCCTGCACAGGCCGGCTTCAGCACCGCCGACAAGAGCTGGCTGCCGGTTCCTGCAGAACATCGCGCCCTGGCCGCAGACCAGCAGGAAAAGAACAAGGGCTCGATGCTGAACTACTACCGGCAACTGCTGGCCTGGCGCAAGCAGCACCCGGCACTCATCAAGGGCGATCTGAAACTGCTGCCGAAGCACGAACAGGTGCTGGCCTACGAACGCAAGTTCGAGGGCGACACGCTGCTCTGCGTCTTCAACTTCAGCGGCAAGAAAGCCAGTTTCGAACTGCCGCGTGCGTGGAAGAACGGCGTCATCGACACCGGCAGCGGTGTGAGTGGTGCCGACATCAACCGCCTCGGCCGCGTGGTGCTGGCCCCCTGGGGTGGCGCCATCATCGCCAAGACACGCTGATGCCTCGTCTTCAGGATTGAAGACACAGCCCGCTGATGCACATTCAGCGGGCCTCATGCCC
>JAUNHU010000290.1 GCA_030523825.1 Lautropia sp. | reverse complement strand
CAGTACCGTACCGACAAGGCCGGTATCATCCACTCCACCATCGGCCGTGCCTCGTTCGACGTGGAAGCCCTGCAGGAAAACCTGGTTGCCCTGATTGGTGCGCTGAATCGCGCCAAGCCGGCCACTTCCAAGGGTCTCTACCTGCGCAAGGTTGCCGTGTCCAGCACGATGGGTGTGGGCGTCAAGGTTGATACGGGTTCGGTGAATCCGCCCGCAGCAGCCTGATATCGCGGGTTGGTGGTAGCATTGCGCGCTGGCGCTTGCTGCCAGACAGGGGCAAGGCACTGATGACGGGGCTGATGCCCGTCTTTCCAGGCCCTCTGCCATCCGGCAATCAGTTGGATGGCAGCCCCTTGCAAGAATTTTGGAATCCGGCTCGGCAATTGCTTTTCGGCCGGATTCCAGCGTGCTTTGGGCCGCACCCTTGGGTGCGGGTTATCAAAGACCGTATGGGATCGATTCCGTCAAGGGATGCCGATCTTGAACGTCTGGCGTCGTCGGGCAAAACCCGCGGCGAACCAGACGCCATACGCAGATGGCGGTCCTGAAGATTGAAGTGTTCGATTGTGGTGCTGTTTCGTGAAGGTGTCCGGCAGGTTTTTCCTCCGGCGGTCTTGCAGGCAGTCACCGCGGCAGAAGGCTTCACACCTGGTCGCCGTGTAGTCAACGACGGAAGTGCGCAAGTGCGACCGTCATTTTTATCAAGGAAAGACCGTGGCTCTCAATCGCAATGAGAAGGCGGTTGTCATCGAGGAAGTCAGTGCCGAAGTGGCAAAGGCTGGCTCGATCGTCATCGCCGAATACCGTGGTCTGACAGTCGAGAAGATTACCCAGCTGCGCAAGCAGGCACGGGAATCGGGTGTGTATCTGCGCGTGTTGAAAAACACGCTGGTGCGTCGCGCCGTCCAGGGGACGCCGTATGAAGGCCTGTCCGACCGCATGGTCGGCCCGCTGATGTACGGTATCTCGGAAGATCCGGTTGCGCCCGCCAAGCTGCTGGCCGACTTCGCCAAGGCTAACGATCAGCTCGTCGTGAAAGGTGGTGCCATGCCGAATTCGGTCATGGACGCCGCTGGTGTGCAAGCCCTTGCCACCATGCCGAGCCGTGAAGAGCTGCTGGCCAAGCTGCTGGGCACGATGCAGGCACCGGTCGCGACCTTCGTTCGTACCCTCAACGAGGTGCCGACGAAGTTTGTCCGTGGCCTGGCCGCCGTGCGCGACAAGCAGGAAGCCTGATCGCCCCCGCGCATTTCTGAACGACTGTCGGATCAAACCCGACAACACAACACAATCGAATAACTGGAGTCAATCCAAATGGCACTGAGCAAAGAAGACATCCTGGACGCCGTTGCCGGCATGACCGTGCTGGAACTGTCCGAACTGATCAAGATGATGGAAGAGAAATTCGGCGTGTCGGCTGCTGCCGCTGCTGTCGCTGTGGCCGCTCCGGCCGCTGGCGGCGCTGCTGGTGGTGCTGCTGCTGAAGAGCAGACCGAATTCACCGTCGTTCTGGCCGCTGCCGGCGAGAAGAAGGTCGAGGTCATCAAGGTCGT
>JAUNHU010000008.1:55118-56958 GCA_030523825.1 Lautropia sp. | reverse complement strand
CGGCGAGCCTCGCTGAGGTAGACGTTCCAGCAGAGCTTGGCCTGCTGGTGATTGTCGGCGGGCAACAGCAGAAGCTGGGTGTAGTTCTCTCCCCGCCCCCATTGCGCGAGCATGCCGTAGGGCACGCGCTCCGTGGTGGAGAACGAGAACCCGCCCGGATTCACCAGATTCAGAATCACCCGATCCCTATCCACCGTGACGTGTTGGGTGTCTCCCAGCGTGACATGCCCGTGAAGCCCGATCGGCGTCGAGGTGCGCACTGCAGGGAAAGGTCGCAACGTGCTCAGATCCGGCACTCCTCTGAACACGTCGGCTTGGGTTTCCTGCACCAAGGCCCGATTGCCTCCCATCATGGGGTGATAGGCATATGCGCTGGAGCAGGTGACATCCTGGCCGACTGCGCCAACCGGTGGGGTTGCGCCCGGCTTCAGCCTGTACCAGGAAGACTCCACGGCGACATGGGCCTTGATGTCGTTCACATCGGCCGGGTCGGTGCCGATTTGCGGCCCGTCGTGGGAGCCAGCCGGTTTCAGCGCTGTGTGATGGCATGTCCGGTGATCGAGCATGCTCAACAGCAGGATGCCTTGCACGCCGTTGGCGTCGATCAGCGGACCCTGATCGGCAGGGGCTTTTTCAGCGACCGGGGCGGGCACATCCTTGGGCGCCGCGTCGCTACTGCCAGGGTTGCCCGAATCGGCGCCGCAGGCGGCCAGCAGCACGGCAAGGGCTGCGGCGGAAAGAGGAAATGACAGCTTGTTCTTCAACATTTTTTCGCTTCTCCTGCGAAATCAGTGCACGGATTGCACACTGCACCGATAACTACAGCGCCAAAAGTTTGCTGATAAATTTTCTTATGTTAACAATGCAAAAATCTTTGTCTGAAGTGGTTTGCAAGCCTCATTGAGGCCGGATATGGTCAGCAGGGCGGCCGTTTCATGTGGCAATAAAGGGACGATGGCAGAGCGAAAAAAACGGCACCTCGCCTCGAAGGCGAAGTGCCGTGCCGGGATGTGTCACCTGTGGGTGACACACCAGCGACGCATGCCAATCAGTGGGCAGGCGCAGCTTCGGGGGCCGGAGCTGGCGCAGCAGCGTCAGTTGCCGGAGCCGGGGCGGGCTTTGCCGGGGCCTCAGGTGCTGGTGCTGGCTGAGCCGGTGCATCGGGCGCAGGGGCCGGTTGTGCGGGAGCTTCCGGTGCCGGCTGGGCAGGCGCTTCTGGTGCCGGAGCAGGCTGAGCCGGTGCATCAGGCGCGGGAGCCGGTTGGGCTGGTGCATCCGGTGCCGGGGTTGGCTGTGCGGGCGTACCGGGGGCAGGTTGAGCCGGAGCATCGGGTGCCGGAGCCGGCTGAGCAGGAGCGTCCGGGGTCGGAGCAGGGGCTGGTTGAGCCGGAGCATCCGGAGTCGGTGCCGGCGCAGGCTGGGCAGGCGCGTCCGGCGTCGGAGCCGGAGCGGGTTGTGCCGGCGCAGGCTTCGGCACGTCCACCGGGGCGCCCGGTGCCACGCGCGTATCGTCGGTCGGCACCGTGCCGATGTCGGTTGCGGGCGTTGCCTGGGCCCCTCCTGCCGGTGCAGCGGCAGCTGCAGCGGCCTGATCCGCGTTACCGCGCCAGTAGAGGTGGCCGGTTTCGCCTTCATACATCGAGCGATCATCCACCACGTACTGATCGTCCAGATCCATCGTTTTGCCACGCTGCCAGCCGTCGGGCAGTTTCCAGACCTGGCAATGCAGACGGCGCATGAATGCGGTGTGGGTGTTCCAGCAGAGTTTGGCCTGTCTGTCGTTGTCGCCCGGCAGCACCATCAGCTCGTTGAACTCCGCGCCCTGGCGCCATTCGGTGAC